>NZ_JAPEOX010000001.1:5792023-6096866 GCF_026340675.1 Streptomyces sp. NBC_01264
CCAGCGGCCGATCGCCTCGGCGTCCGCCTCGGAGTAGACGGCGCCGGTCGGGTTCGACGGGGAGACGAAGAGGACGACCTTCGTACGCTCGGTGCGGGCCGCCTCGAGCTGCTCGACGGAGACCCGGTAACCGGTGGTCTCGTCGGCCACGACCTCGACCGGGACACCGCCGGCGAGCCGGATCGACTCCGGGTACGTGGTCCAGTACGGCGCCGGGACGATGACCTCGTCACCCGGGTCCAGGATGGCCGCGAACGCCTCGTAGATCGCCTGCTTGCCGCCGTTGGTCACCAGCACCTGGGACGCGTCGACCTCGTAGCCGGAGTCGCGCAGCGTCTTCGCGGCGATGGCGGCCTTCAGCTCGGGCAGACCGCCGGCCGGCGTGTAGCGGTGGTACTTGGGGTTGCGGCAGGCCTCGACCGCGGCGTCGACGATGTAGTCCGGGGTCGGGAAGTCGGGCTCACCGGCTCCGAAACCGATCACCGGACGCCCGGCGGCCTTGAGGGCCTTGGCCTTGGCGTCGACGGCGAGGGTGGCGGACTCGGAGATGGCACCGATACGGGCGGATACGCGGCGCTCGGCGGAAGGCGTTTCAGAGGTCATGCGGCCAATCGTCCCAGACGCGAAACGAGCGCCGCACTCCGTTTCAGTTACCGGACGGCCGCTCTCCGGACGGTGCTGTTCGACGTCAGGGCCCGGACCACGTACACTCAACCGTCGTTGGCCCAAGTCAACCGCTGCAGAGCGTGAGCACACCGTGCACTCGTCTGGATGCGGTAGGTTGGGACACGCAAAGGGTCGTAGCTCAATTGGTAGAGCACTGGTCTCCAAAACCAGCGGTTGGGGGTTCGAGTCCCTCCGGCCCTGCTCCACACTCCTTCTCGGACGTGTGTGCGCAGGTACGTACTTAGATGCAGTGCCGTGCGGCGCAACCGGGCGCGGCTACGGCCACGACCCGGATTCAGGTGAGAGACGTGACGGACGCCCTGGGCTCCATCGACATGCCTGACGCCGAGGATGACACTCGCGAGAAGAAGGCCCGCAAGGGCGGCAAGCGCGGCAAGAAGGGCCCTCTGGGTCGTCTCGCGCTGTTCTACCGCCAGATCGTCGCGGAACTCCGCAAGGTTGTATGGCCCACTCGCAACCAGCTGACGACGTACACCACTGTGGTGATTGTCTTCGTCGTCATCATGATCGGTCTGGTGACCGTGATTGACTATGGGTTCCAGGAAGCCATCAAGTTCGTCTTCGGCTGATCCCCGCGGAGGGCGGCGCCTTGATGGGTGCCGCCCGTTTTCGCATGTTCGACCACCTTTTGTATCCAGGAAGAAGCAGCCACCGTGTCTGACCCGAACCTGAACGCGAGCCCCGACTCCGTCGAGTCCGTCGAGGACGCGCTCGACATCGTCGAGGCTGCAGACGCTGTGGACCCCGACGAGGCCGAGCTCGCCGACGCCGAGGCGGGTGTCGCCGCCGAAGAGGCCGCGCTGCACGTCGAGGGTGAGGTCGACGCCGAGGCCGAGGACGACGCGGAGGCCGAAGAGGCCGACGACGACGAGTCCGACGACGCCGAGGAGTCCGACGAGGACGCCTCCGACGAGGACGACGCCGACGAAGAGGCCTCCGACGAGGACGACGCCGACGAAGAGGCCTCCGACGAGGACGACGCCGAGGCCGTCGAGGCCGCCGACGTCGAGCCCGCGGAGCCCGTCGACCCCATCCAGGCCCTGCGCGAAGAGCTGCGCCTCCTGCCCGGCGAGTGGTACGTCATCCACACCTACGCCGGCTACGAGAAGCGCGTGAAGGCCAACCTGGAGCAGCGCGCCGTCTCGCTCAACGTCGAGGACTTCATCTACCAGGCCGAGGTGCCCGAGGAAGAGATCGTCCAGATCAAGAACGGCGAGCGCAAGAACGTCCGGCAGAACAAGCTGCCCGGTTACGTTCTCGTCCGCATGGATCTGACGAACGAGTCCTGGGGCGTCGTCCGCAACACCCCCGGCGTCACCGGCTTCGTGGGCAACGCGTACGACCCGTACCCGCTGACCCTGGACGAGATCGTCAAGATGCTCGCTCCGGAGCTGCAGGAGAAGGCCGCCAAGCTGGCAGCGGAAGAGGCCGGCCTGCCGGCGCCCGCCGTCAAGCGCGCCATCGAGGTCCTGGACTTCGAGGTCGGCGACTCGGTCACCGTCACCGACGGCCCGTTCGCGACGCTGCAGGCGACCATCAACGAGATCAACCCGGACTCGAAGAAGGTCAAGGGTCTCGTCGAGATCTTCGGCCGCGAGACCCCGGTCGAGCTCAGCTTCGACCAGATCCAGAAGAACTGATCCACAGCCTTCTGGCACACGCTTCCGGACAGGTCAGATTGCCCCCTTGCGGGCGGTCTGACCTGCTCGGTTTTCAGCCTCGCACCGATACCCGTTATCGTAGTGCGGTATGCCTCCATCCGGATGACCGGATTGGCGGCGAAAACTCTCACTAGGACCCGGAGAGAGCAATGCCTCCCAAGAAGAAGAAGGTCACGGGGCTTATCAAGCTCCAGATCAAGGCCGGCGCGGCCAACCCGGCTCCGCCGGTCGGCCCCGCGCTCGGTCAGCACGGCGTCAACATCATGGAGTTCTGCAAGGCCTACAACGCCGCGACCGAGTCGCAGCGTGGCATGGTCGTGCCGGTGGAGATCACGGTCTACGACGACCGCTCCTTCACCTTCATCACCAAGACGCCGCCGGCCGCGCGCCTCATCCTGAAGAGCGCCGGCGTGGAGAAGGGCTCTGGCGAGCCGCACAAGACGAAGGTCGCGAAGCTTACGCGTGACCAGGTTCGCGAGATCGCCACGCTCAAGATGCCTGACCTGAACGCCAACGACATCGACGCGGCCGAGAAGATCATCGCCGGCACCGCGCGTTCGATGGGCATCACGGTCGAAGGCTGATTCAGCCACCCCAGCACCACAGTGGTAGGGCCAAGCGCTGGTCCGCACCACGACTCCACACCTGAAGCCACAACACAGGAGCAGAAGTGAAGCGCAGCAAGACTCTCCGCGCTGCGGACGCCAAGGTCGACCGGGAGAAGCAGTACGCCCCGCTCGAGGCCGTCCGTCTCGCCAAGGAGACCTCCACCACGAAGTTCGACGGCACCGTCGAGGTCGCCTTCCGCCTGGGTGTAGACCCGCGCAAGGCCGACCAGATGGTCCGCGGCACCGTGAACCTCCCGCACGGCACCGGCAAGACCGCCCGGGTCCTGGTCTTCGCGACCGGTGACCGTGCTGCGGCCGCGGAAGCCGCCGGCGCCGACATTGTCGGCGACGACGAGCTCATCAACGAGATCGCCAAGGGCAACCGCCTCAACGAGTTCGACGCCGTTGTCGCCACGCCGGACCTCATGGGCAAGGTCGGCCGCCTCGGCCGCGTGCTCGGTCCCCGTGGCCTGATGCCGAACCCGAAGACCGGCACCGTCACCATGGACGTCGCGAAGGCTGTCACCGAGATCAAGGGTGGCAAGATCGAGTTCCGCGTCGACAAGCACTCGAACCTGCACTTCATCATCGGCAAGGTCTCCTTCTCCGATGAGCAGCTGGTCGAGAACTACGGCGCGGCCCTGGACGAGATCCTTCGTCTGAAGCCGTCCGCCGCGAAGGGCCGCTACATCAAGAAGGCTGCCCTCAGCACCACGATGGGTCCCGGCATCCTGCTGGACTCCAACCGCACCCGGAACCTCCTCGTCGAGGAAGACCCGGCCGCGGTCTGACCGATCCGGGCCTGACGGCCCGCTGAAGTTGCCCGAACGGGCCCTTCGCCCCCTTTCCCGGGGGAGAAGGGCCCGTTCTGCGTTGCACACCGGAAATCGCGAAGTGACCGGACTACCAACCAGTAGGGTCGGATCACCAGAAACGATCACATCAGGGGTGGGGACTCTTGTTCGCGTACCGCAACGACAACCGTAAGAAGACCGCCGGGGCCGCGCTGGCCGCCGTACTGCTCGTGGCCGGAGCCACGGCGTGCGAGAGCGGGCAGAAGGACGGCACCGGGAAGGCGGCGGCCTCCCAGGGCTCCGCGAAGGGCGCCGTGGAGGTGACCCCGGCCGCCTACCTGGAGAAGGTCAAGGCGAAGTCGGAGGAGATCACCTCCCTGCGCTACTCGATGACGGGCACCGCGCAGGGCGAGCAGTTCTCCGGAGACGTGTCCATGCGGCTCAAGCCGTCGGTGGCCATGTCGATGAACATGGCCACCTCGGGCGAGGGCGGGCAGAAGGCCGAGATCCGGCTCCTCGACCAGGTGATGTTCATCGGCTCCGAGGGCAAGTGGATCAAGTTCGACACGAAGAGCCTGGACCCGGTCATGGCGGAGCAGCTGAACAGCGCCGGCGGCACGGCGAGCAAGACCGGCGAGAACCCCGGCGACCGGGCCGGTGAGCTCCTCAGGGCCAAGGACCTCAAGCTCGTCGGCGAGGAGACCATCGACGGGGTGAAGACCAAGCACCTCAGCGGCACGGTCACCCTCGACGAACTGAGGGCCGCGCTGGCCTCCGCGACGCCCGAGGCCAAGAAGCGTCAGGAGCAGTCCGTCACGGCTCTGGAGGCGCAGGGCGTGAAGAGCCTGGCCCTGGACATGTGGATCGACGCATCGGACCACACCAAGCAGGTCCGTACCCGCGCCGACGCGGCCAAGGGTCCGATGGACACGACCATCAAGTTCCTGGACTACAACCAGCCGGTCGAGGTGGCCGCGCCGCCCGCCGACCAGGTCGTCGACCTCGCCGAAATGATGAAGGGCTCGGGCGGAAGCTGACCCCCGGGTCAGGCGCGCACGAGGAACAAGGTCTTCTTCCATGGGGGAGCACGTAATGAACAAGAGTGTCCGGATGCGGAGCGGTGCCGCCCTGGCGGGCGTCGCACTGCTCGTGAGCGGTCTCGCGGCATGCGGCGCGGACGGGCCCGCCACGGGCAAGGGCGGTGGCTCCGGGACGAAGACCGAGGCGGCCGGGCCCCCGAAGCCCGAGGAGGCGGTGAAGGCGGCCTACCTCAAGACGGTCGCCGCCAAGTCCGCCAAGGTCGAGCTGACGACCACCGACCCGGCCGGCAAGATCTCGGGCCAGTCCGGGGCCAAGGGCTGGTACCCGTACAGCCACGACATGCTGCTGAAGCGCGACGGAGCCGACAAGCGGTCGGTCATGATCGGCGAGGTCATCTGGACCAAGCTGGACAAGCCCCTGAAGGGCAAGTCCTGGATGAAGATGGACCTGGCCGCGGACGGGAAGAAGACCGCGCGGCGGGGCGAGGACCCGGCCGAGTACCTCGCGATGCTCCTCGGACAGGACACCGTCCGCTACGTGGGCGCCGAGCAGGCCGACGGGATCGAGACCCAGCACTACAAGGCGATCCTCACCGGCCCCGAGCTACTGAAGGCGGACGAGGCGACGAAGGTCATGGAGGAGAAGAACCGCCAGTACCTCCACGAAGCGGTCAAGGAGATCAAGGAGCTCCGCGTCGACGTGTGGATCGGCAAGGACGGCTACCCCGTCCGCTACGAGTCCACGGAGACGGGACCCGAGAACGGTCCCCTGCAGACGAAGGCGACCTTCTCCGCCTTCGGTACGGCTCCCGCGGTCACTGAGCCGCCCGCGGGGGACACCGTGGACTTCGACGAAGTCATGGGGCGCTGAGCCCCGGACAGGGGCCCTGGCAGGGGATCGGGCCGCCAGGGCCCCGGCGGGTCCGACGGCGCCGAGGGGGGTCCCGAGGGGGGTCCCGAGGGGGGCCCGACGAGGTCCCCGAGGGGCGGATTTGCTCCTCATCGGGTGGTTCCCGTACTCTTCCGGAGAAGCCAAAGACCGCTGGTCGTTGCCGTGCCCGCGAGGGTGCGGTGGCCGAAGGATCCGCTAACTGCGGACGTCCTGCGCAGGTGTTCAAGGAAAGTTCCCGAAACTCGCTTTCGGTTGAGCTACGCCCTGGCGCCTGCGCCGGGGCGTTTCGTGTTTATGCCCCTTCTGAGCGGTCCTCATCACCCGGAAGGAGGCCGACGCACTATGCCGACGCCCAACAAGGCTGCCGCGGTAGCCGAGCTCACGGACCAGTTCCGCGACTCGAACGCCGCCGTGCTGACCGAGTACCGGGGTCTCACCGTCGCGCAGCTCAAGACGCTGCGTCGCTCTCTCGGTGAGAACGCCCAGTACGCCGTGGTGAAGAACACGCTGACCAAGATTGCGGCCAACCAGGCCGGGATCACCGCGCTGGACGAGCACTTCGCTGGTCCCACCGCGGTCGCCTTCATCACCGGTGACCCGGTGGAGTCGGCGAAGAGCCTGCGTGACTTCGCCAAGGAAAACCCGAACCTCATCATCAAGGCGGGTGTCCTTGATGGTAAGGCGCTCACCGCCGATGAGATCAAGAAGCTTGCGGACCTCGAGTCCCGCGAGGTTCTGCTCAGCAAGCTGGCCGGCGCGTTCAAGGGCAAGCAGTCTCAGGCTGCCTCGCTCTTCCAGGCGCTGCCGTCGAAGTTCGTCCGCACTGCGGAAGCGCTTCGCGTCAAGCTCGCCGAGCAGGGCGGTGCCGAGTAATTCGGCTCGCGCACTGATCCACGCCGCCTAGTGCGTGGGTCAAAGCGGGCCGTTACGCCCGCCTCTATATACATCCGGCACCTGCCGATTTAGTGGAAGGATCGCCCATCATGGCGAAGCTCAGCCAGGAAGACCTGCTCGCTCAGTTCGAGGAGCTCACCCTCATCGAGCTCTCCGAGTTCGTGAAGGCGTTCGAGGAGAAGTTCGACGTCACCGCCGCCGCGGCCGTCGCCGTTGCCGGCCCCGCCGCCGGTGGCGCTGCCCCCGAGGCCGCTGAGGAGCAGGACGAGTTCGACGTCATCCTCGAGGGTGCCGGCGACAAGAAGATCCAGGTCATCAAGGTCGTGCGCGAGCTCACCTCCCTGGGCCTCAAGGAGGCCAAGGACCTCGTCGACGGCGCTCCGAAGCCGATCCTCGAGAAGGTCGCCAAGGAGGCCGCTGACAAGGCTGCCGAGTCCCTCAAGGCTGCCGGCGCGTCTGTGACCGTCAAGTAACACCTCTGGGGCCCTTCTGGGACCCATTCCAAGGGCGATCACCCGTAAGGGTGGTCGCCCTTTGGCGTACCCGGAGTGCCTGACTTGCCCCAGTCTCGTTGGGGAGTAGGGTGATCTTCGTTGCTCTGCGGCAGGGTCCTTCGATGATCCGCTCGGAGCAGGGGGCCTTGACGAACTGGACGCGGCGCGCAATTCTCAGATCCGTCGTGAGATCGGCAGGCCCGATCCGAGATCCGAGGCATGGATCGGGTCCGTATCGGGCATGGATCGACTACGAAGAGGGCAGTACTGCTACGCGCTCCGTATGCGAGCCGAGCGGGACACGCGGTTGTTTCAACGACATGGGGAAGGCCTGTTGCCGGTTTCCGGAAACCTGGTCTGGACATCAGTGAGCCTAGTGGCTACACTGACCCTTTGCGCTGCCTGTTAGCTGCCCCCTGCCCGTCGCCAGGGGCATGCCCACGCATGAGCACACTTGATTGAACGGCCCTGAGCTGGTCCTTTTGACCAGATGGGGGGCGCTTGTCTTCTGTGTCAGCTGGGACCGGTACGCGCGTAGTGAGTCCGAGCCCTCGGAAGGACCCCCTCTTGGCCGCCTCGCGCAACGCCTCGACCAATACGAACAACGGTGCCAGCACCGCCCCGCTGCGCATCTCCTTTGCAAAGATCAAGGAGCCCCTCGAGGTTCCGAACCTCCTGGCGCTGCAGACCGAGAGCTTTGACTGGCTGCTCGGTAACGCCGCCTGGAAGTCTCGCGTCGAGTCGGCGCTTGAGAGCGGACAGGACGTTCCCACCAAGTCCGGTCTGGAAGAGATCTTCGAGGAGATCTCGCCGATCGAGGACTTCTCCGGGTCGATGTCGCTGACGTTCCGCGACCACCGTTTCGAGCCGGCGAAGAACTCGGTCGACGAGTGCAAGGACCGCGACTTCACGTACGCGGCGCCGCTTTTCGTCACTGCCGAGTTCACGAACAACGAGACCGGAGAGATCAAGTCTCAGACGGTCTTCATGGGCGATTTCCCGCTCATGACCAACAAGGGCACCTTCGTCATCAACGGCACCGAGCGTGTCGTCGTGTCGCAGCTTGTCCGTTCCCCCGGTGTCTACTTCGACTCCTCCATCGACAAGACGTCCGACAAGGACATCTTCGCCGCCAAGATCATCCCTTCCCGGGGTGCCTGGCTCGAGATGGAGATCGACAAGCGCGACATGGTCGGTGTTCGCATCGACCGCAAGCGCAAGCAGTCCGTCACCGTCCTCCTGAAGGCTCTCGGCTGGACCACCGAGCAGATCCTCGAGGAGTTCGGCGAGTACGAGTCCATGCGCGCCACCCTGGAGAAGGACCACACCCAGGGGCAGGACGACGCGCTGCTCGACATCTACCGCAAGCTGCGTCCGGGCGAACCGCCGACCCGCGAGGCCGCTCAGACGCTGCTCGAGAACCTCTACTTCAACCCGAAGCGCTACGACCTCGCGAAGGTCGGCCGCTACAAGGTGAACAAGAAGCTCGGCGCGGACGAGCCGCTGGACGCCGGCGTGCTCACCACCGACGACGTCATCGCGACCATCAAGTACCTGGTCAAGCTGCACGCCGGTGAGACCGAGACCGTCGGTGAGTCGGGTCGTTCGATCGTCGTCGAGACCGACGACATCGACCACTTCGGCAACCGTCGTCTGCGCAACGTCGGCGAGCTCATCCAGAACCAGGTCCGTACGGGTCTGGCTCGTATGGAGCGCGTCGTCCGCGAGCGGATGACGACCCAGGACGTCGAGGCGATCACGCCGCAGACCCTGATCAACATCCGGCCGGTCGTCGCCTCCATCAAGGAGTTCTTCGGCACCAGCCAGCTGTCGCAGTTCATGGACCAGAACAACCCGCTGTCGGGTCTCACCCACAAGCGCCGTCTGTCGGCGCTTGGCCCGGGTGGTCTGTCCCGTGAGCGGGCCGGCTTCGAGGTCCGAGACGTTCACCCGTCGCACTACGGCCGCATGTGCCCGATCGAGACCCCTGAAGGCCCGAACATCGGTCTGATCGGCTCGCTCGCGTCCTACGGTCGCGTCAACGCGTTCGGTTTCGTCGAGACCCCGTACCGCAAGGTCATCGACGGTGTCGTCACCGACGAGGTCGACTACCTGACGGCCGACGAGGAAGACCGCTTCGTCATCGCCCAGGCCAACGCCGGCCTGTCCGACGAGATGCGCTTCACGGAGAACCGCGTACTGGTTCGCCGTCGTGGCGGCGAGATCGACTACATCGCCGGCGACGACGTCGACTACATGGACGTCTCCCCGCGCCAGATGGTGTCCGTCGCCACCGCGATGATCCCCTTCCTGGAGCACGACGACGCCAACCGTGCCCTCATGGGCGCGAACATGATGCGCCAGGCCGTTCCGCTCATCAAGGCGGAGGCGCCGCTCGTCGGCACCGGCATGGAGTACCGCTGTGCGGTCGACGCCGGTGACTCGATCCGTGCGGAGAAGGACGGTGTCGTCCAGGAGGTCTCGGCCGACTACATCACCGTCGCCAACGACGACGGCACGTACACCACGTACCGCGTCGCCAAGTTCTCCCGCTCTAACCAGGGCACCTCGGTCAACCAGAAGGTCATCGTCAACGAGGGTGACCGGATCATCGAGTCCCAGGTCCTCGCTGACGGGCCTGCGACCGAAGAGGGCGAAATGGCCCTCGGCAAGAACCTGCTCGTCGCGTTCATGCCCTGGGAAGGTCACAACTACGAGGACGCGATCATCCTGTCGCAGCGCCTCGTACAGGACGACGTCCTCTCCTCGATCCACATCGAGGAGCACGAGGTCGATGCCCGTGACACCAAGCTGGGCCCCGAGGAGATCACCCGGGACATCCCGAACGTCTCCGAGGAGGTCCTGGCGGACCTCGACGAGCGCGGCATCATCCGCATCGGTGCGGACGTAGTCGCCGGCGACATCCTGGTCGGAAAGGTCACGCCCAAGGGCGAGACCGAGCTGACCCCGGAAGAGCGCCTGCTCCGCGCGATCTTCGGTGAGAAGGCCCGCGAGGTGCGTGACACCTCGCTCAAGGTTCCTCACGGTGAGATCGGCAAGGTCATCGGTGTCCGCGTCTTCGACCGCGAGGAGGGCGACGAGCTTCCCCCGGGCGTGAACCAGCTGGTCCGCGTCTACGTCGCCCAGAAGCGCAAGATCACCGACGGTGACAAGCTCGCCGGCCGCCACGGCAACAAGGGTGTCATCTCCAAGATCCTTCCGATCGAGGACATGCCCTTCCTTGAGGACGGCACGCCGGTCGACATCATCCTGAACCCGCTGGGTGTCCCGTCCCGAATGAACCCGGGACAGGTCCTGGAGATCCACCTCGGCTGGCTCGCCAGCCGCGGCTGGGACGTCTCCGGCCTCGCGGAGGAGTGGGCCGAGCGACTGAAGGTCATCGGCGCCGACCGCGTCGAGCCCGGTACCAACGTCGCCACCCCGGTGTTCGACGGTGCCCGTGAGGACGAGATCTCCGGCCTCTTCGAGCACACGATCCCGAACCGCGACGGGGACCGCCTGGTCCTCCCGTCCGGCAAGGCGCGTCTGTTCGACGGCCGCTCCGGCGAGCCGTTCCCGGAGCCGGTCTCGGTCGGCTACATGTACATCCTGAAGCTCCACCACCTGGTCGATGACAAGCTCCACGCTCGGTCGACCGGTCCGTACTCGATGATCACGCAGCAGCCGCTGGGTGGTAAGGCGCAGTTCGGTGGCCAGCGCTTCGGTGAGATGGAGGTGTGGGCGCTCGAGGCTTATGGCGCCGCTTACGCCCTCCAGGAGCTCCTGACCATCAAGTCCGATGACGTGACCGGCCGCGTGAAGGTCTACGAGGCCATCGTCAAGGGCGAGAACATCCCCGAGCCGGGCATTCCCGAGTCCTTCAAGGTGCTCATCAAGGAAATGCAGTCGCTCTGCCTCAACGTGGAGGTGCTGTCCTCGGACGGCATGTCCATCGAGATGCGCGACACCGACGAGGACGTCTTCCGCGCGGCGGAGGAGCTCGGTATCGACCTGTCCCGGCGCGAGCCGAGCAGCGTCGAAGAGGTCTGACGGGCCTGACGGGGGGCTCGCTCAAGAGCCCCCCGTCATCCCCGGGACCGTTCAGACCATGATTGAGACTCGACCCCGAAAGAGGGATTGACGCACAGTGCTCGACGTCAACTTCTTCGACGAGCTGCGGATCGGCCTTGCCACCGCGGACGACATCCGAACCTGGTCCCACGGCGAGGTCAAGAAGCCGGAGACCATCAACTACCGCACCCTCAAGCCCGAGAAGGACGGACTCTTCTGCGAGAAGATCTTCGGTCCGACCCGGGACTGGGAGTGCTACTGCGGTAAGTACAAGCGTGTCCGCTTCAAGGGCATCATCTGTGAGCGTTGTGGCGTCGAAGTCACGCGCGCCAAGGTGCGTCGCGAGCGGATGGGCCACATCGAGCTTGCCGCTCCCGTCACCCACATCTGGTACTTCAAGGGCGTTCCGTCGCGTCTTGGCTACCTGCTGGACCTCGCGCCGAAGGACCTCGAAAAGGTCATCTACTTCGCCGCGTACATGATCACGTTCGTGGACGACGAGCGCCGCACCCGCGACCTCCCGTCCCTGGAGGCGCACGTCTCCGTCGAGCGCCAGCAGATCGAGAACCGACGCGACTCGGACCTCGAAGGCCGCGCCAAGAAGCTCGAGACCGACCTGGCCGAGCTCGAGGCCGAGGGCGCCAAGGCCGACGTACGCCGCAAGGTGCGCGAAGGTGCCGAGCGCGAGATGAAGCAGCTCCGTGACCGCGCCCAGCGCGAGATCGACCGCCTCGACGAGGTGTGGGCCCGCTTCAAGAACCTCAAGGTCCAGGACCTCGAGGGCGACGAGCTGCTCTACCGCGAGCTGCGCGACCGCTTCGGTACGTACTTCGACGGCTGCATGGGCGCCGCGGCGCTCCAGAAGCGTCTGGAGTCCTTCGACCTCGACGAAGAGGCCGAGCGCCTCCGCGAGATCATCCGTACCGGCAAGGGCCAGAAGAAGACCCGTGCGCTCAAGCGCCTCAAGGTCGTCTCCGCGTTCCTGCAGACCAGCAACAAGCCCAAGGGCATGGTTCTGGACTGCGTGCCGGTGATCCCGCCGGACCTGCGTCCGATGGTGCAGCTGGACGGTGGCCGCTTCGCGACCTCCGACCTGAACGACCTGTACCGCCGCGTGATCAACCGCAACAACCGTCTGAAGCGCCTTCTCGACCTCGGTGCCCCCGAGATCATCGTGAACAACGAGAAGCGCATGCTTCAGGAGGCCGTCGACGCACTCTTCGACAACGGTCGTCGTGGTCGTCCGGTGACCGGTCCCGGTAACCGCCCGCTGAAGTCCCTGAGCGACATGCTCAAGGGCAAGCAGGGTCGATTCCGTCAGAACCTTCTCGGCAAGCGCGTGGACTACTCCGCGCGTTCCGTGATCGTCGTCGGTCCCCAGCTGAAGCTGCACCAGTGTGGTCTGCCCAAGGCCATGGCGCTGGAGCTCTTCAAGCCGTTCGTGATGAAGCGCCTGGTCGACCTGAACCACGCGCAGAACATCAAGTCGGCGAAGCGCATGGTCGAGCGCGGCCGCACGGTCGTCTACGACGTGCTCGAAGAGGTCATCGCCGAGCACCCGGTTCTGCTGAACCGTGCGCCCACGCTGCACCGCCTCGGCATCCAGGCCTTCGAGCCCCAGCTGGTCGAAGGCAAGGCCATCCAGATCCACCCGCTCGTCTGCACCGCGTTCAACGCGGACTTCGACGGTGACCAGATGGCCGTGCACCTGCCGCTTTCGGCAGAGGCGCAGGCCGAGGCCCGCATCCTGATGCTGTCCTCGAACAACATCCTGAAGCCGGCGGACGGTCGTCCCGTCACCATGCCGACCCAGGACATGGTGCTGGGTCTGTTCTTCCTCACCACCGACGGCGAGCTCCGTGACGTCAAGGGCGAGGGCCGCGCGTTCGGCTCGACCGCCGAGGCGACCATGGCGTTCGACAACGGTGAGCTGGCTCTCCAGTCGGCCGTCGACATCCGCTTCCCGGTGGGCACCATCCCGCCGCGCGGCTGGGTGGCGCCGATCGCCGAAGAGGGCGAGCAGGAGTTCCAGCCGGGCGACAGCTTCCGTCTGAAGACGACCCTGGGCCGCGCGCTCTTCAACGAGCTGCTGCCCGAGGACTACCCGTTCGTCGACTACTCGGTGGGCAAGAAGCAGCTCTCCGAGATCGTCAACGACCTGGCGGAGCGCTACCCCAAGGTCATCGTGGCGGCGACGCTCGACAACCTGAAGGCGGCCGGCTTCCACTGGGCGACCCGTTCGGGCGTCACCGTGGCCATCTCCGACGTCGTCGTGCCCGAGGCCAAGAAGGCCATCGTCAAGGGCTACGAGGAGCTGGACGAGAAGGTCCAGAAGCAGTACGAGCGCGGTCTGATCACCAAGGACGAGCGCACGCAGGAGCTCATCGCGATCTGGACCAAGGCGACCAACGAGGTTGCCGAGGCGATGAACGCGAACTTCCCCAAGACGAACCCCATCTTCATGATGGTTGACTCGGGTGCCCGAGGAAACATGATGCAGATGCGACAGATCGCCGGTATGCGTGGTCTGGTGTCGAACGCGAAGAACGAGACCATCCCGCGTCCGATCAAGGCGTCCTTCCGTGAGGGCCTCACCGTTCTGGAGTACTTCATCTCCACGCACGGTGCCCGTAAGGGTCTGGCGGACACCGCCCTGCGTACCGCCGACTCGGGTTACCTCACCCGTCGTCTGGTGGACGTCTCGCAGGACGTCATCATCCGCGAGGAGGACTGCGGCACCGAGCGCGGCCTGAAGCTGAAGATCGCCGTTCGCGGCGAGGACGGCGTGCTGCGCAAGGCCGACGACGTCGAGACCTCGAT
Source organism: Streptomyces sp. NBC_01264 (assembly GCF_026340675.1). Taxonomy (NCBI): domain Bacteria; kingdom Bacillati; phylum Actinomycetota; class Actinomycetes; order Kitasatosporales; family Streptomycetaceae; genus Streptomyces; species Streptomyces sp. NBC_01264. The sequence continues at coordinate 5,805,985 of NZ_JAPEOX010000001.1, forward strand.
CTACGCCCGCATGCTGGCCGAGGACGTCGTCATCGACGGCAAGGTCATCGCGCCGGCCAACGTCGACCTCGGTGACGTGCTCATCGACGCCCTGGTCGCCAACGGCGTCGAGGAGGTCAAGACCCGCTCGGTCCTGACCTGTGAGTCCGCGGTCGGCACCTGTGCCTTCTGCTACGGACGCTCGCTCGCCACCGGCAAGCTGGTCGACATCGGTGAGGCGGTCGGCATCATCGCCGCCCAGTCCATCGGTGAGCCCGGTACCCAGCTGACGATGCGTACCTTCCACACCGGTGGTGTGGCCGGTGACGACATCACGCAGGGTCTGCCGCGTGTCGTCGAGCTCTTCGAGGCCCGTACCCCGAAGGGTGTCGCCCCGATCTCCGAGGCCGCCGGCCGCGTGCGGATCGAGGAGACCGAGAAGACGAAGAAGATCGTCATCACGCCCGACGACGGCAGCGAGGAGACGGCCTTCCCGATCTCCAAGCGCGCCAAGGTCATCGTCGGCGAGGGCGACCACGTCGAGGTCGGCCAGAAGCTGACCATGGGTGCCACCAACCCGCACGACGTGCTGCGCATCCTCGGTCAGCGTGCGGTCCAGGTCCACCTGGTCGGCGAAGTCCAGAAGGTCTACAACTCGCAGGGCGTGTCGATCCACGACAAGCACATCGAGATCATCATCCGGCAGATGCTGCGCCGCGTGACGATCATCGAGTCCGGCGACGCGGAGCTCCTGCCGGGCGAGCTGGTCGAGCGGTCGAAGTTCGAGACCGAGAACCGTCGTGTGGTCACCGAGGGCGGTCACCCCGCCTCCGGCCGTCCGCAGCTGATGGGTATCACCAAGGCCTCGCTCGCGACCGAGTCCTGGCTGTCGGCGGCGTCCTTCCAGGAGACGACCAGGGTTCTGACGGACGCGGCGATCAACGCCAAGTCCGACTCCCTGATCGGCCTCAAGGAGAACGTCATCATCGGTAAGCTCATCCCGGCCGGTACGGGCCTCGCCCGCTACCGCAACATCCGGGTCGAGCCGACCGAGGAAGCCAAGGCCGCGATGTACTCGGCCGTCGGCTACGACGACATCGACTACTCGCCCTTCGGCACCGGCTCCGGCCAGGCTGTCCCGCTGGAGGACTACGACTACGGCCCGTACAACGGCTGAGCTCGTTAGCTAGTACGAAGAAGCCCCCCGCCGCTCCGAGAGGAGAGGCGGGGGGCTTCTTCGTACCTGGGATCAGGCCCGGCGGGATCAGGCCCGTCGGCGGCGGCGCAGGCCCGTCACGGTGACCGAGGCCAGGGCCAGGAGGCCGAGGGTGGCGCCGGCCAGGCCGGGGGTGAGGCCCTGGGGGGGGTGAAGGTGCAGGAGAGCTTGTCCGTGTTCCGGGGGACGTCCAGGGAGAGCAGGCCGTGGAAGCTCTTCACCGGGGCCGAGCACTGCCAGCCGGGGACGGCGGTCATCGCGAAGACGGCGGTGCCGGAGGCCCCCTTCGGGAGGGTGGCCTCGATGCTGTGGCCGCCGGCGGTGACCCGGGTGGCGCCCGTGACCGTGAGGCGGCCGACCGTCGTGGCGAGCGCGGCCCGGTCCAGGCAGCCGGCGGGGTGCGCGCCCGCGGTGCCGCCCCGGGTACGGGTCCGTACGGTCACGTCGACCCGGCCGGAGGCGGGGACCTCGCCGAGGCGTACGACCCCGGCCGCGCGGTCCTCCAGGGGCTTCTCGGTGCCTCCGAAGGCGACGGTGCCGTACAGCCGGGGCGAGTACCAGAAGGCCTCGGAGCCGGGGGTGCACGTGGCGGTGTACCGCTGTTTCGCGGCGTTGCCGCCCCGGGTGACGGGCGGGACCTGGTAGACGGTGGCGCCGAGGACCTGCTCCTGGTGGGCGTAGACGCTGGCCGGGGGGTTGGGGGAGGTGTACGGGGCGGCGCGGACGGTGACCAGGGGCGGGGTGGGGAACGTACGGGCCGTCCAGCTGTTCTTCTCCGGACCCGGTTCGGCGCGGGCGCCGATCGAGAAGATCGCGTCCAGGACGGGGTTGTCGGCGCCGAAGAAGGTGCGGCCGTCGTTCTTGTAGCCGTAGCCGAGGGGTTCGAGGGCCTTGTACGTGGCTTCGGGGAGGTAGCTGCTGTAGTACTGCGGCCCCTCGGCCCGGAGCGACAGGGTGTCGTTGTACGAGGTCTGCGGGGCGCCGGAGTCGGTCCGGTAGGCGGGCCAGCCGTCGACCGAGCGGACGGCGTCGAAGTGGTTCGCGATCGACCTGCTCGAGGTGGCGATCGGCTTCGCCCAGCGTTCGCGGGCCCGGCGGGCGTCCGCGTTGACCGCGGCCGCGGTGGATTCGGCGAAGACGACGCCGACCATGAGGACCGCGGCCACGGGGATCAGTACCCGGCGCTTCTCGCCCAGCGCCAGCAGGACTAGGGCGAGGAGCGACACCGCGCCGCCGCCCAGGACGGCCGGCCAGGTGGCGCCGCCGAAGTCGTTGGTGCGGCGGAGCACGAAGGCGGCGGTGACCAGCAGGGCGGCGGCCGATGCCAGGTGCAGCGGCCGCGGCCGGTTGGCCAGTGAGAGCCAGGCGATGATCACGACGATGCCGCTGAAGACGAAGGTCTCGCGGTACGGGTTGCCGTTCGGCACCGCGAGCCCGTGCCACACGTACTGGGTGGGCGGGAACTGGAAGGAGACGGCGACGAGCAGGACGGCCCCCGCCCACACCAGACGGGTCCTGCGGGCGACGGCCGTGTTGAGGAGGAAGGACCCGGCCAGGATCAGGCCGAGCGAGGCCACGTACAGGCGCGGGCGGCCGCCCCACAGGTGGGTGCCGGGGAGCATGCCGGTCAGGAAGACCTCGAGCCGGACGGGATCGAAGGCGGCCGCCCGGGTGGGCTGCGAGGCCGCGCTGGAGAGGAACGAGGGGAGCAGCAGGGGGAGCGTGAGCAGGATGCCCGTCGCGGCGGCGGTCCAGGCCCGCCCCAGGGCGCGCAGCCGCCGGGACCGGGTCAGATCGAGGACGATCAGGCGGACGGCGAGCAGCACGCAGGCGGCGATCGTCGCCATCATCGCGGTGTAGAAGTTCCCGAACCAGGCGAGGGCGACCAGCAGCGCCACGCCCGGCCAGCGGCGCTCCTCCAGGCACCACTCGACGGCGATGCCCAGGAGCGGCAGCGCGACCAGGCCCCACATCCACATGGGGATGTACGAGGCGTCGCTGAGGGCCCAGCCGCACAGCGCGTAGACGGCTCCGAGGACCCCCCGCTGCCACCAGGGTCCGGGCTGGAGCTTGCCGAGGTAGACGGCCATCAGGGCGGCGGCGGTGCCCATCGTGACCGGGGTGATCGCGAAGACGGCGAGGTCCACGTGGGCGCGGGGGACCAGGACGGCCAGCCAGGAGAAGGGGTTGCCGAGGTAGGTGGAGTAGTCGGACAGGAACTGCTGGCCGAACCCGCCGCGCCAGGTGAAGAGGAGGTCGCCGGCTGACCGGCCGTGGACCAGGTCCCACAGGGCCCGGTGGAACGGGACGTACTGGTTGGCCTGGTCGTTGACGGCCCGGCCGGTGGTGCCGAAGGGGAAGGTGCCCCGGGCCGCCCAGGACGCGCAGAAGGCGCCCGAGGCGATGAGGAACGCGAGGAGCGGGCCGTAGGAGCGGGTGGCGCGGCGTGGTGCGGGCCGGTCCTGGCCGGGGGGTGGACTGCTGTGCGTCGCGGTCTCGGCGGCCAAGGTCCCCAAGGGTGTGCTCCCTGCTGTTCCGCTGTCCGACTAGTGGTATATATGGATGGTTTGTCTGACTCATCAGTTTAGGTCGGAGGCAGGGCCGGCGGACGGTGTGGCGGTGCGGTGTCGCGCCGGTGTTTCCCGGGTCAGGGGGCCCCGTCAGCCCTTCGTCCCGCTGCCGGCGGGGCGGTCCGGACGGGTGTGCGCAGGGTGCGGCCGCCGGTTTCGGGGAGGGGGTTCCTTCTTTCGGTGGAGCGCCGGGGGCGCGGTTGCCCGGCCCGGAGATGGTGCGGGGCCGCCGCTCCCGGGCGGCCCGCCGCGGGGCGCCGTACCGCGTGGGGAGCCTCCGCTTAGCACATCCGCACCACGGCCGCACATCGGAGGGACTGCATCACGGCCTCGGCCTTGTGGCGACTGGTCGTAGGGCCCTTCGGGCTTTCGGGTCAGGGGCTTTTGTTTTGACCGGAGTGGATGCGGTAGGTACGCTCAGACCTTGTGCCTGGGGTGTGCCTGGGCTCCTGTGCGTGTCCATCAACCGCACTCGAGTCATATCAGCCACCGCGATTCATGCGTTTCCACGCTTGCGTGGAGGTCCGCCGGATCCGACACACCCGACCGCGTGGGTCGGCAAATGTTCCAGGTTAGCTTCACTACACGGCACACAGAAACCGGAGAAGTAGTGCCTACGATCCAGCAGCTGGTCCGTAAGGGCCGGCAGGACAAGGTCGAGAAGACAAAGACCCCCGCGCTCGAGGCTTCGCCCCAGCGTCGCGGCGTCTGCACGCGAGTGTTCACGACCACCCCGAAGAAGCCGAACTCGGCGCTGCGTAAGGTCGCGCGTGTGCGTCTGACCTCTGGCATCGAGGTCACCGCTTACATTCCGGGTGAGGGACACAACCTGCAGGAGCACTCGATCGTGCTCGTGCGTGGTGGCCGTGTGAAGGACCTGCCGGGTGTTCGTTACAAGATCATCCGCGGTGCGCTTGACACCCAGGCTGTCAAGAACCGCAAGCAGGCCCGCAGCCGCTACGGCGCCAAGAAGGAGAAGTAAAAAATGCCTCGTAAGGGCCCCGCCCCGAAGCGCCCGGTCATCATCGACCCGGTCTACGCATCTCCTCTGGTGACGTCGCTCATCAACAAGATCCTCCTGAACGGCAAGCGCTCCACCGCCGAGCGCATCGTCTACGGCGCCATGGAAGGCCTCCGCGAGAAGACCGGCAACGACCCGGTCATCACGCTGAAGCGCGCGCTGGAGAACGTCAAGCCGTCGCTCGAGGTCAAGTCCCGCCGTGTCGGTGGCGCCACCTACCAGGTGCCGATCGAGGTCAAGCCGGGTCGTCAGTCGACCCTCGCGCTGCGCTGGCTCGTGGGTTACTCCCGCGCCCGCCGCGAGAAGACGATGACCGAGCGCCTCATGAACGAGCTGCTCGACGCCTCGAACGGTCTTGGCGCTGCCGTCAAGAAGCGTGAGGACACGCACAAGATGGCCGAGTCCAACAAGGCCTTCGCGCACTACCGCTGGTAGTCCCAACCCACATCGAGACCGAGAGAAGACTGAGCCGATATGGCTACCACTTCGCTTGACCTGGCCAAGGTGCGCAACATCGGCATCATGGCTCACATCGACGCGGGCAAGACGACCACCACCGAGCGCATCCTGTTCTACACCGGTGTGTCTTACAAGATCGGTGAAGTCCACGACGGCGCTGCCACGATGGACTGGATGGAGCAGGAGCAGGAGCGCGGCATCACGATCACGTCTGCCGCGACGACCTGCCACTGGCCGCTCGAAGACGTCGACCACACCATCAACATCATCGACACCCCGGGTCACGTTGACTTCACCGTCGAGGTGGAGCGTTCGCTCCGCGTCCTCGACGGCGCCGTCACCGTGTTCGACGGTGTCGCCGGTGTGGAGCCGCAGTCCGAGACCGTTTGGCGTCAGGCGGACCGCTACGGCGTCCCGCGCATCTGCTTCGTCAACAAGCTGGACCGCACTGGCGCCGAGTTCCACCGCTGTGTCGACATGATCAAGGACCGCCTCGGTGCGGTTCCGATCGTGATGCAGCTCCCCATCGGTGCCGAGATGGACTTCCAGGGCGTTGTCGACCTGGTCACCATGAAGGCGTTCGTCTGGTCTGCCGAGGCGACCAAGGGCGAGATGTACGACATCGTCGACATCCCGGACACCCACAAGGAAGCCGCTGAAGAGTGGCACGCCAAGCTGGTCGAGACGGTCGCCGAGAACGACGACCAGATCATGGAGCTGTTCCTCGAGGGCGTCGAGCCCACCGTCGAGCAGCTGCACGAGGCCGTGCGTCGCATCATCATCGGTTCCAAGGGTGAGAGCGGCGCCACCGTCACCGCGGTGTTCTGTGGCACGGCGTTCAAGAACAAGGGCGTTCAGCCCCTGCTCGACGCCGTCGTCCGCTACCTCCCCTCGCCCCTGGACGTCGAGGCCATCGAAGGCCACGACGTGCGGGACGCCGAGGTCGTCGTGAAGCGCAAGCCCTCGGACGACGAGCCCCTCGCGGCGCTCGCGTTCAAGATCATGCGCGACCCGCACCTCGGCAAGCTCACCTTCGTCCGGGTTTACTCGGGCCGCCTGGAGGCCGGCACTGCGGTGCTGAACTCCGTCAAGGGCAAGAAGGAGCGCATCGGCAAGATCTACCGCATGCACGCTAACAAGCGTGAAGAGATCGAAGCGGTGGGCGCCGGTGACATCGTCGCCGTCATGGGCCTGAAGCAGACCACCACCGGTGAGACGCTGTGTGACGACAAGAACCCGGTCATCCTGGAGTCCATGGACTTCCCGGCCCCGGTCATTCAGGTCGCCATCGAGCCCAAGTCCAAGGGTGACCAGGAGAAGCTGGGTGTCGCCATCCAGTCTCTCGCGGAGGAGGACCCCTCCTTCCACGTTCACTCGGACGAAGAGACCGGCCAGACCATCCTCGGTGGTATGGGCGAGCTGCACCTCGAGGTGCTGGTCGACCGTATGAAGCGCGAGTTCAAGGTCGAGGCCAACGTCGGCAAGCCGCAGGTCGCTTACCGCGAGACGATCCGCCAGACGGTGGAGCGTCACGACTACACCCACAAGAAGCAGACCGGTGGTACCGGTCAGTTCGCCAAGGTGCAGATCGCGATCGAGCCGATCCTCGAGGCCGACGGTCCGGCGTACGAGTTCGTGAACAAGGTCACCGGTGGCCGCATCCCGAGGGAGTACATCCCCTCGGTCGACGCGGGTGCGCAGGAAGCCATGAAGTTCGGCATCCTCGCCGGCTACGAGATGACTGGCGTCCGCGTCATCCTTCTCGACGGTGGCTACCACGAGGTCGACTCCTCCGAGCTCGCCTTCAAGATCGCCGGTTCGCAGGCCTTCAAGGAGGCCGCGCGCAAGGCTTCTCCCGTGCTCCTCGAGCCGATGATGGCCGTCGAGGTCACCACGCCGGAGGAGTCCATGGGTGACGTCATCGGTGACATCAACTCCCGTCGTGGCCAGATCCAGGCCATGGAGGAGCGTCACGGTGCTCGCCTCGTGAAGGGCCTCGTGCCCCTCTCGGAGATGTTCGGCTACGTCGGAGACCTCCGCAGCAAGACCTCGGGTCGCGCCAGCTACTCGATGCAGTTCGACTCCTACGCCGAGGTTCCCCGGAACGTCGCTGAGGAGATCATCGCGAAGGCCAAGGGCGAGTAACTCTTCCGAGTACACGCTTTAGGCTTGTCACCGGAGCCTCTGGGGCAACAGGAGTAACCCTCCCGTTGCCCCGGGGAACCGGCTTTCCAGCAAAGATCACCTGGCGCCGATGAGTAAGGCGTACAGAACCACTCTCCAGGAGGACCCCGTGGCGAAGGCGAAGTTCGAGCGGACTAAGCCGCACGTCAACATCGGCACCATCGGTCACATTGACCACGGTAAGACGACCCTCACGGCCGCCATTACCAAGGTGCTGCACGACGCGTACCCGGACCTGAACGAGGCCTCGGCCTTCGACCAGATCGACAAGGCTCCCGAAGAGCGCCAGCGCGGTATCACCATCTCCATCGCGCACGTCGAGTACCAGACCGAGGCGCGTCACTACGCCCACGTCGACTGCCCGGGTCACGCGGACTACATCAAGAACATGATCACCGGTGCCGCGCAGATGGACGGCGCGATCCTCGTGGTCGCCGCCACCGACGGCCCGATGCCGCAGACCAAGGAGCACGTGCTCCTGGCCCGCCAGGTCGGCGTTCCGTACATCGTCGTCGCGCTGAACAAGGCCGACATGGTGGACGACGAGGAGATCCTGGAGCTCGTCGAGCTCGAGGTTCGTGAGCTCCTCTCCGACTACGAGTTCCCGGGCGACGACCTTCCGGTCGTCCGCGTCTCCGCGCTGAAGGCGCTCGAGGGCGACAAGGAGTGGGGCGAGAAGCTTCTCGGCCTCATGGCTGCCGTCGACGAGGCGATCCCGACCCCGCCGCGTGACACCGACCTGCCGTTCCTGATGCCCGTCGAGGACGTTTTCACGATCACCGGTCGTGGCACCGTCGTCACCGGTCGTATCGAGCGTGGTGTCCTGAAGGTCAACGAGACCGTCGACATCATCGGTATCAAGGAGACCAAGACCACCACCACGGTCACCGGTATCGAGATGTTCCGCAAGCTGCTCGACGAGGGCCAGGCGGGCGAGAACGTCGGTCTGCTCCTCCGTGGCATCAAGCGCGAGGACGTCGAGCGCGGCCAGGTCATCATCAAGCCCGGTTCGGTCACCCCGCACACCGAGTTCGAGGCCCAGGCCTACATCCTGTCGAAGGACGAGGGTGGCCGTCACACCCCCTTCTTCAACAACTACCGTCCGCAGTTCTACTTCCGTACCACCGACGTCACGGGTGTTGTCACCCTGCCGGCCGGCACGGAGATGGTCATGCCGGGCGACAACACCGAGATGACGGTCGCGCTGATCCAGCCGGTCGCCATGGAGGAGGGCCTCAAGTTCGCCATCCGTGAGGGTGGTCGTACCGTGGGCGCCGGCCAGGTCACCAAGATCACGAAGTAATTCGTGTTCTGACCTGGTAGCTCGCTGACGCGGGCACCATGTTTGACAGGAGGGCCCCCGCCCCGTCGTTCACGCGACGGGTCGGGGGCCCTTCGTCGTACGAGGCCGTGGACGGGACGGACACCGCGGACGGGTCGGACGGGTACACGAAGAGGGGCGCACCCCCGGGGGTGCGCCCCTCTTCGTGTACGTCGCTCCGCGCGCGGGGTCACTTCACCCGCAGCGACTCCGTGAACTCGATGCAGGCGGCGTAGTCCGGCAGCAGGCCCGAGGCCGCGGCGTCGGCCAGTGAGGGGGCCGCGTCGTCGCGGGCGGACAGCAGCGGGACGTCCGCCGGCCAGTCGATGCCCAGGTCGGGGTCGAGCGGGTGGACCGAGTGCTCGGCCGTCGGGTTGTACGTCTCCGAGCAGATGTAGGACAGCGTGGCGTCGTCCGTCAGCGCACAGAAGCCGTGGCCCATGCCCTCGGGGAGGTAGACGGCACGCCGGTCCACGTCGTCCAGGCGGACGCCCTCCCAGCGGCCGAAGGTGGGGGAGCCGACCCGGATGTCCACGATGATGTCCAGCACGGCGCCGCGCACGCAGGTGACGTACTTGGCCTGGCCGCGCGGGACGTCCGCGAAGTGGATGCCGCGGACCACGCCGCGCTGGGAGACCGAGAGGTTGGCCTGCGCCAGGTTCAGCGGGTGCCCGACGACCTCGGCGAGGTGGTCGAAGCGGTACCACTCCATGAACATGCCGCGCGGGTCACCGTGCTGCTGGGGCGTGATCTCGAAGACTCCCTCAATGGAGAGTTCGCGGAACTTCATCGTGCGGCTTCCTCTTCGAGCAGACCGATCAGGTAGTCGCCGTAACCGCTCTTGGTGAGCGGTTCGGCCAGTGCGCGCAGCTGCGCGGAGTCGATGAGGCCCGCCCGCCAGGCGGCCTCCTCGATGCAGCCGATCTTGAATCCCTGGCGCTCCTCGATGACGCGCACGAACTCCGAGGCCTGCACCATCGAGACGAAGGTGCCGGTGTCCAGCCAGGCCGTACCGCGGTCGAGGATGGTGACGTTCAGCTCGCCGGCCTGGAGGTAGGCGTCGTTGACGGCGGTGATCTCCAGCTCGCCGCGGGCGCTGGGCTTCAGGGCGCGGGCTATCTCCACGACGCGGTTGTCGTAGAAGTACAGACCGGGCACGGCGTAACGGGATTTGGGCTTCTCCGGCTTCTCCTCGATGGAGATGGCCTGGCCGTCGGCGTCGAACTCCACCACGCCGTACGCGGACGGGTCCGCCACCGGGTACGCGAAGACCCGGCCGCCCTTGGAGTCGGTGTGCTGCGCCAGGCGCGTGCCGAGGCCGCTGCCGTGGAAGATGTTGTCGCCGAGGATCAGCGCGACGGAGTCGTCGCCGATGAAGTCGGCGCCGAGCACGAAGGCCTGGGCGATGCCTTCGGGGCGCTCCTGGACGGCGTATTCCAGCCGGATGCCGAACTGCGAGCCGTCGCCGAGCAGACGCTCGAACTGGTCGCGGTCCTCCGGGGTGGTGATGACGAGGATTTCGCTGATCCCGGCCATGACCAGCGTCGAGAGCGGGTAGTAGATCATCGGCTTGTCGAAGACGGGCAGCAGCTGCTTCGACACGGCCCGCGTCAGCGGCCAGAGTCGGGATCCGGTGCCGCCGGCCAAGAGAATTCCACGCATGGCGACAACCCTATGCGAGAGGGCGGGGCAGTTTTCGATTCCGAGCGTGCCGAACGCACCACACGGCTACTGTTCGGATCATGCGCATCCTGGTGAGGGGCGGATCCTGGCCCAGACGGAACGACGAGTTATCGGACAAGGGCATTTCGCGGAACGGCAAGGGGAATGCCGACCACGGAAGTACCCCGCGGGCCGAGCAGAAGGCGGCACCGCAGAAGTGACCGGTGACGGGGGGAAGGGTCGCTGGCTCGTCACGGGCGCGGCCGGGATGCTGGGCCAGGAGGTACTGGCCGAACTGCAGCGCCACGGGATCGAGACCGCCGGCCTCAGCCGCGCGGAGCTCGACATCACCGATCCGGCGGCCGTCCGGTCCGCCGTGGAGGGCGCCGCCATCGTCGTCAACTGCGCCGGCTGGACCGATGTGGACGGCGCCGAGACGGCCGAGGAGGCCGCCGCCGCCGTCAACGGCACCGGCGTACGGATCCTCGCCGCGGCCTGCGCCGCGACCGGTGCGCGGCTGCTGCAGATCTCCACCGACTACGTGCTTCCCGGGGACGCCTCGGAGCCCTACGCGGAGGACGCGGCCACCGGGCCCGTGAACGCGTACGGCCGCTCCAAGCTGATCGGCGAGCGGGCCGTGGCCGAACTCCTGCCGCAGGACGGCTACGTGGTCCGCACCGCCTGGCTGTACGGCGAGCACGGCCCCAACTTCGTCGCCACGATGCTCAAGCTGGCCGCCCAGCGGGACACCCTGGACGTGGTCGACGACCAGCAGGGACAGCCCACCTGGTCCGTCGCGCTCGCCCGGCAGCTCGTGGAGCTCGGACACGCCGCGCTGGACGGCCGGGCCCCGGCGGGCGTCTACCACGCCACCGCGGGCGGAGCGACCACCTGGTTCGGGCTGGCGCGCGAGGTCTACCGGCTGTGCGGCCTGGACCCCGAGCGGATCCGTCCGACCACGTCCGAGTCCTTCGTCCGGCCCGCGGTCCGCCCCGCCTTCAGCGTCCTCGCCCACGATCACTGGGCCCAGGTGGGCCTGGCCCCGATGAGCGACTGGCGGGAGCAGCTGGCCGACGCCCTGGCCACCCCCGGCTTCACGGCCTTGGCCCGGACCGCCAGGGACCGCCGAGTGCGCTGAGGGCGCCACCGGGCGACGTGCCAAGTGCTCCGAGTACGCCGCTGGACAACGCGCCGTGTGTGTGATCGTTGCCTGGGCGCCAGTTTCGGGGTGCCCGAACTCGCTATGCTAGAAGGCCTGGGGCCCCGGCACACGGCCGACGTGAGCGGCCCGGACTTGAGTGGGTTCGGAGACGGCAATGCCGCATCGCGACCTCACACCGATAACTGAGCACTCGTACGTGCCTCGTTCCGTTGGAGCTACCGTGTCCGAATACGACGATGTCTGGCTGGTCATACCCGCCTATAACGAGGGCCAAGTGATCGCCGGCGTAGTCGAGGCGGCCCGGAAGACCTTTCCGAACATCGTCGTCGTCGACGACGGCAGCACGGACGACTCGGCGGAGCACATCGCGACCACCGGCGCCCACCTGGTGCGGCATCCGGTCAACCTCGGTCAGGGCGCGGCCCTGCAGACCGGGCTCACGTACGCACTCGCCCAGCCCGGCGCCCAGTACTTCGCGACCTTCGACGCGGACGGTCAGCACCAGACCAAGGACGTCGAGACGATGGTCGCGGTCCTGCGGGCCGGTGACGCCGACGTGGTGCTCGGCTCCCGGTTCATCGAGCAGAACGGCCAGGTGCCGTGGATCAAGCAGGTCGTCCTGCGCACGGCCGCCGCGGTCAGCCCCACCGCACGCAAGCTGAAGCTCACCGACGCGCACAACGGTCTGCGCGTACTGGGCCGTGAGGCCGCCGAGCGGCTGAACATCACGATGAACGGAATGGCGCACGCCTCCGAGCTCGTCGGTTTCCTCGCCGGCTCCGACCTGCGGGTCACCGAGATTCCGGTCGACATCCTCTACACCGACTACTCGCGCGCCAAGGGCCAGTCCCTGATCAACGGCGTCAACATCGTTTTTGACATTTCACTGCGGGAGCGTGGGCGTCGATGAAGTACTTCTGGATTCAGCTGCTGCTGATCGCGGGTTCGGTGTCCATGGCACTGATGTTCATCCGGACCTGGGGCCAGGCCCAGAACCGGGCCTGGAAGCGCATAGCGTTCTCGGCCTTCGTCGTCGTCAACGTGTACGCGGTGCTCCGCCCGACCGACGTCACCTGGGTCGCCCAGCACCTCGGCGTCGGCCGTGGCACCGACCTGGTGCTCTACGTGATGGTCCTCGCGATGGGCTTCCTCACGCTCAACACCTTCCTGCGCTTCCGCTCGCTGGAGAAGAAGATCACCGACCTCGCCCGGACCGTGGCCATCAACGAAGGCCTCCGGCACAACGACGTCCGGCTCGGCACGAGCGACGAGGCCCCCGCGGCCGTCCCCGCGGCGGCCCCTGCGGCTCCCGCGGCCGCCGTCGCCGAGTCCTCCTCCGGCACGGACTCCGTGAAGGTCTGACGCCCCATGGGGTCCTTCGACTTCATGCTCCCGTACTACGGGGACGTGAGGCAGATGCAGGACGCGGTCCGCAGCGTCCTGGCCCAGACCGACCGGGACTTCCGCCTCGTCGTGATCGACGACGGCAGGGAGCCGGAGGTGCCGGGCTGGTTCGAAGGGCTGGGCGACGCGCGGGTGAGCTACCTGCGCAACGAGCGGAACCTCGGCATCACGAAGAACTTCCAGAAGTGCGTCGATCTCTCCGAGGCCGACCACGTCGTCATCATGGGCTGCGACGACCTGCTGCACCCGCACTACCTGGAGACCGTGCGCGCGATCCTCGACGCCCACCCCGGGATCGGCATGGTCCAGCCCGGCGTCGAGGTGATCGACGGCTCGGGCCGGGTCGCGCGGGGCCTGCCCGACGCGGCCAAGCAGTGGATGTTCGCCCCGCGGGTCAGTGGCCGGGCGGTGATGTCCGGCGAGGAGCTGGCCGCCAGCGTCCTGCGCGGGAACTGGCTCTACTTCCCGTCGATCACCTGGCGCGGCCCGGCGCTGCGCCGGGTGAACTTCCGCGACGGCTACTCGGTGCTCCTGGACCTGGCCCTCGTCGTGGACCTGCTCGAGGCCGGCGAGCGGATGGTGGTCGACGGGGCCACCACGGTCTTCCAGTACCGCCGGCACGCGGCCAGCGAGTCCTCCGTCCAGGCCCTCTCCGGCACCCGCTTCACCGAGTCCGAGCGCTACTTCTCGGCCGTCGCCGAGCGGATGGAGGCCCGCGGCTGGCCCAGGGCCGCCCGCGCGGCCCGGCTGCGCTACGGCTCCCGCCTGCACGCCCTGCGCATGCTGCCCGGCGCACTGCGCCGCGGGAACCGGGCGGGCGTGCGCACGCTGGCCCGGCACGCCTTCGCCGCCGGGCGGGGCTGAGCGACGAAGAACGGCCTGCCACCGGTCCTCGGACCGGTGGCAGGCCGTTCTTGGTACGTCCGCCGGGCGCGGGTCAGTTCTTCTGCGTGCGCCCCAGCGGGGTGTACGTCGAGCACTTGCCGCGGGGTGCGTACTTCGAGCACTTGCCGTTGGGCATGCCCGTCACGTGCGCCGTCCAGCCCAGGGTGCCGAGGGTGTTCTCGGAGGGCTTCCTCGGCATGTAGGCGTCGGCGGTGGCGGAGCCGGCCGAGCCGAAGAGGAGCCCGAGCGCGACCAGCACCCCGATGACCTTGGCCCGGGGCCTGCGTCCGGCAGCCTTCAGGGCGTCCCGGCCCGGGAGCCGCGACTCGTTGGCCCGGGCCCACGCCGTGACGCGCTGCGCGCCGAGGTACACGGCCAGGCCCGCCAGCGCGAGCATGCAGTAGACGATCTGCAGGCTGGTGCGCGGGTACAGCTGCACGGCGCCCTCGGCGGACATGTGCGAGGCGTACCAGTAGCGCAGCAGGAAGGCGCTGCCGGTGCAGGCCAGCAGGGTCAGCACCAGCGGCCGGCGCAGGCCGAGCGCGATGACCGCGCCCAGGCCGACCACCAGCAGGATGGTGAAGAGGCCGACGCCTCCCAGCTCACCCGGCACCGGCCACCCGAGGGAGCGCAGCGGGCCCGGGAAGGCGGTGCCCTGCATGGCGAAGTAGGCCGGGTCGCTGGCGGTGTCGAAGTAGAAGTAGGTGTCCCTGGTCGATCCGCTCGCCCGGAGCAGCCGGATCATGTACGGACCCGCCAGCGCGAGGAAGACGACCGTGGTGGCCGCCAGCGGCAGCACCGCGTCCACCAGCCCGCGCACCCCGCCCGAGCGGGCGCGGCCGGTCAGGACCACGGCGAAGAGCACGACCACGCCGACCGCGGACCACACGAACCAGCCCGAGTACAGCAGGAACAGCGCGGCGAGCAGCGCTCCGAGACCGGCACCGATCGTGAGCGAGAGCTTGCGCCCGTACTTCTCGGACTCCATCACCACCTGCGTGAGCTTCGCCAGCACGGGGATGACGACGACCAGGACGACGGGGGAGTACGGCTTGTACGGCTCCATCAGCGGCAGGGACGCCGTGACACCGATGCCGAGGGCCCACAGCGGGGGCAGCAGCATGCGCCAGGCCAGGTAGGCGGCCGGTCCGGAGATCGCCAGGAAGCCGATCATCACCCACTTGACGGCGACCGAGGCGTTGCCGTCGAAGAACAGCTGGGAGACCCACGCCAGCAGGTGCGGGAAGCCGGGCGGGTACTCGGGCTGCAGTGGCACCCCGTCCATGACGTTGTACGCCCACTGCTGCAGGTTGCCGACGTCGCCGCCGTAGGCGTTGAACGTCCAGGAGGTTCCCCGCAGGGCCACCACGCTGCCGCTCGCGGTCACACCGGTGGCCAGGCCGGCCACGGCCGCCGCGCTGATCCGTACCGCCGCGCCCGGCATCCACCGGGACAGGACCAGGTAGAGCACCACGGTCGCGGCGAGCAGCACCAGGAGCCGCAGCTGGATGCCGGCCAGCCCGCTGACCTGGCCGATCCGCTGCATGGGATTCACGTCGAGGCGCTTGCTCAGCAGGACCAGGAGGAATGCCGCGCAAAGGGACACGGCCGCTTCGGTGGCCGTGAGGGCGAAAGTGCGGCGTATTCGACCACTGGAGCCGCTCGGGGTCCGGTGCTCGGCTACCGGTACGGGCGCGGGAGCGGTGACAGTCATGTCCGTTGACTTTACCGTCACGAGGCCGCTCCCCTCGACGTCGGGCCGCCTGCTCACGGTCCTCTTCCGGGCCCCATTGGTACCGTTGCCGCTGCCGCCACCGCACCCGCGTGCGCGGACGCGGTCTCAAGTGAACGGGAAGTGCCAGGGGTGCAGTCGGGAACGGAAACGAGAGGCGAAGCCGGAGTGGACGAGGCGTCCGATCCCGGGCGGTCCGGGCCGTCGGCCGGGTCCGGGCGGCTTCTCGCGCTGCGGACGTCACTCCTCGGCCGGCGGTGGTTCTGGCCCGCGGCCCTCCTTTCCGGATACGTGGCGCAGGTGCTGCTGCGCCTCTCCCTGGTGTGGGGGAGCACGCACCCGTCGGTACAGGCGGACGAGTCCTCCTACCTCGTCCTGGCCCGGGTGCTCGCGGGGCGGCCGACCACGGAGATGCCGGTCGGATCGGTCATCCCCGGCGGCTATCCGCTGCTCGTCTCCCCGGCCCTGCGGATCGCGGACGACCCGGTCACCGCGTACCAGCTGGTCCTGGGCATCAACACGCTGCTGAACGCGCTCGTCTTCCTCCTGGCCTACGCCGCCCTGCGCAGGCTCGACCTGCCCAAGGGGCTCTCGTTCGCGGTCGCCACGACGGCCGCGCTGATGCCGCCCGTCATCTTCTACTCCGAGTTCGCCATGTCGGACACGGTGTTCCCCGTGGTCCTGCTCGGCTGGCTGATCACGCTGCACGGCTGGCTGAGCGAGGGCGATGCCCGCCGCCGCGCGTGGCACGGGGCGGGGGCCGGCCTGCTGGCCGGCTACGCCATGGCGGTGCACGACCGGGGCGGGGTCGTGGTGGCCCTCACGGCGGCGGTCTTCCTCGGCGCCCTCGTCTTCCGGTGGGCCCCGCGGCGGGCCGCGCTCGCGGCCTGGGGCGGGCTCGCGGTCTCCGTGGTGGGCGCGAAGCTGCTGGCCACCTGGCTGGAGGCGCAGTTCAAGGACCAGCCGCCGAGCTCGGTGGGCACGAAGGTCCTGGACAACCTGGTCGACCCCGAACTGCTGCGCCGCACGGTGACGCGCATGATCGGCCAGCTCTGGTACTTCTCGGTCTCGTCCTGGGGCTTCGGCGCGCTCGCCATCGCCCTGTGCGTGTTCGCGGTGTTCAGCTCCCGCTTCACCCGGGCCTCGCGGGTGGTCTCCTTCGTCATGGTCGCCCTGCTGTGCGGGATCGCGCTCGCCTCGGCCGCGGGCCTGCCGGGCGACCTGCGGATCGACAACTGGGTCTACGCCCGCTACCTGGCCCCGCTGGTGCCGGCGTTCTTCGTGGTGGGTGTCGCGGTGCTGTGGCGGGCGCGGCCCGGCGCGCTGCTGCGGCTGGTGACGGCGGCGGTCCTGTTCACCCTGGTCACGGGCGAGATCGTCGTCCTGGTGGTCGGCAAGGGCCTCTACAAGACGGCCATCATCCCGTGGGCGATGCCGGACGCGCTGTTCCTGGCCGCGCAGTGGACGGGGCTGCACATGGGGCGCACGACCGCCGGCGCCCTGCTGGTGTTCGCCGTCTGCGTGCTCCTGCGGCTCGTCGGCGGGCGCCGGGCGGTGTGGGCCGTGGTGGCGGCGCTGGCCCTGTTCGCCACGTACGCGACGGTGACGGTGCACACGAAGGTGGCCGTCCCGCGCGCGCAGCAGCACGAGGCCGACGCTCTCGGCTTCACCGAGGCGGCGGGGCTGGAGCCGGGCGAGAACCTGGTGATGGACCCGAGCACCAACTGGGAACTGCGGATGGCCCAGGGCTACGAGGTGTACGAGGGGCGGGTCTGGACCAGGGACCTCAAGCACGGCGACCGGCCGCCGGCCGGAGCGGACGCGGCCGTACTGAGGCTGACCTGGAAGGACGCGAGTCCGGAGGCCACTTGGCCGCAGGCGCCCGCGGGCTGGTACGTGGCGGAGACGAGCCGGAAGCACGGCTGGGTGCTCTGGCGCCACCACTGACGCGGCCGGTACGAAGAGGGCCGCGGGACCCCCGCTGCGTGGTGCAGCTTGACCACGCAGCGTGGCGGGGTATTCTCTTCGGCCCGATTGGCCAGGTACGTGTCTCGTATGGCAGACTACTCAAGTTGCTCGGCCGTGTGCCGATGCTGCGCGCCTCCCGCCGGGAGGACCGGAAGCGAGTCCCACAGTACTCGTCGCTCTACCTGCCCCTCGGGGCAGCAATGGGGCGGACGTACGGGAATCTTCTGGGAAGCGTCAGCACGGTGCCAGCCAGGTACTCGGTGGGTGTTCGCCCCCGATCTGCGGTCTTGGGACCGCGCCCCCTTGGATGAGGGAATTTCCGTATGGGAATTTTCTGTAGAGGGAGCGCGACACGCCCGACCGCGTGGGTCGGAGGAGAGCGGCGGAGAGATCCGCAGCCGGCCGAGGACCAGAGCGTTTCCACAACAGACAGGACTACGGAGTAGCCATGGCGGGACAGAAGATCCGCATCCGGCTCAAGGCCTACGACCACGAGGTCATCGATTCGTCGGCGAAGAAGATCGTCGAGACGGTGACGCGCACTGGTGCGTCGGTCGCGGGCCCGGTGCCGCTGCCCACTGAGAAGAACGTGTACTGCGTCATCAAGTCGCCGCACAAGTACAAGGACTCGCGCGAGCACTTCGAGATGCGCACTCACAAGCGCCTGATCGACATCCTCGACCCGACGCCCAAGACCGTTGACTCGCTGATGCGCCTGGACCTTCCGGCCGGCGTTGACATCGAGATCAAGCTCTGAGAGGCGCGGAAAAGATGGCAAAGCAGATCAAGGGCGTCCTGGGCGAGAAGCTCGGCATGACCCAGGTCTGGGACGAGAACAACCGTGTCGTCCCGGTGACCGTGGTCAAGGCCGGGCCCTGCGTTGTTACCCAGGTCCGTACGAACGACGTCGACGGCTACGAGTCGGTCCAGATCGCCTTCGGCGAGATCGACCCTCGCAAGGTGAACAAGCCCCTCAAGGGTCACTTCGCCAAGGCTGACGTCACCCCCCGCCGCCACCTGGTGGAGCTCCGTACCTCCGACGCCAGCGAGTACACGCTCGGCCAGGAGATCACGGCTGCCGTGTTCGAGTCCGGCGTCAAGGTTGACGTCACGGGCAACAGCAAGGGCAAGGGCTTCGCCGGTGTCATGAAGCGTCACAACTTCAAGGGCCTCGGCGCCGGCCACGGCGTCCAGCGCAAGCACCGCTCCCCCGGTTCGATCGGTGGCTGCGCCACCCCTGGGCGTGTCTTCAAGGGCATGCGCATGGCCGGTCGCATGGGCAACGAGCGCGTCACCACCCAGAACCTGACCATCCACGCGGTTGACGCGGAGAAGGGTCTGCTCCTCATCAAGGGTGCAGTCCCCGGTCCGAACGGCGGCCTCGTCCTGGTCCGTACCGCGGTTAAGGGGGCTTGAGTTAATGAGCACCATTGACATCCTTTCGCCGGCAGGCGACAAGGCCGGTACCGTCGAGCTCCCCGCGGAGATCTTCGACGCGAAGACCAGCGTTCCGCTGATCCACCAGGTCGTCGTCGCTCAGCTGGCCGCTGCCCGTCAGGGCACGCACAAGACCAAGCGTCGTGGCGAAGTCCGTGGTGGTGGCCGCAAGCCGTACCGCCAGAAGGGCACCGGCCGCGCTCGCCAGGGTTCCACCCGCGCTCCGCAGTTCGTCGGCGGTGGCGTCGTCCACGGCCCGCAGCCGCGTGACTACTCGCAGCGGACCCCGAAGAAGATGAAGGTCGCCGCCCTCCGCGGTGCCCTCTCGGACCGCGCGCGTCACTCCCGCATCCACGTCGTCACCGGCGTGGTCGAGGGTGCCGCCTCCACGAAGGCCGCCAAGACGCTGTTCGGCAAGATCTCGGAGCGCAAGAACGTGCTCCTGGTCGTCGAGCGCGCCGACGAGGCTGCGTGGCTGTCCGCCCGCAACCTGCCCCAGGTGCACATCCTGGAGCCGGGCCAGCTGAACACGTACGACGTGATCGTCTCTGACGACGTGGTCTTCACTCAGGCCGCTTTCGAGTCCTTCGTGTCTGGCCCCAAGGCCGATGAGACCGAAGGGAGCGACGCCTGATGTCTGAGGCGACCGTTACCAGCAAGACCTTCACTGACCCGCGCGACCTGCTGATCAAGCCGGTTGTCTCGGAGAAGAGCTACGCGCTGCTGGACGAGAACAAGTACACGTTCATCGTCGCGCCCGGCTCCAACAAGACTCAGATCAAGCAGGCCGTCGAGGCGGTCTTCGGGGTCAAGGTCACCGGGGTCAACACGATCAACCGTCAGGGTAAGCGCAAGCGCACCAAGACCGGTTTCGGCAAGCGCGCTGACACCAAGCGCGCCATCGTGACCCTCGCTGAGGGCGACCGAATCGACATCTTCGGCGGCCAGGCCTCCTAACGGAGGTCTAGTCGTCCGGAATCGGACGAGGACTGAGAAATGGGTATCCGCAAGTACAAGCCGACGACCCCGGGCCGTCGTGGCTCCAGCGTCGCCGACTTTGTCGAGATCACGCGGTCCACGCCGGAGAAGTCGCTGGTCCGCCCCCTGCACAGCAAGGGCGGCCGTAACAACACCGGTCGGATCACGGTTCGACACCAGGGTGGCGGCCACAAGCGCGCCTACCGTGTGATCGACTTCCGTCGGCACGACAAGGACGGCGTGCCGGCCAAGGTCGCGCACATCGAGTACGACCCCAACCGCACGGCGCGCATCGCGCTCCTGCACTACGCCGACGGTGAGAAGCGCTACATCATTGCGCCGAAGAACCTGAAGCAGGGCGACCGGATTGAGAACGGCCCCACGGCCGACATCAAGCCCGGTAACAACCTGGCACTCCGCAACATCCCGGTCGGTACCACGATCCACGCGATCGAGCTCCGTCCCGGTGGCGGCGCCAAGTTCGCCCGCTCCGCTGGTGCCTCTGTGCAGCTGCTGGCGAAGGAGGGCGTCATGGCCCACCTCCGCATGCCGTCCGGTGAGATCCGTCTCGTCGACGCGCGCTGCCGCGCCACCGTCGGTGAGGTCGGCAACGCCGAGCAGTCGAACATCAACTGGGGCAAGGCCGGCCGCATGCGCTGGAAGGGCGTTCGCCCCTCCGTCCGCGGTGTCGCGATGAACCCGGTCGACCACCCGCACGGTGGTGGTGAGGGTAAGACCTCCGGTGGTCGTCACCCGGTCTCCCCGTGGGGTCAGAAGGAGGGTCGTACTCGCTCGCCGAAGAAGGCTTCGAGCAAGTACATCGTCCGCCGCCGCAAGACGAACAAGAAGCGCTAGGAGCGGGTTTAGATGCCGCGCAGTCTCAAGAAGGGACCCTTCGTCGACGGACACCTCATCAAGAAGGTGGACGTACAGAACGAAGCCGGTACCAAGAACGTCATCAAGACCTGGTCCCGTCGCTCGATGATCATCCCGGCCATGCTGGGTCACACCATCGCGGTGCACAACGGCAAGATCCACGTCCCGGTGTTCGTCACCGAGTCGATGGTCGGCCACAAGCTCGGCGAGTTCTCGCCGACTCGCACCTTCCGCGGCCACGTCAAGGACGACCGGAAGTCGAAGCGCCGCTAAAGGCGGGGTGGTTACGACTATGACTTACACCGAAGGGACAACCATGGAAGCCAGGGCCCAGGCGCGGTACATCCGCGTCACGCCCATGAAGGCCCGCCGAGTGGTGGACCTTATCCGTGGCATGGATGCCACGGAGGCTCAGGCGGTCCTGCGTTTCGCCCCGCAGGCCGCGAGCGTGCCGGTTGGCAAGGTGCTCGACAGCGCCATCGCCAACGCCGCACACAACTACAACCACCCGGACGCCTCCACGCTGGTCATCAGCGAGGCGTACGTGGACGAGGGCCCGACCCTGAAGCGGTTCCGTCCGCGTGCCCAGGGCCGTGCCTACCGGATCCGCAAGCGGACCAGCCACATCACCGTGGTCGTCAGCAGCAAGGAAGGTTCCCGGTAATGGGCCAGAAGGTAAACCCGCACGGGTTCCGGCTCGGCATCACCACCGACTTCAAGTCGCGTTGGTACGCCGACAAGCTGTACAAGGACTACGTCAAGGAAGACGTCGCCATCCGCAGGATGATGACGTCCGGCATGGAGCGCGCCGGCATCTCGAAGGTTGAGATCGAGCGCACCCGTGACCGCGTGCGTGTGGACATCCACACCGCTCGTCCGGGCATCGTCATCGGTCGCCGTGGCGCCGAGGCCGACCGCATCCGCGGCGACCTCGAGAAGCTCACGGGCAAGCAGGTCCAGCTGAACATCCTCGAGGTGAAGAACCCCGAGGTCGACGCTCAGCTGGTTGCCCAGGCCGTTGCCGAGCAGCTCTCCTCCCGCGTCTCCTTCCGTCGCGCCATGCGTAAGAGCATGCAGGGCACGATGAAGGCCGGCGCCAAGGGCATCAAGATCCAGTGCGGCGGTCGCCTCGGCGGCGCCGAGATGTCCCGCTCCGAGTTCTACCGCGAAGGCCGTGTGCCGCTGCACACCCTCCGCGCGAACGTGGACTACGGCTTCTTCGAGGCCAAGACCACCTTCGGCCGTATCGGTGTGAAGGTCTGGATCTACAAGGGCGACGTCAAGAACATCGCCGAGGTTCGCGCCGAGAACGCTGCGGCCCGTGCGGGTAACCGCCCGGCCCGTGGTGCCGCCGGCGCTGGCGACCGTCCCGCCGGCCGTGGTGGCCGTGGTGGCGAGCGCGGCGGCCGTGGTGGCCGCAAGCCGCAGCAGGCTGCTGGCGTGGAGGCCCCCAAGGCCGACGCTCCCGCCGCCGCTCCGGCTGAGAGCACCGGAACGGAGGCCTGACCGACATGCTGATCCCTCGTAGGGTCAAGCACCGCAAGCAGCACCACCCGAAGCGCCGCGGTATGGCCAAGGGCGGTACTGAGGTCTCGTTCGGCGAGTACGGCATCCAGGCGCTTACCCCCGCCTACGTGACGAACCGCCAGATCGAGGCGGCTCGTATCGCGATGACCCGCCACATCAAGCGTGGCGGCAAGGTCTGGATCAACATCTACCCGGACCGTCCGCTGACGAAGAAGCCTGCCGAGACCCGCATGGGTTCCGGTAAGGGTTCTCCCGAGTGGTGGATCGCGAACGTGCACCCGGGCCGGGTCATGTTCGAGCTGTCCTACCCGAACGAGAAGATTGCTCGTGAGGCGCTCACCCGCGCTGCTCACAAGCTTCCGATGAAGTGCCGGATTGTTCGGCGCGAGGCAGGTGAGTCGTGATGGCGACGGGAACCAAGGCGTCCGAGCTGCGTGAGCTCGGTAACGAGGAGCTCGTTGGCAAGCTGCGCGAGGCCAAGGAAGAGCTGTTCAAGCTGCGCTTCCAGGCGGCCACGGGTCAGCTGGAGAACAACGGCCGGCTCAAGTCCGTCCGTAAGGACATCGCTCGCATCTACACCCTGATGCACGAGCGTGAGCTCGGTATCGAGACGGTGGAGAGCGCCTGATGAGCGAGAAGAACGTGACTGAGACGACTGACCGCGGCTTCCGCAAGACCCGTGAGGGTCTTGTCGTCAGCGACAAGATGGACAAGACCGTCGTCGTCGCTGTCGAGGACCGCGTGAAGCACGCTCTGTACGGCAAGGTCATCCGCCGTACGAACAAGCTCAAGGCGCACGACGAGCAGAACGCTGCCGGCGTCGGCGACCGCGTCCTCATCATGGAGACGCGTCCGCTGTCGGCGAGCAAGCGCTGGCGCATCGTCGAGATCCTCGAGAAGGCCAAGTAATTATCTGAGGCCCTGGGCATCACGCCCAGGGGCCCCTCAGGTTCGTTCCGCCAGGCTCGGTGGGGGCGGTAGCTCTTCGGAGTGATGCCCCCGCCGGGAACCGGCAGACAAACAGGAGATAGACGTGATCCAGCAGGAGTCGCGACTGCGTGTCGCCGACAACACTGGTGCCAAGGAGATCCTTTGCATCCGTGTTCTCGGTGGTTCCGGTCGCCGCTACGCGGGCATCGGTGACGTCATCGTTGCCACCGTCAAGGACGCGATCCCCGGTGGCAACGTGAAGAAGGGTGACGTCGTCAAGGCGGTCATCGTTCGCACCGTGAAGGAACGCCGCCGCCAGGACGGCTCGTACATCCGCTTCGACGAGAACGCCGCCGTCATTCTGAAGAACGACGGCGACCCTCGCGGCACCCGTATCTTCGGCCCGGTGGGCCGTGAGCTGCGCGAGAAGAAGTTCATGAAGATCATCTCGCTCGCGCCGGA
Source organism: Streptomyces sp. NBC_01264 (assembly GCF_026340675.1). Lineage (NCBI taxonomy): Bacteria > Bacillati > Actinomycetota > Actinomycetes > Kitasatosporales > Streptomycetaceae > Streptomyces > Streptomyces sp. NBC_01264. Next base: position 5,829,758 of record NZ_JAPEOX010000001.1, read on the forward strand.
GGTGCTGTAAGCATGAAGATCAAGAAGGGCGACCTGGTTCAGGTCATCACCGGTAAGGACAAGGGCAAGCAGGGCAAGGTCATTCTGGCCATCCCTACTGAGAACCGTGTCCTCGTCGAGGGTGTCAACCGGGTCAAGAAGCACACCAAGGCCGGCCAGACCGCTGGTGGCTCGCAGACCGGTGGCATCGTGATCACCGAGGCGCCGATCCACGTCAGCAACGTTCAGCTGGTTGTGGAGAAGGACGGCCAGAAGGTCGTTACCCGCGTCGGTTTCCGCTTCGATGACGAGGGCAACAAGATCCGCGTTGCCAAGCGGACGGGTGAGGACATCTGATGGCTACCACTCCGCGTCTCAAGACGAAGTACCGCGAGGACATCGCGGGCAAGCTGCGTGAAGAGTTCTCCTACGAGAACGTCATGCAGATTCCCGGCCTCGTGAAGATCGTGGTCAACATGGGTGTGGGCGACGCCGCCCGCGACTCCAAGCTGATCGACGGCGCCATCAAGGACCTGACGACGATCACCGGTCAGAAGCCGGCCGTCACGAAGGCCCGCAAGTCCATCGCGCAGTTCAAGCTGCGCGAGGGTCAGCCGATCGGCTGCCACGTCACCCTCCGTGGTGACCGCATGTGGGAGTTCCTGGACCGTACGCTGTCGCTCGCGCTGCCGCGTATCCGTGACTTCCGTGGTCTGTCGCCGAAGCAGTTCGACGGCCGTGGCAACTACACCTTCGGTCTCACCGAGCAGGTCATGTTCCACGAGATCGACCAGGACAAGATCGACCGTACCCGGGGTATGGACATCACCGTGGTCACCACGGCGACCAACGACGACGAGGGCCGCGCGCTCCTCCGTCACCTCGGCTTCCCCTTCAAGGAGGCGTAAGCGAGATGGCGAAGAAGGCTCTCATCGCGAAGGCTGCCCGCAAGCCCAAGTTCGGTGTGCGTGCGTACACCCGCTGCCAGCGCTGCGGTCGCCCCCACTCCGTGTACCGCAAGTTCGGCCTGTGCCGCGTCTGCCTTCGTGAGATGGCTCACCGTGGCGAGCTGCCGGGCGTGACCAAGAGCTCCTGGTAATTCCCTCTCGTCCGCAAGGACTTGAGGAGTACCAGGCACTCTCGGTAAGCATCTGGTCGGCGGATGCCCGGCCGCGCATGCCTTAGGCTTGTGTGGTTGGGCGTCCGCCGCCCATAACGACTTACTACGCCGTAGGTCCCCGCACCGCACCCGTCCCGCCACTGAGTGGGGAGAGGGATGGCGCATACAGGAAACCCCGGCGAGAGAGGCCGAAGGCCACTTCATGACCATGACTGACCCGATCGCAGACATGCTCACGCGTCTGCGTAACGCTAACTCGGCGTACCACGACTCCGTCGTGATGCCGCACAGCAAGATCAAGTCGCACATCGCAGAAATCCTCAAGCAGGAGGGTTTCATCACCGGCTGGAAGGTCGAGGACGCCGAGGTCGGCAAGAACCTCGTCCTCGAGCTGAAGTTCGGCCCGAACCGCGAACGCTCCATTGCGGGCATCAAGCGGATCTCGAAGCCCGGTCTGCGTGTGTACGCAAAGTCCACCAACCTGCCGAAGGTGCTCGGCGGCCTGGGCGTGGCGATCATCTCCACGTCCCACGGTCTGCTCACCGGCCAGCAGGCAGGCAAGAAGGGCGTAGGTGGGGAAGTCCTCGCCTACGTCTGGTAGTCGGGAACGGAGGAAAAGCAATGTCGCGAATCGGCAAGCTCCCCATCCAGGTTCCCGCCGGTGTGGACGTCACCATCGACGGCCAGGCTGTGGCTGTGAAGGGCCCCAAGGGTTCCCTCGCGCTCACGGTCAAGGCGCCGATCGAGATCGTCAAGGGTGAGGACGGCGTTCTGAACGTCACCCGCCCCAACGACGAGCGTCAGAACAAGGCCCTGCACGGCCTGTCCCGCACGCTGGTGGCGAACATGATCACCGGCGTGACCACGGGTTACGTCAAGGCTCTTGAGATCAGCGGTGTCGGTTACCGCGTCGCCGCGAAGGGCTCCAACCTGGAGTTCCAGCTTGGTTACAGCCACCCGATCCTGATCGAGGCGCCCGAGGGCATCTCCTTCAAGGTCGAGTCGCCCACCAAGTTCTCGGTCGAGGGCATCGACAAGCAGAAGGTCGGCGAGGTCGCCGCCAACATCCGCAAGCTGCGGAAGCCCGACCCGTACAAGGCCAAGGGTGTCAAGTACGCCGGCGAAGTCATCCGCCGCAAGGTCGGAAAGGCTGGTAAGTAGCCATGGCATACGGTGTAAAGATCGCCAAGGGCGACGCGTACAAGCGTGCCGCCAAGGCCCGCCGCCACATCCGCATCCGCAAGAACGTCTCGGGTACGGCGGAGCGTCCGCGCCTCGTCGTGACGCGTTCCAACCGCAACATCGTTGCTCAGGTCATCGACGACCTCCAGGGTCACACCCTGGCGTCCGCGTCGACCCTGGACGCTTCGATCCGTGGTGGCGAAGGCGACAAGAGCTCGCAGGCCCAGGCCGTGGGCGCACTCGTCGCCGAGCGTGCCAAGGCCGCGGGTGTCGAGACCGTCGTGTTCGACCGCGGTGGCAACCGATACGCCGGGCGCATTGCCGCTCTGGCTGACGCCGCCCGCGAAGCCGGGCTGAAGTTCTAAGCCCCGTTTTCCGGGACTCACGGACGTAACAGAGAGAGGTAATCCAATGGCTGGACCCCAGCGCCGCGGAAGCGGTGCCGGTGGCGGCGAGCGGCGGGACCGGAAGGGTCGCGACGGTGGCCCTGCCGCCGAGAAGACCGCTTACGTTGAGCGCGTTGTCGCGATCAACCGCGTCGCCAAGGTTGTCAAGGGTGGTCGCCGCTTCAGCTTCACCGCGCTGGTCGTGGTGGGCGACGGTGACGGCACTGTAGGTGTCGGTTACGGCAAGGCCAAGGAAGTTCCCGCGGCCATCGCCAAGGGTGTCGAGGAAGCCAAGAAGTCCTTCTTCAAGGTTCCGCGCATCCAGGGCACCATTCCTCACCCGATCACGGGCGAGCGCGCCGCGGGCGTCGTGCTGCTGAAGCCGGCCGCCCCTGGTACCGGTGTTATCGCCGGTGGCCCGGTGCGCGCCGTTCTGGAGTGCGCCGGCGTTCACGACATCCTGTCGAAGTCGCTCGGTTCTTCCAACGCGATCAACATCGTGCACGCGACCGTGGCGGCCCTCAAGGGCCTGCAGCGTCCCGAGGAGATCGCGGCTCGCCGTGGTCTGCCCCTCGAGGACGTCGCTCCCGCGGCTCTGCTCCGTGCGCGTGCTGGGGCGGGTGCGTAATGGCTCGCCTCAAGGTCACGCAGATCAAGTCGTACATCGGCAGCAAGCAGAACCACCGCGACACGCTGCGTTCGCTCGGGCTCAAGCGCCTGAACGACGTCGTCGTCAAGGAGGACCGCCCCGAGTTCCGCGGAATGGTTCACACCGTCCGCCACCTCGTGACGGTTGAGGAGGTTGACTAACATGGCTGAGAGCAGCCCGCTGAAGGCCCACAACCTCCGTCCCGCCCCCGGCGCCAAGACCGCGAAGACCCGTGTCGGTCGTGGTGAGGCGTCGAAGGGTAAGACGGCCGGTCGTGGTACGAAGGGCCAGAAGGCCCGCTACCAGATCCCGCAGCGCTTCGAGGGTGGGCAGATGCCCCTCCACATGCGTCTGCCGAAGCTCAAGGGCTTCAAGAACCCGTTCCGCACCGAGTTCCAGGTCGTGAACCTGGACAAGCTCGGCGCTCTCTACCCCGAGGGTGGAGAAGTCACGGTGGCCGACCTGGTCGCCAAGGGCGCGGTTCGCAAGAACAGCCTCGTCAAGGTCCTGGGCCAGGGCGAGATCTCCGTGGCGCTGCAGGTTTCGGTTGACGCCGTTTCCGGCTCCGCCAAGGAGAAGATTGCCGCCGCTGGTGGCTCTGTGACCGAGCTCGTCTAAGACGAACTCAGTGACAAATAGCTAGAAACCCGACCGGGGATGCCTCACATATGGGGCATCCCCGGTTGGTCGTTCCATGGAAGGTGCAGACGCCGGTAAGGTGGCCTGCACCTTTGCTTGTACACATTCGTCGATCCCTCAGACCGTCACCTCTGACGCAGTAGCGCGGGGGTCGCAGGAGGCACCGTGCTCACCGCGTTCGCCCGGGCGTTCAAGACGCCCGACCTGCGCAAGAAGCTGCTTTTTACGCTCGCCATCATCGCGCTGTACCGACTCGGATCACACATCCCGGTACCCGGTGTGAGCTACAAGAACGTTCAGATCTGCGTGGACCAGATGGGGGCGGGCAACAACAGCCTCTTCGGTCTCGTCAACATGTTCAGCGGTGGCGCGCTGCTCCAGATCACGATCTTTGCGCTCGGCATCATGCCGTACATCACGGCGAGCATCATCCTGCAGCTGCTGACCGTGGTCATCCCGAAGCTGGAGAACCTCAAAAAAGAGGGTCAGTCCGGCACGGCGAAGATCACTCAGTACACGCGCTATCTGACGGTCGCACTCGCGATCCTGCAGGGCACCGGCCTCGTCGCCACCGCCCGCAGCGGCGCTCTTTTCCAGAGCTGCATGGTCAAGGACCAGATCGTCCCCGACCGCTCGATCTTCACGACCGTCGTCATGGTGCTTACCATGACCGCCGGCACCTGCCTCGTCATGTGGCTCGGTGAGCTCATCACCGACCGGGGCATCGGCAACGGCATGTCGATCCTTATGTTCATCTCGATCGCCGCGGGCTTCGTCGGCTCCCTGTGGGCCATCAAGGAGCAGGGCAAGATCGCGGACGGCTGGGTCGAGTTCGGCGTGGTCATCCTGGTCGGCCTCGCGATGGTGGCCCTGGTGGTCTTCGTCGAGCAGGCGCAGCGGCGGATCCCGGTCCAGTACGCGAAGCGCATGATCGGCCGGCGAGCGTACGGCGGCACCTCGACGTACATCCCGCTCAAGGTGAACCAGGCCGGTGTCATCCCGGTCATCTTCGCCTCGTCGCTGCTGTACATCCCGGCACTGATCGTCCAGTTCAGCGGTTCCACCGCCGGCTGGGCCACCTGGATCCAGAAGCACTTCGTCAAGGGCGACCACCCGTACTACATCGCCACCTACTTCCTCCTGATCGTCTTCTTCGCGTTCTTCTACGTGGCGATCTCGTTCAACCCCGAGGAAGTTGCAGACAACATGAAGAAGTATGGTGGGTTCATTCCGGGCATCCGCGCCGGTCGGCCTACCGCCGAGTACCTGAGCTACGTACTCAACCGGATCACCTGGCCGGGGTCGCTGTACCTGGGTCTGATCGCTCTTGTGCCGACGATGGCGTTGGCCGGCTTCGGAGCGAACCAGAACTTCCCGTTCGGCGGGACGAGCATCCTGATCATCGTGGGTGTGGGTCTGGAAACCGTGAAGCAGATCGAGAGCCAGCTCCAGCAGCGTAATTACGAAGGGTTCCTCCGCTGATGCGAATCGTCCTCGTCGGCCCGCCGGGTGCGGGCAAGGGAACGCAGGCGACTGTGCTTGCCGAGACCTTGTCGATCCCGCACATCTCCACGGGCGACCTGTTCCGGGCCAACATCAGCCAGGGCACCGAGCTCGGACGGCGTGCGAAGGCGTTCATGGACGCGGGTGACCTCGTCCCGGACGAGATCACCATCGGCATGGCCAAGGACCGCATGGAGCAGGAGGACGCCGCCGGCGGTTTCCTGCTCGACGGTTTCCCGCGCAACGTCTCCCAGGCGGAAGCCCTCGACGTGATGTTGAAGGCCGGGGCCATGAACCTCGACGCCGTCCTCGACCTGGAGGTCGAGGAGGACGAGGTCGTCAAGCGTCTCGCGGGTCGCCGTACGTGCCGCAAGGACAGCTCGCACATCTACCACGTGGACTACCGCCCGTCGAAGGTCGAGGGTGTCTGCGACATCGACGGCGGCGAGCTGTACGTGCGCGAGGACCAGACCGAGGAAGCCGTGCGCAACCGGCTGGAGGTCTACCACACCCAGACCGAGCCGATCATCGACTACTACAAGGCCCAGGGCCTCGTGTCGACGATTCCGGCCCTGGGTGAGGTCAAGGACGTCACGCAGCGCGCGCTGGACGCCCTCAAGAAGTAGCAACGAGCAGTTCACCTGTAGTGCAGCCCCGGCCGCGGTGTCCCCAGGACGCCGCGGCCGTACTGTTGAAAGACCCGAATCCGAAGGTGGCAGGTACGTCATGGTCCAGATCAAGACCCCCGAGCAGATCGCGAAGATGCGTGAGGCCGGGCTCGTCGTCGCCGCGATCCACGCGGCGACCCGTGAGGCGGCCGTGCCGGGCGCCACGACGCGGGATCTGGACATGGTGGCCCGCAAGGTCATCGCGGACGCCGGCGCCAAGTCGAACTTCCTCGGGTACGGCGGATTCCCCGCGACCATCTGCACCTCGGTCAACGAGGTCGTGGTCCACGGCATCCCCGACGACAAGACGGTCCTCAAGGACGGCGACATCATCTCGATCGACGCCGGCGCGATCGTCGAGGGCTGGCACGGCGACGCCGCGTACACCGCCTTCGTGGGCTCTGGGCACGCTCCTGAGCTCGTGGAGCTGTCCCGGGTGACCGAGGAGTCCATGTGGGCCGGTATCGCCGCCATGAAGCTCGGCAACCGCCTCGTGGACATCTCGAAGGCGATCGAGACGTACATCAAGCGGCAGCCGCGTCCCACCACGGGTGAGCACAGCCTCGGCAAGTTCGGGATCATCGAGGACTACGGCGGCCACGGCATCGGTTCCGAGATGCACATGGACCCGCACCTGCTGAACTACGTCTCGCGCAAGCGGGGCAAGGGGATCAAGCTCGTCCCGGGCCTGTGCCTGGCGATCGAGCCGATGGTCTCGCTGGGCACCGCCCAGACGGAGGTCCTGGCGGACGACTGGACGGTCATCACCACGGACGGCACGTGGTCCTCGCACTGGGAGCACTCCATCGCCCTGACGGAGGAGGGACCGATCGTCCTGACCTCCCCGGACTGTGGCAAGGCCAAGCTGGCGGAGTACGGGGTGACGACGGCTCCGGACCCGTTGGGCTGAGCGGGGCGGGGCTCCGGCCCCGGGCACGACGGACGGAGTCCGGCGCAGCCGCGCGAAGCATGTGAGGCGCGCCAGCGCCGATCCCGCGAGCGGGGCGTCAAAAAGAGGTCGGCACGTGGTCCTCGCACTGGGAGCACTCCATCGCCCTGACGGAGGAGGGACCGATCGTCCTGACCTCCCCGGACTGTGGCAAGGCCAAGCTGGCGGAGTACGGGGTGACGACGGCTCCGGACCCGTTGGGCTGAGCGGGGCGGGGCTCCGGCCCCGGGCACGACGGACGGAGTCCGGCGCAGCCGCGCGAAGCATGTGAGGCGCGCCAGCGCCGATCCCGCGAGCGGGGCGTCAAAAAGAGGTCGGCACGTGGTCCTCGCACTGGGAGCACTCCATCGCCCTGACGGAGGAGGGACCGATCGTCCTGACCTCCCCGGACTGTGGCAAGGCCAAGCTGGCGGAGTACGGGGTGACGACGGCTCCGGACCCGTTGGGCTGAGCGGGGCGGGGCTCCGGCCCCGGGCACGACGGACGGAGTCCGGCGCAGCCGCGCGAAGCATGTGAGGCGCGCCAGCGCCGATCCCGCGAGCGGGGCGTCAAAAAGAGGTCGGCACGTGGTCCTCGCACTGGGAGCACTCCATCGCCCTGACGGAGGAGGGACCGATCGTCCTGACCTCCCCGGACTGTGGCAAGGCCAAGCTGGCGGAGTACGGGGTGACGACGGCTCCGGACCCGTTGGGCTGAGCCGGACGGGCCCGCGGTCCGGTATGGGCAGGATTGATGATCTATCCTGTAGGGCACACTTTCCGGATTCGTCTTTCGGAAGGCCCTGACGTAGACTGACTCGTCGGCTCCTTTGCACCCGCATGTCCGCATGCGAAGGCGGGGAGCTGATCAAGGTAGCCGATTCGAAAGGCGAAGCGTGGCCAAGAAGCAAGGTGCCATCGAAATCGAGGGCACCGTGATCGAGTCCCTCCCGAACGCGATGTTCAAGGTGGAACTCCAGAACGGTCACAAGGTCCTCGCGCACATCAGCGGCAAGATGCGCATGCACTACATCCGCATCCTCCCTGATGACCGGGTCGTCGTGGAGCTCTCTCCGTACGACCTGACGCGTGGCCGGATCGTCTACCGATACAAGTAGATCTTGTCTTCACTCCCGTCCGGACATCCCGTCCCGGCGCGGGTGGTGGCACTGACCCGGAGAACCTCACCAACATGAAGGTCAAGCCGAGCGTCAAGAAGATCTGCGACAAGTGCAAGGTGATCCGCCGTCACGGTCGGGTCATGGTCATCTGCGACAACCTGCGCCACAAGCAGCGCCAGGGCTGACGCACGCCGACCGACCTGCACTACGCAGTTCTTCGCGCGACGTAAGAAAACGTACATACGCAGAACCCGCCCAGCCCTGACCAGGGCCGGCGGCACCTCCGGCGGGGGCCGGGGACCCGGGCGTACCACCACCCAACAGGAGTGGTCGGCGGTCGGGGTTCGGTTCTGCGGAAGACCCCCGAACACACAGGAGCCATTGAATGGCACGCGTTTCCGGTGTTGACATCCCGCGCGAAAAGCGTGTGGAGATCGCACTTACCTACGTCTTCGGTGTCGGTCGCACCCGGTCCAAGGAAATCCTTGCGGCCACCGGTGTGAACCCCGACACCCGCGTTCGTGACCTGGCCGAAGAGGACCTGGTCAAGATCCGCGAGTACGTGGACGCCAACCTCCGCACCGAGGGTGACCTCCGCCGCGAGATCCAGGCCGACATCCGCCGCAAGGTCGAGATCCAGTGCTACCAGGGTGTTCGCCACCGTCGTGGCCTGCCCGTGCACGGTCAGCGCACCAGCACGAACGCCCGTACCCGCAAGGGTCCGCGTCGCGCGATCGCCGGTAAGAAGAAGCCGGGCAAGAAGTAGTCCTGTTCAGCGGTCTTGCGCTGTAGGACCGACCACCTCCCGTAGGAGATTTAGATGCCCCCCAAGGGTCGTCAGGGCGCTGCCAAGAAGGTGCGCCGCAAGGAAAAGAAGAACGTCGCTCATGGGCACGCCCACATCAAGAGCACGTTCAACAACACCATCGTCTCGATCACGGACCCCGCGGGCAACGTGATCTCCTGGGCCTCCGCCGGCCACGTCGGCTTCAAGGGCTCGCGCAAGTCCACCCCCTTCGCCGCGCAGATGGCCGCCGAGTCGGCCGCCCGCCGCGCGCAGGAGCACGGCATGCGCAAGGTCGACGTCTTCGTCAAGGGTCCCGGCTCCGGCCGTGAGACCGCGATCCGCTCCCTCCAGGCCACTGGCCTCGAGGTCGGCTCGATCCAGGACGTCACCCCCACCCCGCACAACGGCTGCCGTCCGCCCAAGCGTCGCCGCGTCTGATTCGGCGACGCCGGGCTTCGCGCCTGTGCGTCTTTGAGTGTCCGGGCGGTACGAACCCCTCGCGGGGGACGTACCGCCCGTACCCTTGTAGTCCGCAGCCCCTGGCTGCATCCGTCGGGCGTCAAATAGTGGGCGTCCACGAATGAAGGAATCCACATGCTTATCGCTCAGCGCCCCTCGCTGACCGAAGAGGTCGTAGACGAGTACCGCTCGCGGTTCGTGATCGAGCCGCTCGAGCCGGGCTTCGGCTACACCCTCGGCAACTCGCTGCGCCGCACGCTCCTGTCCTCGATCCCGGGTGCCGCTGTCACCAGCATCCGCGTGGACGGCGTCCTGCACGAGTTCACCACCGTGCCGGGTGTCAAGGAAGACGTCACCGACATCATCCTCAACATCAAGCAGCTGGTCGTCTCCTCGGAGCACGACGAGCCGGTCGTGATGTACCTGCGCAAGCAGGGTCCCGGCCTGGTCACCGCTGCCGACATCGCGCCCCCGGCCGGTGTCGAGGTGCACAACCCGGACCTGGTCCTCGCCACGCTCAACGGCAAGGGCAAGCTGGAGATGGAGCTGACCGTCGAGCGCGGTCGCGGCTACGTCTCCGCCGTCCAGAACAAGCAGCTGGGCCAGGAGATCGGTCGCATCCCGATCGACTCCATCTACAGCCCGGTCCTCAAGGTCACCTACAAGGTCGAGGCGACCCGAGTCGAGCAGCGCACCGACTTCGACAAGCTGATCGTCGACGTCGAGACCAAGCAGGCCATGCGCCCGCGCGACGCCATGGCGTCCGCCGGTAAGACCCTGGTCGAGCTGTTCGGTCTGGCCCGCGAGCTCAACATCGACGCCGAGGGCATCGACATGGGCCCCTCGCCGACGGACGCGGCCCTGGCCGCTGATCTCGCCCTGCCGATCGAGGAGCTCGAGCTCACCGTTCGGTCGTACAACTGCCTCAAGCGCGAGGGCATCCACTCCGTGGGTGAGCTCGTCGCCCGCTCCGAGGCGGACCTGCTCGACATCCGCAACTTCGGTGCGAAGTCGATCGACGAGGTCAAGGCGAAGCTGGCCGGCATGGGCCTGGCCCTCAAGGACAGCCCGCCCGGATTCGACCCGACCGCCGCCGCCGACGCCTTCGGCGCCGACGACGACGCGGACGCCGGTTTCGTCGAGACCGAGCAGTACTAAGCACCACCGAGCACCACCAGTAGTGCGAAGACTTTCCCGCGGCGTCCGCCTCGGGGGAACTGACACCGGTACCTGACACGGCCGGTGCAGATATGAAGGAGTAAGACCATGCCGCGTCCCGCAAAGGGTGCCCGTCTGGGCGGCAGCGCCGCGCACGAGAAGCACCTCCTCGCGAACCTCGCGAAGGCGCTCTTCGAGCACGGCCGCATCACCACCACCGAGGCCAAGGCCCGTCGCCTGCGTCCCTACGCCGAGCGTCTGGTGACCAAGGCCAAGAAGGGCGACATCCACAACCGTCGCCTGGTGCTGCAGACGATCACGGACAAGAGCATCGTGCACACGCTGTTCACCGAGATCGCCCCGCGCTACGAAAACCGCCCCGGTGGTTACACGCGCATCACCAAGATCGGCAACCGTCGTGGCGACAACGCCCCGATGGCCGTGATCGAGCTGGTCGAGGCCCTTACGGTCGCCCAGCAGGCCACTGGTGAGGCCGAGGCCGCCACCAAGCGCGCCGTGAAGGAGGCGGAGGCCGCTGAGGCTCCCGCCGCCGAGGAGACCAAGGAGGCCTGATCCCTTCCGGGATCACGCTGAATGGCTCTGAACGGGCCCGCCCCTCACCGGGGCGGGCCCGTTCTGCATGGGTGGGAAAGACGTTGCTGAGAGGATCTGTCACGTGAGTGACGAGGTGGAGCCCGGACACGTCCGGGTCAGGCTGGACCTGAGCTACGACGGCAAGGACTTCTCCGGCTGGGCGAAGCAGCGCGTACTGCGGACCGTCCAGGGGGAGCTGGAGTCGGCCCTGCAGACCGTGATGCGGCTGCCCGACCCGGTGGAGCTGACCGTGGCCGGCCGGACCGACGCGGGCGTGCACGCGCGCGGGCAGGTCGCGCAGTTCGACGTACGGGACGAGGTGTGGGCCGAGCACCAGGACAAGCTGCTGCGCCGCCTCGCCGGGCGGCTGCCGCACGACGTACGGGTGTGGCGGGCCGCCGAGGCCCCCGCCGGCTTCAACGCGCGGTTCTCCGCGATCTGGCGCCGCTACGCCTACCGCGTGGGCGACCACCAGGCCGGCGTGGACCCGCTGGGCCGCGGGCACGTGCTCTGGTACCAGTGGCCGCTCGACGTGGACGCCATGAACGGGGCCGCCGCCGCCCTGGTCGGCGAGCACGACTTCGCCGCGTACTGCAAGAAGCGCGAGGGGGCCACGACCATCCGCACCCTCCAGCAGCTCAGCTGGGAGCGGGACGCGGAGGGGATCATCACCGCCACCGTCCGCGCCGACGCCTTCTGCCACAACATGGTCCGCTCGCTGGTGGGCGCCCTGCTGCACGTGGGCGACGGCCACCGGCCGACCGACTGGCCCGGGAAGGTGCTGGCCGCGGCCGTACGGGACTCCTCGGTGCACGTGGTCAAGCCGCACGGGCTGACGCTGGAGGAGGTCGGCTACCCCGCCGACGAGCTGCTGGCCGCCCGCAGCAAGGAAGCGCGGAACCTGCGGACGCTGCCCGGAGCCGGCTGCTGCTAGTGCGCGCCTAATCCGTTTGGGCGGATCGGGGCCGGACCTGGACAATGCCCCGCATGGGACATCTCGAAGCCAGCCACCTGGAGTACTACCTTCCCGACGGGCGGGTCCTGCTCCCCGACGTCTCCTTCCGGGTGGGGGAGGGGTCGGTCGTCGCCCTGGTGGGGGCGAACGGGGCCGGCAAGACCACTCTGCTGAAGATGATCTCCGGCGAGCTGCAGCCGCACGGCGGAGGGGTCACCGTGAGCGGCGGGCTGGGCGTGATGTCGCAGTTCGTGGGCTCGGTCCGCGACGAGACGACCGTACGGGACCTCCTGGTCTCGGTGGCCCAGCCGCGGATCCGGGAGGCCGCCAAGGCCGTGGACCGCGCCGAGCAGCTGATCCTCACGGTGGACGACGAGCCCGCCCAGATGGCCTACGCGCAGGCGCTGAGCGACTGGGCCGACGTGCAGGGGTACGAGGCGGAGACGCTGTGGGACGTCTGCACCATGGCCGCGCTGGCGATCCCGTACGACTCGGCGCAGTTCCGCGAGGTGCGCACGCTCTCGGGCGGTGAGCAGAAGAGGCTGGTCCTGGAGGCGCTGCTGCGCGGTCCGGACGAGGTGCTGCTGCTCGACGAGCCGGACAACTACCTGGACGTCCCGGGCAAGCGGTGGCTGGAGGAGCAGCTGGCGGCCACCCGCAAGACGGTGCTCTTCGTCAGCCACGACCGGGAGCTGCTGACCCAGGCCGCCGAGAAGATCATCAGCCTGGAGGCGAGCCCGAACGGCTCCGACGTCTGGGTGCACGGCGAGGGCTTCGGCACGTTCCACGCCGCCCGCAAGGAGCGCTTCGCGCGCTTCGAGGAGCTCAAGCGGCGCTGGGACGAGGAGCACGCCCGGCTGAAGGCCCTGGTGCTGCGCCTGCGCGGCCAGGCCGCGATCAGCCCGGACATGGCCTCGCGGTACCACGCGATGCAGACCCGCTTCAAGAAGTTCGAGGAGGCCGGTCCGCCGCCCGAGCCGCCGCGCGAGCAGGACATCAAGATGCGGCTCAAGGGCGGGCGTACGGGCGTGCGCGCGCTCACGGTGGAGAACCTGGAGCTCACCGGGCTGATGAAGCCCTTCTCGCTGGAGGTCTTCTACGGGGAGCGGGTCGCGGTCCTCGGCTCGAACGGCTCGGGCAAGTCCCACTTCCTGCGCCTGATGGCGGGGGAGGACGTCAAGCACACGGGTACGTGGAAGCTCGGCGCCCGGGTGGTCCCCGGCCACTTCGCGCAGACCCACGCCCACCCCGAGCTGTTCGGCCGTACCCTCGTCGACATCCTGTGGACGGAGGCGGCGAAGCCGCTCGGCCAGGCGATGGGCGCACTGCGCCGCTACGAGCTGGAGCGCCAGGGCGAGCAGCCCTTCGAGCGGCTCTCGGGCGGTCAGCAGGCACGTTTCCAGATCCTGCTGCTGGAACTGGCCGGCACGACGGCGCTGCTCCTCGACGAGCCGACGGACAACCTGGACCTGGAATCGGCGGAAGCGCTGCAGGACGGGCTGGAGGCGTACGACGGCACTGTGCTGTGCGTCACGCACGACCGGTGGTTCGCGCGCACATTTGACCGTTACCTGGTCTTCGGTTCAGACGGTGTTGTGCGGGAGACTACGGAGCCCGTCTGGGACGAACGTAGGGTCGAGCGGAAGCGCTAGGGGGAGACCACCCCCGGCTTGGGTCGAGGGGACTTCGTAGTGGGGCTGCGGCCGAGTGTCTGGGTCATGAAATGGGACAGCCCGTCCTCCTGGGACCGGGGGGTGGCCTGGCTGCTGCGGCCGGCCCCGCGGTCCTGGCGGTTCGTGGGCCTGGTGATCCTGCTGTCCGTGGCGGTCGCGGCGAGCCTGCGGGTCAACTGGGGCTCGGACAACGCCTTCGTGGTCAAGGCGGCCGACGCCCTGCTCGCGGGGGTCTCCCCGTACGAGGACAAGCGGTTCCTCTACCTGCCCAGCGCCGTGATCATGGCGATTCCCGAGGCCCTGCTGCCGGCGCCGCTGCTGCGCTGCGTGCTGCCGCTGGGGATGACCGGGCTCGTCGGCCTCGGTTGGTGGGCCTCGCTGCGGCTGTTCTCGGTACCGGTGCGCTCGCGGCTGGCGGTCGGCGGTTTCGCGCTGTTCGCGCTGGCGTACAAGCCGTACATCAACCTCGTGCTGATCGCGAACTGGACGGCCATCTCCGCCGCCGCCCTGCCGGTGGCGCTGCTGCTGGCGCACCGCAAGCACTGGGCCGCGGCCGGGCTGGTGGTGGGGCTCGCCATCGCCTGCAAGCCGATGCTGGTGCCGGTCGGGCTGCTCTTCCTCCTGGCCCGGCAGTGGCGGGGCCTCGCGCTCGCGGTGGGGGTGCCGGTGGGGCTCTCGCTGGCGGGGGCGCTGATGATGCCGCACCCGATGCTGTTCTTCACCAAGACCCTGCCCTTCCTGCTCCAGGGCCAGGATTCCTACGCGCTGCCCTGGGACGCCTCGCCGATCGCCGCGCTGCCGCGGCTGGGGGTGCCCGAGCCGGTGGCGGTGCTGCTGGCCTTCGCGGGGGCCGGCTGCGGACTGTGGGCGACCTGGCGGCGGTGGAAGCGGCCGGTCGAGGCGGACGGTGACGCCGGTGAGCTGAGGCTGGTGGAGACCGCCTGCATGGTGATGCTCGCCGCATTCCTGGTGTCGCGGCCCTCCTTCGACCATTACCTGATCGTGGTGCTCCCGCTGCTGCTGGCGTCGGGGGTGCGGGAGGGCTCGATGCCGCGCTCGCCCTGGTTCTGGGTGGCGCTGGTGCCGCAGACGGCGGGCATCCCGTGGCCCTCGGAGTTCGAGGCCAAGAGGCGGGCATTCAGGGACATGGTGACCCTGTGCTCGCTCGCCGGACTGCTCGCTCGTCGCGCACTGCGCTCCGGACGGGTTACTCTGGAGCCCGTAACAACTGCGGGGTCCCCACCCAGGACCGAACCGGAGTGCGCCGCGTCGCCAGCTCAAACGGCTTCGCGGACCGCGTTTTGACCCGTACGGGTCCTTCTGGGTACTCTGCTTGTTTGTTATGCGTATTGGCTTTCTCATTCTCACGTGAAAGGGCCTTGCGCCGGTCCACCGGACCGATGACAAGCAGTTCAAGCAGTTCGCGCGGGCTCCGTCCCAGCTGCGAACGAGGGCTGTCGTGATCGTCCGTGGTGACCCTGTCAGGACCCTTCCCTCGGGGCTAGCGCCCTATGGGATGACCCACCACTGAAGAAGCGAAGGCATACGCGTGCGTACGTTCAGCCCCAAGCCCGGCGACATCTCGCGCCAGTGGCACGTCATTGACGCCCAGGACGTTGTCCTCGGCCGTCTGGCGACCCAGGCCGCTACCCTCCTGCGGGGTAAGCACAAGCCGACTTACGCCCCCCACATGGACATGGGCGACTTCGTCATCATCATCAACGCCGACAAGGTTCACCTGTCCGGCAACAAGGCGACCCAGAAGATGGCGTACCGCCACTCTGGCTTCCCGGGCGGTCTGCGTTCGGTGCGCTACGACGACCTCCTGGCGAACAACCCGGAGAAGGCCGTCGAGAAGGCCATCAAGGGCATGATCCCCAAGAACACCCTGGGCCGTCAGATGCTCTCGAAGCTGAAGGTCTACTCGGGCGATGTGCACCCCCACGCTGCTCAGCAGCCGGTGCCGTTCGAGATCACCCAGGTCGCGCAGTAGTTCCGGCCACCACACCCCCTAAGACAAGAAACTTCTGAGGAGCATCGTGGCCGAGACCACCGCCGAGACGACCCCCGTCGAAGAGTTCGAGGGCAACGTCGAGGAGTACACCACCGAGACCGCGGACGTAGTCGAGGGTGACTACACGTCCGAGTCCCTTGCCGGTCGCTTCGGTGACCCCCAGCCGGCCGCCGGCCTGGGCCGTCGCAAGAACGCCATCGCCCGCGTCCGGATCGTTCCGGGCACCGGCAAGTGGAAGATCAACGGTCGCACCCTTGAGGACTACTTCCCCAACAAGGTGCACCAGCAGGAAGTCAACGAGCCGTTCAAGCTGCTCGAGCTCGACAACCGCTACGACGTCATCGCCCGCATCTCGGGTGGCGGCGTGTCCGGCCAGGCCGGCGCCCTGCGCCTCGGTGTGGCCCGTGCGCTGAACGAGGCGGACGTGGACAACAACCGCCCGGCGCTGAAGAAGGCCGGCTTCCTCTCCCGCGACGACCGTGCGGTCGAGCGCAAGAAGGCCGGTCTCAAGAAGGCCCGTAAGGCTCCGCAGTACAGCAAGCGTTAATCACGCCCGCTGTTCAGCACGAATCCGCCCCGGCAGCACTCTCTGTGCTGCCGGGGCGGTTCGTTTACCGCCAAAAGCGGCAAATAATTGGCACAACTGCTCACAGCGAAGTGTGAACTCGGGAGGACAACAGTGGGACGACTCTTCGGGACGGACGGTGTACGAGGCGTCGCCAACGCGGATCTGACGGCCGAGCTCGCGCTCGGCCTCTCCGTGGCGGCCGCGCACGTACTGGCCGAGGCGGGCACCTTCGAGGGCCATCGGGCCACGGCCGTGGTGGGCCGTGACCCCCGGGCCTCGGGCGAGTTCCTGGAGGCCGCAGTCGTCGCGGGCCTCGCGAGCGCGGGCGTGGACGTCCTGCGCGTCGGTGTGCTGCCCACCCCGGCGGTGGCGTATCTCACCGGTGCGCTGGGCGCCGACCTCGGTGTCATGCTCTCGGCCAGCCACAACGCCATGCCCGACAACGGCATCAAGTTCTTCGCGCGCGGCGGTCACAAGCTCGCCGACGAGCTGGAGGACCGGATCGAGTCGGTCTACGACGACCACCGCACGGGTGCTCCCTGGGACCGGCCGACGGGCGCCGGTGTCGGCCGCGTCTCCGACTACACCGAGGGCTTCGACAGGTACGTCGCCCACCTCATGGGTGTGCTGCCCAACCGTCTCGACGGCCTCAAGGTCGTCCTGGACGAGGCGCACGGCGCGGCCGCCTACGTCTCGCCCGAGGCCTTCACCCGGGCCGGCGCGGAGATCGTCACCATCGGTGCCGAGCCCGACGGGCTCAACATCAACGACGGCTGCGGCTCCACCCACCTCGGTCTGCTGAAGCAGGCCGTCGTCGAGCACGGGGCCGACCTCGGCATCGCGCACGACGGGGACGCCGACCGCTGCCTCGCCGTGGACGCGAACGGCGAGGAGGTCGACGGGGACCAGATCCTCGCGGTGCTCGCGCTGGCGATGCGCGAGGCCGGGCACCTGCGCGAGGACACCGTCGTCGCCACCGTGATGTCGAACCTGGGCTTCAAGCTGGCCATGGAGTCCGAGGGCATCAACGTCGTGCAGACGGGCGTCGGCGACCGGTACGTCCTGGAGTCGATGAAGGAGCACGGGTACGCGCTGGGCGGCGAGCAGTCCGGCCACGTGATCATCCTCGACCACGCCACCACCGGCGACGGCACCCTGACCGGCCTGATGCTGGCGGCCCGGATCGCGGCCACCGGCAAGTCCATGGCCGAGCTGACCGGGATCATGACGCGGCTGCCGCAGGTGCTGGTCAACGTCCCCGACGTGGACAAGTCGCGGGTCACCACCTCGGGCGAGCTGGCCGCGGCCGTCGCCGAGGCGGAGCGGGAGCTGGGCACGACCGGGCGCGTACTGCTGCGTTCGTCGGGCACGGAGCCCCTCGTACGGGTGATGGTGGAGGCCGCCGACATCGAGCAGGCCCGCTCGGTCGCCGGGCGCCTCGCGGACGTGGTGAAGTCGGTGCTCGGCTAGAGCCGGCCCGAGCGTCATGACGGCGGCCCCGCGCTACGAAGCTCCGTAGCGCGGGGCCGCCGTCATGAGGTGGGGCGGGGGCTCTCAGGCCTTGGCCGGGGTCCGGCGCCGCCAGTGGCCCCGCTGGGTGCGCCACAGGAGCTTTTGGCAGAGCAGGGTCAGGACGCCGGCCAGCATGATGCCGAAGAGGTTCAGCAGGAGCTGCTCCGCCGAGCCCCACATCTGGGCGAACTCGCCGTAGCCGAGGGCCACGGCCGCGTTGGCGGCCGCCGGGACCGTGGTCACCGAGATCGCGACGCCGACCAGCGCGCCGGACTTCGCCGAGGTCAGGGAGAGCACCCCGGCCGCGCCGGCGAGCACCGCCACGACGAAGGAGAACAGGTCCGGCTGCCAGATGAAACTGGTGTTGGGCCGGGGCTTGTCCAGCATGCCGTGGTGGAACAGCCCGAGCGCGTCCATGACCAGGGTGAAGACGGTGGTCGCGACCATCGCGACGGCGAAGCCCACCAGCAGGGCGACCAGCGAGCGGGCGGCCAGCCGGGGGGTGCGCTGCACCAGGCCGGTGCAGACGCCGGCGAGCGGGCCGAACTCCGGGCCGACCGCCATCGCGCCCACGATCAGGATGGCGTTGTCGAGGACCACGCCGCAGGCGGCGATCATCGTCGCGATGATCATGAAGGCGCAGTAGGTGATGGTGAGGGTGGACTCCTCGTGGGTCGCCTCGCTCAACTGCTCCCACAGCACGGCGTCGGCCGCCTCGCCCGGGGCCTCCTCCTCGGCCCGGTCGGCGCGGTCCGAGAGGGAGAGGTCGATGTTCTCGACCGCGATCGAGCCGTCCTTGTCGATGCCGAGCGCGCGGAGCTCGTTCAGGAGCTCGTCGCCCGCCTCGCGCGCCACGTCGCACAGCACGATGTCGCCCGCCGGGATGCGGGCGGCTCCGGGCAGCACGGCCAGATGGGTGGTGCCGACCGTCCCCTCGACGATCCGGACCACGGCGTCGGTCCGGTCCGACGGAATGATCATCCGTAGATGCAGCATGGCCGCACCCTAGCCTCCGGCGGGCCCTGGTTTCCCGTGGCGCTTCCCGTGGTGCTTCCCGTGGCGCTCAGAGCTTGCGCAGGCTCAGCTTCTGCACCTTGTGGTCGGGTCCCTTGCGGACGACGAGGGTGGCGCGGCCGCGGGTGGGGGCCACGTTCTCCAGCAGGTTGGGCTTGTTGATGGTCCGCCACATCGTCTGCGCGTACTCCAGGGCCTCCTCCTCGGAGACCTGGGTGTACTTGCGGAAGTAGGAGAAGGGGTTCTGGAACGCCGTCGCGCGCAGCTTGCGGAACCGGTTGAGGTACCAGCGCTCGATGTCCTCGGGGCGGGCGTCCACGTACACGCTGAAGTCGAAGTAGTCGGCGAGGCCGACCCGGGTGCGGCCGTCCTTGCCGGGCAGGGCGGGCTGCAGGACGTTGAGCCCCTCGACGATCAGGATGTCGGGACGGCGCACGACGAGCCGCTCGTCGGGGACGATGTCGTAGATCAGGTGCGAGTAGACCGGCGCCGTGACCTCGTCCTTGCCCGCCTTGATGTCGGCGACGAAACGGGTCAGCGCGCGGCGGTCGTAGGACTCGGGGAAGCCCTTGCGGGCGGTCAGGCCGCGCCGCTCCAGCTCCTTCATCGGGTAGAGGAAGCCGTCGGTGGTGACCAGCTCCACGCGCGGGTGCTCCGGCCAGCGGGCCAGGAGCGCCTGGAGGAGACGGGCCACGGTGGACTTGCCCACGGCGACCGAGCCCGCGACCCCTATGACGAAGGGGGTGCCCGTCTGGGCGCCGTGGCCGTTGCCGGCGTCGCCGAGGAAGGTGTTGAGGGTGCCGCGCAGGTTGCTGGTCGCGCCGACGTACAGGTTCAGCAGGCGGGAGAGCGGCAGGTAGACGTCGCGGACCTCGTCGAGGTCGATGACGTCGCCCAGTCCCCGCAGCCGCTCGACCTCGTCGGCCGTCAGTGGGAGCGGGGTGCGCTCGCGCAGGGCGCTCCACTCGGCTCTGGTCAGGTCGACGTAGGGGGAGGCCTCGTGGCCCCGGCGGCGCGTGGGGTGCGCGGCGTGCTCGGGCTGCGCGGCGGGCTCGGGCTGCCGGGGCTGCTCGGGCTGCGTCGGCTGGTCCGATCCGTCGGGGCGCTCCGTTGCGCGGTCCGGCGTGCTTCGTGGCGGCGAAGAGATCACACGGCCATTGTCACGGGTCGCGGGCCGGTGTGGGTGGTGTGGTCGGTCACGTGGAGCGGGGTCTTATGGCCTGGGGTGGGTGGGGTTGTGCGGGGGGCGGTCTCGATTGGAGGGCCTTGCGGTCTCTTCGGCATCACGATGAGCGAAGCGAGCGGTTAATCGGTGGGGCGCTGTCACAGGGACCCCGTACGGTGTGGATCACCGCAGCTCAAGACGCCGATCCCGGAACCGGGGCGCCCCGGCGGGCTGCCTTTTTCCGATTTGTCCCGTGGGGGGAACCATCGTGCGCAACGCGCTGCTCCGCCGTACCGTCCTGTCTGCCTCCGCCGCGTCCCTGGTGCTGCTCGTCACCGCGTGCGGCGGTTCCGACAAGGCCGACGCGAAGCCGTCCGGACCGGCTTCCTCGTCCGCCTCCGCACCGGCCGCCAAGGGCAAGACCGACGCGGAGCTCACGCCCCTGCTGGTCTCCCAGGCCGACCTGACGGACCACGTCCTCAAGCCCATCTCGGCGGAGGACGCCAAGGGGGGCGAGGCCTCCACGAGCGACAAGCCCGAGTGCCTGCCGCTGGTCAAGGCCCAGTCCACGGCGGCCATCGGTACCGCCTCCGGCATCGCGCGGATCGCCGTCGTGGCCAAGGGCAAGGAGCCGGCCGCGGACGCCAGCCCCGAGGAGAAGCTGAAGGCCGCGATGGACGCCCTCAAGGCGACCGCCACCTCCGTCACCCTGCAGTCGTACGAGGGGAAGGGTGCGGCCGAGGCCTTCGGGCAGCTCAAGAGCGCGTCCGCGCCGTGCGCCGGCGGCTACACGGCCAACCAGGGGGGCGAGTCCGGCAAGATCAGCAAGGTGACCCCGGCGGCGCCCGTGGCCGGCGGTGACGAGGCCCTGGCCTACACCGTCGTGGGCGACGCCGACGGCGAGCCGTTCACGACCCAGCTGGTGGTCGTGCGCAAGGGCAACACCCTCGCCACCTTCTCCGCGATCAGCCTGGGCGGCGCGGCCGAGCAGCCGACCGCGGTCGTCGCCGCGCAGCTGAAGAAGCTCGGCTGACCCTTCG
Organism: Streptomyces sp. NBC_01264; assembly: GCF_026340675.1. NCBI lineage: Bacteria > Bacillati > Actinomycetota > Actinomycetes > Kitasatosporales > Streptomycetaceae > Streptomyces > Streptomyces sp. NBC_01264. The sequence goes on from NZ_JAPEOX010000001.1 coordinate 5,850,871, forward strand.
GCAGAACGCGCGACGGCCCCGCCCCGGCACATTCGCCGGGGCGGGGTTTTTCGTCCGGTTCAGGTACCGGGCAGACGGCCAACTACGGCGTACCCTGCGGCTTATGTGCGGAATCGTGGGTTACGTGGGAGCGCAGTCGGCGCTCGATGTGGTCATTGCCGGGCTCAAGCGGCTGGAGTACCGCGGCTACGACTCGGCGGGTGTCGCCGTGCTCGCCGACGGGGAACTCGCCGCCGTCAAGAAGGCCGGCAAGCTGGTCAATCTGGAGAAGGAGCTGGTCGGGCACCCGCTGCCGGCCGGTTCCACGGGGCTCGGACACACCCGGTGGGCCACCCATGGAGGGCCCACCGACGTCAACGCCCACCCGCACCTCGACAATTCGGGGCGCGTGGCCGTCGTGCACAACGGGATCATCGAGAACTTCGCCGCGCTGCGGGCCGAGCTCGCCGAGCGCGGGCACCGGCTGGAGTCCGAGACGGACACCGAGGTCGTGGCGCACCTGCTGGCCGAGCGGTTCGAGGGTGCCGGCGGGGACCTGGCGGAGGCGATGCGGCAGGTGTGCCGGCGGCTCGACGGGGCCTTCACACTGGTCGCCGTGCACGCGGACCAGCCGGACGTGGTGGTCGGTGCGCGCCGCAACTCCCCGCTCGTGGTCGGCGTCGGGGAGGGCGAGAACTTCCTCGCCTCCGACGTGGCCGCCTTCATCGCCCACACCCGGTCCGCGATCGAGCTGGGCCAGGACCAGGTCGTCGAGCTCCGCCAGGGCGGCGTCACCGTGACCAACTTCGACGGCACGGCCGCGGACGTGCGGGCGTACCACGTGGACTGGGACGCCTCCGCGGCCGAGAAGGGGGGCTACGACTACTTCATGCTCAAGGAGATCGCCGAGCAGCCGAAGGCCGTCGCCGACACCCTCCTGGGCCGGATCGACGCGAACGGCCTGCTCACCCTCGACGAGGTGCGCATCCCCGACTCGGTGCTGCGCGAGGTCGACAAGGTCGTGATCGTGGCGTGCGGTACGGCCTACCACGCGGGCATGATCGCGAAGCTGGCCATCGAGCACTGGACGCGGATCCCGTGCGAGACGGAGCTGGCCAGCGAGTTCCGCTACCGCGACCCGATCCTCGACCAGCGGACGCTGGTGATCGCGATCTCGCAGTCCGGCGAGACGATGGACACCCTGATGGCGCTGCGCCACGCCCGCGAGCAGGGCGCCAAGGTACTGGCGATCTGCAACACGAACGGCTCGACGATCCCGCGCGAGTCGGACGCCGTGCTGTACACGCACGCCGGGCCCGAGGTGGCCGTCGCCTCGACGAAGGCGTTCCTGACGCAGCTCGTGGCCTGCTACCTGGTCGCCCTCTACCTCGGCCAGGTCCGGGGCACGAAGTGGGGCGACGAGATCCGGTCCGTGATCCGGGAGCTGTCGGACATCGCCGCGGCGGTGGACACCGTACTGGAGACCATGGAGCCGGTACGGGAGCTGGCACGCTCGCTCGCGGACAAGAACACCGTGCTGTTCCTGGGGCGGCACGTCGGCTACCCGGTGGCGCTGGAGGGTGCGCTCAAGCTCAAGGAGCTGGCGTACATGCACGCCGAGGGCTTCGCGGCGGGCGAGCTCAAGCACGGGCCGATCGCGCTCATCGAGCAGGACCTGCCGGTCGTGGTCGTCGTACCGTCGCCGCGCGGGCGCTCGGTGCTGCACGACAAGATCGTGTCGAACATCCAGGAGATCCGGGCGCGCGGGGCGCGGACCATCGTGATCGCCGAGGAGGGGGACGAGGCGGTGGTCCCGTACGCCGACCACCTCATCCGCATTCCGGCCACCCCGACGCTGCTCCAGCCGCTCGTGGCCACCGTGCCGTTGCAGGTGTTCGCGTGCGAGCTGGCGACGGCGCGGGGGAACGAGGTGGACCAGCCGCGTAACCTCGCGAAGTCGGTGACTGTCGAGTAGTGGCGTAGTTGGAGCTGTTGTTGTGATTATCGGCGTCGGGATCGATGTGGCGGAGATCGAGCGGTTCGGCGCGGCGCTGGAGCGCACGCCGGGCCTGGCCGGGCGGCTGTTCCTCGACGCGGAGCTGACCCTGCCGGGCGGCGAGCGGCGCGGGACCGCCTCGCTCGCCGCCCGGTTCGCCGCCAAGGAAGCGCTGGCCAAGGCGCTCGGCGCGCCCGCCGGGCTGCTGTGGACCGACGCCGAGGTGTACGTGGAGGCCAGTGGGCAGCCGCGGCTGCGGGTGTCGGGGACGGTCGAGGCGCGGGCGCTGGCGCTGGGCGTGAAGTCCTGGCACATCTCGCTCAGCCACGACGCGGGCATCGCCTCCGCCGTGGTGATCGCCGAGGGCTAGGCCGTCTCTTTCGGATCTTGTCGGCCCGGCAAGATCCGAAAGAGACGGCCTAGGGCGCCTGGCAGCCTTCTTCGGGCAGGCTGGTGGCATGCGTACTGCTTACAGCGTGGAGACCGTACGGGCCGCCGAGCGCGAGCTGATGGCCCGGCTGCCCGAAGGCACCCTGATGCGGCGGGCGGCGGCCGGACTGGCCGCCGTGTGCGTGCGGTTGCTGCCCCGCGTGTACGGGGCCGGCGTGGTGCTGCTGGTCGGCCCGGGGGACAACGGCGGCGACACCCTCTTCGCGGGCGCGAAGCTGGCCCGGCGCGGGGCCGGGGTGACGGCCGTCGCGATGGATCCGGCCCGGGTGCACGCGGGCGGCCTGGCCGCGCTGCGGGCCGCCGGGGGGCGCCTGGAGGGGGCCGTGCCCGAGCGCGCCGACCTGGTGCTCGACGGGCTGGTCGGCATCGGCGGCCGGGGCGCGCTGCGGCCGGCCGCGGCCGCGCTGGTGGAACGGATCCCGGCGGGCGCGGTGGTGGTCGCGGTGGACCTGCCGAGCGGGGTGGACGCGGACACCGGGGAGGTGGCCGGAGCGGCCGTCACGGCGGACGTGACGGTGACCTTCGGGGCGTACAAGCCGGGGCTGCTGATCGACCCGGGTGCCTCGCGGGCCGGCGCCTTGCACCTGGTGGACATCGGGCTGGACCTCGGGACCCCCGAGATGGAGGCCCTGCAGCACGCAGACGTGGCGGGACTGCTGCCGGAGCCGACGGCGACGAGCGACAAGTACCGGCGCGGAGTCCTCGGGATCGTCGCCGGGTCCGCGCGCTACCCGGGCGCGGCGGTGCTCGCGGTGGCGGGGGCGCTGCGGGGCGGCGCGGGCGCGGTGCGCTACGTGGGGCCGCCCGCGGTGGCCGACGCCGTACTGGCCCGCTACCCGGAGACCCTGATCGGGGCCGGCCGGGTGCAGGCGTGGGTGGTCGGGCCGGGGCTGGGCGACGAGGGCGGCCCGGAGGCGCGGGAGGCGCTGTCGCAGCCGGTACCGGTGCTGGTGGACGCGGACGGGCTGCGCGGGCTGGACCCCGCCGAGCTGCGGGCCCGGGCGGCCCCGACCCTGCTGACCCCGCACGCGGGGGAGGCGGCGGCGCTGCTGGGGCTCTCGCGGGAGACGGTCGAGGCGGGGCGGCTGGAGGCCGTACGGGCGCTGGCGGAGCGGTACGGGGCGGTGGCGCTGCTGAAGGGGTCGACGACCCTGATCGCCCCGGCCGGGCCCGGTGCCGTCCGGGTGAACCCGACCGGGACCCCGTGGCTGGCCACCGCCGGGAGCGGGGACGTGCTGTCCGGGCTGGCCGGGTCCCTGCTGGCGGCCGGGCTGCCCGCCGTGGACGCCGGGGCGGTGGCGGCGTACCTCCACGGCCTGGCGGCCCGCCTCACCGGCGGCCCCCTCCTGGCCCACCAGGTCGCGGAAGCCCTGCCGCGGGCTTGGCGGGATGTCGCCGGCCGCTAGGCCGTCTCCGGTTCCGGTTCCGGCGCCGGGGCGCGGTGCTCCGTACCAAGGGTGCGTGCCCCCGGCGCGGGCTGGAGGAGAGTCCCCTACCCGCCCTTCGCCCGTTCCCCGTGGCTGCGCCCCGGACCCCCCGGGGGCTCCGCCCCCGGACCCCCGCGCCTCAAACGCCGGCGGGGCTGGGTTTGGCCAGTGGCGGCGGGGCTGATTTTGCCCGGCGTCGGGCGCCCCGTGCGGGCAGCGTGCCCATGCGGGGCCATCTGTGGGCAGTGCGCCCCGGCAGGGCCGGGCGGGGCAGGGGCCGGGCAGGGCCGGGGTCTGGCCCTGCCTGTTCGGCCCGGTGGGCGGGGCTCTGAGAGACTGTGGGGGATGAACGAGACAGCCGCGCGCGTGTACGCCGAGATCGATCTTGACGCCGTCCGGGCGAACGTACGGGCCCTGCGCGAGCGGGCGCCCCGTTCCGCACTGATGGCCGTCGTCAAGGCGGACGCCTACGGGCACGGGGCCGTGGCCTGCGCCAAGGCCGCCCAGGAGGCCGGTGCGAGCTGGCTGGGGACCGCCACGCCCGAGGAGGCCCTCGCGCTGCGCGCCGCCGGGCTCGAAGGGCCCGTGCTGTGCTGGCTGTGGACCCCCGGCGGGCCCTGGCGGGAGGCCGTCGAGGCCGGTATCGACGTGGCCGTCAGCGCGATGTGGGCCCTCGACGAGGTCCGGGAGGCCGCCCGCGCCGCCGGACTGACGGCCAGGATCCAGCTCAAGGCCGACACCGGCCTGGGCCGCAACGGCTGCCAGCCCGCCGACTGGGAGGAGCTGGTCACCGAGGCCGTCGCCGCCCAGTCCGAGGGGACCGTCCGCGTCACCGGCGTCTGGTCGCACTTCGCCTGCGCCGACGAGCCGGGCCACCCCTCCATCCAGCTCCAGCTGGCCGCCTTCCGCGACATGCTCGCGTACGCGGAGAAGGAGGGCGTCGAGCCCGAGGTCCGGCACATCGCCAACTCCCCGGCCACGCTCACCCTCCCGGAGTCCCACTTCGACCTCGTCCGCTGCGGCCTGGCCGTCTACGGGGTCTCGCCCGCGCCCGAGCTCGGCACCTCCGCCCAGCTCGGCCTGCGGCCCGCGATGGCGCTCAAGGCCTCCGTCGCGCTGGTCAAGACCGTGCCGGCCGGGCACGGGGTCAGCTACGGGCACCACCACGTCACCGAGCGGGAGACCGGCCTCGCGCTGATCCCCGCGGGCTACGCCGACGGAGTCCCGCGGCAGGCCTCCGGGCTCGGCCCGGTGCTCGTCGGCGGCCGGATCCGTACCGTCGCCGGGCGCGTCGCCATGGACCAGTTCGTGGTCGACCTGGACGGGGACGGGGATGACGTGCGCGTCGGCGACGAGGCCGTCCTCTTCGGGGACGCCGAGCGCGGTGAACCCACCGCCGAGGACTGGGCTCAAGCGGCGCATACGATCGCCTATGAGATCGTCACCCGTATCGGGGGCCGGGTCCCCCGCGTGTACCGGGGCGGCTGAGCGAGTGAGGGGTGGCGGGCGTGAGTGAGAACTGGCGCAAGGCGGGCTGGGCCGGCGCCGCCATCGGCGTGATAGCCGCCGGAGCGGCGGCCGGGGTCGCGGTCGAGCGGATCACCGTCGGCCGGGGCATGCGCATGAAGGCGCGCCTCGCGCTCGACGCGACCGCGGACTTCGGATCCCTGCGCGGTTCCCCCGGCACCGCGCGGGCCGAGGACGGCACCGCGCTGTACTACGAGGTCGACGAGCTGCCCGAGGAGGGCCGGCGGCGCCGGCTGCGCCGCAAGGCCCCGCGCCGTCCGACCGTGGTGTTCTGCCACGGCTACTGCCTGTCCCAGGACTCCTGGCACTTCCAGCGCGCCGCCCTGCGCGGCCTGGTCCGGGCCGTCTACTGGGACCAGCGCAGCCACGGCCGCAGCGCGCGCGGCCTGTCCCAGGCCGAGGGCGAGCCGGTCACCTTCGAACAGCTCGGCCGCGACCTGAAGGCCGTCATCGACGCGGCCGCTCCCGAGGGCCCGCTGGTCCTGGTCGGCCACTCGATGGGCGGGATGACCATCATGGGCCTGGCCCAGGAGTGCCCCGAACTCATCCGGGACCGGGTGGTCGGGGTGGCCCTGGTCGGCACCTCCAGCGGCAAGCTGGACGAGGTCACCTACGGGCTGCCCGCCCTCGGCTTCTCGACGGTACGGCGCCTGCTGCCCGGGGTGCTCAAGGCGCTGGGCTCCCAGGTGGAGCTGGTGGAGAAGGGACGGCGGGCCACCGCCGACCTGTTCGCCGGCATGGTCAAGATGTACTCCTTCGCCTCGCGCGACGTCGATCCGGCCGTCTCCCGCTTCGCCGAGCGGCTCATCGAGGCCACGCCCATCGACGTGGTCGCCGAGTTCTACCCGGCCTTCCAGGCGCACGACAAGACGGCCGCCCTCCAGCGGTTCGCGGACATACCCGTCACGATCATCGCCGGGGCCGGCGACATGGTCACCCCACCCGATCACAGCGAGGCCATCAAGGAGGCGGTGCCCTCCGCGGAGCTGGCCGTCCTGGAAGGCGCCGGGCACCTGATGATGCTGGAGCAGCCGGACACCGTGAACCGCCTGCTCGCCGAGCTCCTCGCGCGCACGGGGACGGTGCCCGTAGCGGCTAACGTTGGCGGGCATGGAAGAAGTACCTGACACGGAAACGCACGTCACCGTCGGTTCGCCCGACGCGATGCAGGACCTGGGGCGCGGGATCGCCGCCCTGCTGCGCCCCGGCGACCTCGTCCTGCTGACGGGGGAGCTCGGCGCCGGGAAGACCACCCTGACCCGCGGCCTCGGCGAGGGCCTGGGCGTGCGCGGGGCCGTGACCTCGCCGACCTTCGTGATCGCCCGGGTCCACCCCTCGCTGACCGGCGGTCCGGCGCTGGTGCACGTGGACGCGTACCGGCTGGGCGGCGGGCTGGACGAGATGGAGGACCTGGACCTCGACGTCTCGCTGCCGGAGTCCGTCGTCGTCGTGGAGTGGGGCGACGGCAAGGTCGAGGAGCTGTCCGACGACCGGCTGCACGTGGTGATCCGCCGGGCGGTCGGCCACGAGGAGGTCCTCGACGACGTGCGCGAGGTCCTGGTCCGTGGGATCGGTTCCCGCTGGTCGGCCGGGGCGGGTCTGGAGGGCCTCGCGGGCGTCCTGTCGCCGGAGTAGGCGGAGCGCGGCGGAGCGGGGCGCGGCGAGAAACGTTCCGACAAGTCGTCGGGAAGATATTGCGCGGGCGGTGGGGCGCGTGGTCACATGGTACGGAGGGCTGGTTAGGCGTACCTAATTACGGGCTGGCCCCGGCCAGGAGGCAGCCATGTCGGCAAGAGGAGCAGCGGGCGTGCCCCGCCCGTCCGCCGTGTCCATGGGGGCGCTGCTCGCCGCGGGCGCGGCCGCCAGCGCCGTGTCGACACCGCCGGCGCGGGAGCGCGCACCTGAGCCCGGTCCCGTACGGGAAGGGGCGGCGGGCGACGCCGAGGAGGGCGGCGCACAGGCCGCCCCGGAGTCCGAAGCGGCCTGAAGAGCTTCCCCGTACGAGTGAACTCGGCGTGTCACGGCCGAGCCTGCCGTGACACGGTCAGCCGGTCTGCCGGCCGGGCCGGCCGGTCGGGTCAGGGAACGACGACGACCTTCGAGCCGATCGTCGCGAAGGCCCACATCGCGTCCCCGTCCGCGCGCAGCATGCGGACGCCGCCGGTCTTCTTGGCCTGATCGGGCGCCGGCAGGGTGTTGTCCACGCGGGCGCTGAAGCCGACCGTGACCCCCTGCGGACTGGCGAACCGGACGACGTGCTCGATCGGCACCCCGTCCGAGCCGGTCACCTTGCCCGTGCGGCCGCCCACCGTGTAGCTGCCGAGCGCCGGGTGCACCGTGCTCGGCACCACCGCGAAGGACTGCGTTGCGCCGGTGGGTCCCACCAGCCACACGCGCTTGGCGCTCAGCGAGTACACGACGCGCACCCCGCTGCCGGAGCCCGCCGGGAGGGCCACCGGCTTCGTCGGGTCGGTCGTGGCCGGCCCCGAGTCGCTCGGAGCGGGCACCGGGCTCTGCGCCACGGCCTTCGGCGGGAGCGCGGGGGCGGAGGTGGACGCCTGGTAGCCGAGGAAACCGACGACGGCGAGCGCCCCGACGGTGAGCCCGGCCACGATTCCCGAGCTGCTGCGTGCCACCTTGCTCCACCTCTCCGCATGGTCAGTCGAAACGGTCAGTCGAAAGGGGCAGTCGAACGATCACACCCTGACACCTGGTCCGAAGGTAGCAGCCGGGGTGCCCGCAGACCGGCCGCAAGGGCCGGGGGCCCCGGAGTCGTAGGCTGTTCGCGTGCTCTTGCTCGCTGTAGATACCGCCACGCCCGCCGTCACCGTCGCCCTGCACGACGGCGAGTCCGTCCTCGCCGAGTCGAACCAGGTCGACGCCCGCCGCCACGGGGAGCTCCTGCTGCCCTCCGTCGACAAGGTCCTCGCCGAGGCGGGGGTGAAGCTCGAGGCCGTCACCGGCATCGTCGTCGGCGTCGGCCCCGGCCCCTACACGGGACTGCGCGTCGGCCTCGTGACCGCGTCCACCTTCGCCTCCGTCCTCGGCGTGCCCGTCCACGGGCTGTGCACCCTGGACGGCCTGGCCTACGCGGCCGGTGAGGCCGGGATCGAGGGCCCCTTCGTCGTGGCCACCGACGCCCGCCGCAAGGAGGTCTACTGGGCGCGCTACGAGGACCCCCGCACCCGCGTCGGCGGGCCCGCGGTGGACCGGCCGGCCGATATCGCCGAGCGCGTCGCCGGACTGCCCGCCGTCGGGCAGGGAGCGCAGCTCTACCCGGAGGTCTTCACCGACGCGAGGGCCCCCGAGCACCAGAGCGCCGCCGCCCTGGCCGCCCTGGCCGCGCGGCGGCTGGCGGCGGGGGAGGCGTTCGAGAACGCCGACGGCGTTCCGCCGGCCCCGCTCTACCTGCGCCGGCCCGACGCCGAGGTGCCCAAGAACTACAAGGTGGTCACCCCGCAGTGACAGCCACCTCAGCCGTCGTCCTGCGCGAGATGCGCTGGTGGGACATCGGGCCCGTGCTGGAACTGGAGCACGAGCTGTTCCCCGAGGACGCCTGGTCCGCCGGGATGTTCTGGTCCGAGCTCGCCCACGCCCGCGGTCCCGGCGCCACGCGCCGCTACCTCGTCGCGGAGGAGGCGGGCCGGCTGGTCGGCTACGCCGGGCTGGCCGCCGCCGGTGACCTGGCCGACGTACAGACCATCGCCGCGGCCCGCGACCAGTGGGGCACCGGGCTCGGCGCCCGGCTGCTGACCGAGCTGCTGCGCGCCGCCACCGCCTTCGAGTGCGCCGAGGTGCTGCTGGAGGTGCGGGTCGACAACGTGCGGGCCCAGAAGCTCTACGCGCGCTTCGGCTTCGAGCCCATCGGCTTCCGGCGCGGCTACTACCAGCCGGGCAACGTGGACGCCCTGGTGATGCGGCGGCTTTCCGAGCCCGCAGACCCCGCCGACCCCGCGGACCCCGATTCCGCACTCCCCGACTCCGTACCCCTGCAAGGTGAGACGACCCATGGCTGACGAACCGCTCGTCCTCGGCATCGAGACCTCCTGCGACGAGACCGGCGTCGGCGTCGTCCGTGGCACCACGCTGCTCGCGGACGCCATCGCGTCGAGCGTCGACGAGCACGCCCGCTTCGGCGGGGTCGTGCCCGAGGTGGCCTCCCGCGCGCACCTGGAGGCGATGGTCCCCACCATCGAGCGCGCCCTGAAGGAGGCCGGGGTCAGCGCCCGCGACCTCGACGGCATCGCCGTCACCGCGGGCCCCGGCCTCGCGGGGGCCCTGCTGGTGGGCGTCTCCGCCGCGAAGGCCTACGCGTACGCGCTGGGCAAGCCGCTCTACGGGGTGAACCACCTGGCCTCGCACATCTGCGTCGACCAGCTGGAGCACGGCCCGCTGCCCGAGCCGACGATGGCGCTGCTGGTCTCCGGCGGGCACTCCTCGCTGCTGCTGGCCCCCGACATCACCTCCGACGTACGGCCGCTCGGCGCGACCATCGACGACGCCGCGGGCGAGGCCTTCGACAAGATCGCGCGCGTCCTGCAGCTGGGCTTCCCCGGCGGCCCGGTCATCGACCGGCTCGCACGCGAGGGGGACCCGAAGGCGATCGCCTTCCCGCGCGGGCTGACGGGGCCGCGCGACGCCCCGTACGACTTCTCCTTCTCGGGGCTCAAGACCTCGGTCGCCCGCTGGATCGAGGCGAAGCGCAAGGCGGGCGAGGACGTGCCGGTGCGCGACGTGGCGGCCTCCTTCCAGGAGGCCGTGGTGGACGTCCTGACGCGCAAGGCGATCCGCGCGTGCAAGGACGAGGGCGTCGACCACCTGATGATCGGCGGCGGGGTCGCGGCCAACTCGCGACTGCGTTCGCTGGCCCAGGAGCGGTGCGACGACGCGGGGATCATCCTGCGCGTGCCGCGGCCGGGGCTGTGCACGGACAACGGCGCGATGGTGGCGGCGCTGGGCGCGGAGATGGTCAAGCGGAACAGGGCCCCCTCGGACTGGGACCTGTCGGCGGACTCCTCGCTGCCGGTGACCGACCCGCATGTTCCCGGCCATTCCCACGGCCATTCCCACGGGGACGGCGACAGCCACGGGCACGGTCACGGACACGGACACGGCCATGGGCACGATCACGACCACGTGCACGAGCTGAGCAAGGACAACCTGTACTCGTGAGCACCGTCGCGCTGATGTGGGAGGCCCGGGCCGTGCCCGGGCGGGCCAACGAGCTCCTGGAGTGGGCCCGTTCGCGGATCCTGGCCCAAGACCCGGTGCGGCGCGAGGTGTTCAGCGCCCCGCAGGACCGGGTCCTCGTCATCACCTGGTGGGAGACCGCCGAGGGCATCGGCGCCGAGCTGCCCGAACTTCCGGAGCCCGCCGCGGATTTGATCACGCGGGCGGTCCACCGCTGGCGCTTCGAATCGGTGGAGGTCGGGGGGACGGGCGGAGGCTGAGGCTCCGCCCGGCGGTCCCGCGGACCGTGTGGCGTGCGGATATGGTCATGCACATGCCCCGCCGTGACCTGCCGCCGCCGCCCCCTCCCGCGCACCTGCGCGCCTGGCTCGACGTGAACGCCGTACGGGCCGACCGTGCCCGTTTCCTGGGGGAGCTCGGGCGGCGCAGTCTGGGGCTCGGCCGGCTCCTGCTCCTCTGGGCGGTCGCGGCGGTCTTCGCCCTGGGCTGGTCCTTCGTCGGGATGGCCCTGATGGCCATCGAGACCCACGACCCGTTCGCGTACCTCTTCGGCCTGATCTTCGCCGTGCTCGGCGTGGGCGTGCTGATACCGGCCGGGTTCTGGTTCGCCTGGGGCGCCAAGCGGGACCGGCAGGTCCGCCGGCTGCTGTGCGCCTGGGCGGAGCTGGACCGGGACCCGCCCGTGGACGCCGCCGTGCGCGCGCCCGGGCGCAGCCTGGTCTGGCTGCTGGCCTCCTTCGCCCTGGGCGGGATCGGACTCTGGGTGACCTTCGGCTCGGCGGCGACGGCCCGGCCCGGCTCCGACACCTACGGAGAGGTCGCCTACACCATGGGCCTCGGCATGATCCTGTGGATCACCGCCCTGCTGGGCCTGGGCAAGGCGGGCGCGCACTACCGCTGGGCCCTGCGGGCCTTCGGGGCAGGACGCACCTCCTAGCGCACGTCCTAGCGCACGGCCGGTGCGCGGCTGGTGCACGCCTGGTCCACGGCCAGTCCACGGCTAGTCCACGGCTAGTACACGGCGACGGCGCGGCCCTCGATCCGGTGGACCCGGACCGGGGTGTCGAAGATGCCGGTCAGGACCTCGTCGCGCATGAGTTCCGCCGAGCTCCCGGAGGCGGCGACGCGGCCGTCGCGCAGGGCGACGATCCGGTCGGAGTAGGCGGCCGCGAAGTTGATGTCGTGGACGATGAGCACGATCGTCTTGCCGAGTTCGTCGGCGGCCTGCCGCAACTGCCGCATCATGCGCACCGAATGCTTCATGTCGAGGTTGTTCAGCGGCTCGTCGAGCAGGACGTAGTCCGTGTCCTGGGCCAGCGCCATCGCCACGTAGGCCCGCTGGCGCTGCCCGCCCGAGAGCTGGTCGAGGTAGCGGTGGCTCAGCTCGCCGAGGTCCAGGAACTCCAGCGCCTCTTCCACGAGCGCGGTGTCGCGGGGGGTCGTACGGCCCTGGCTGTGCGGGAAGCGGCCGAAGCCGACGAGCTCGCGGACGGTGACCAGGGCCGTGAAGTGGTTCTCCTGACGCAGTACGGCCAGGATCCGCGCCACGTCCTGGGACTTGGCGGTGTGCACGTCGACCCCGTCGACCGTCACGGTGCCGGCCGTCGGCTCGCAGATCCGGCCGATCACCGTGAGCAGCGTGGACTTGCCCGCCCCGTTCGGGCCGACCAGGGAGGTCACCCCGCCCGCGGCGATGGTGCCGGACACGGGCCCCAGGACGGTCTTGCCCTGGTAGTCCTTGCGGACGTCGCGGAACTCGATCACAGGGATCCCTTTCGGAGCAGGTGGACGAGGAAGAGGACGCCGCCGAGGAACTCGATGACCACGGTGAGCATCCCGGACGCGTAGAAGACGTGCTCCATCACGAACTGGCCGGTCACCAGCGTCAGCAGGCCCATCAGGAAGGCCAGGGGCAGGACGATCGCGTGCCGGTGCGTGCCCGCCAGCTGGTACGCGAGCGTGGCGACGACGAAACCGAAGAACGTCATCGGGCCGACCAGCGCCGTGGACAGGGAGAGCAGGACCGAGACCAGGACCAGGGCCCCGGTCAGCTCCGCCTTGTACGGGACCCCGAGCCCGGTGGCCGCGTCCCGGCCCAGCAGCAGCACGTCGAGGCGGTGGCGACGGCGCCACACGAGGAGGCCGATCACCGCGCAGGCGCCGAGCGCGAGCGGCAGATGGGTCGGGTCGGCGGCGCTGAGCCGGCCGAACATCCGGACGGAGAGCACGTCGTACTGGGACGGGGAGAGCAGCCGCTGCAGGAAGGTCGACAGGCTGGCGAAGGCGAGCCCCAGACAGACCCCGACGAGCAGCATGACGTGCAGGTTGCCGAGCCGGCCCGCGAAGAGGGAGCGGAAGAGGAGGGTGGAGAAGCAGACCATCAGGCCGGTCTGGGCGAGGAGTTTGGGCAGCCCGTCGGTGGCGGCGAGCACGCTGCCGCCGCACACGAAGACCATGAGGGTCTGCATGAGGGTGTAGACGGACTCGAAGCCCATGATCGACGGGGTCGGCAGCCGGTTCCGGGTCACTGTCTGGAACAGCACCGTGCCGACGGCCTGGCAGAACGCCGCCACCGCCATCGCCCCGAGCAGCGTGATCCGGCGCTCGAAGGCGAAGGCGAAGGAGCCCCGGACGAAGAGGAGGAGGAAGGCGGCGACGGCGGGCACGAGCAGCCCCGCCGTGATCAGGATCCGGGTGCGCGGCGCGGGCGCGCGCAGCCCCGTAGCGGAGGCGGGGACGGAGAGGTCAGCCATGGAGGGTCCGCCGCTGTCGCAGGATCATGCCGATGAAGAGGGTGGCGCCGACCGCGCCGAGGATCACCGAGGCCGGGATCTCCAGGGGGAAGACCACCACGCGCCCGATCAGGTCGCACAGGATCATCAGCGCGACGCTGCCGATCACCACCCAGGGCAGGTTGGCCCGTACGTCGTCGCCGCGCAGGAGGGAGACGAGGTTGGGGACGACCAGGCCGAGGAAGGGGACGAAGCCGACGACGATGGTCGTGACGCCGGTCGCCAGGGCCACCATGGACACCCCGATGAGCATGATCCGCTCGTGGCGCAGGCCGAGGTTGGTGGCGACGTCCTTGCCGAGTCCGGCGATGGTGAACCGGTCGGCGGCCAGGTAGAGGGCCGCCACGATCAGGCCGACGACCCAGAGGGGTTCGTACTGGCCGCGCACGGTGCCGCTGAAGCCGCCGGAGCGCCAGGTGGTCAGCATCTGTAACAGGTCGGCGCCGGAGGCGAGGTACAGGGTGAGCGCGCTGACCACCGAGCCCAGCATGATGCCGGCCAGCGGGACCACCACCGAGGAGCGCAGCCGGACCCGGCGCAGCACCCCGAGGAAGGCCATCGTGCCGGCGAAGGCGAAGGCACTGGCCGCGCCCATCCGTACGAGGACGGGGGCGGCGGGGGCGAACAGCGCGAGCAGCAGGATGCCGAGGGCCGCCCACTCGCTCGCCCCGGTCGTGGTCGGCTCCACGATGCGGTTCTGCACGAGCATCTGCATGAACACGCCGCAGACTCCCATCGCGGCGGCCGAGAGGATCAGGGCGAGGGTCCGCGGGACGCGGGAGATGAGGAACATGTCCAGCGCGTCGGGGTCGTCGAGCAGGGTGCGGAGCGAGATGTCGTACCCGCCGACGAACAGGGAGGCGACGACGAGGGCGGCCGTCGCGGCGGTGGCGGCGAGCAGCGGGAGCCGCTGGGGCCTGATGGTGGTGCGCGTACGCACGGGCTCGGGCCGGGGTTCGGGCACGGGCTTGGACATGGGCTTGGACACGGGCTTGGACACGGGCATGGGCATGGGCTGCGCGGCCGGCCGCGGGGTCAGCTCTTGGCGGCGAAGGCCCCGGCGACCTGGCCGAAGGCCTCGGTGTAGGCCTGGATGCCCTCGGTGAGGTAGAAGTCGGGGGCGAGGTGCACGATCTGGTCCTTGGTCCGGAAGGTGGTCTTCGCCCAGGCCTGCTGGCCGTCGACGAGCGCTTTGGCCGCGGTGTTGTCGCCCTTGCCCACGGCGGCGTCGCGGTCGAAGAGGATCATCCAGTCGGGGTTGAGCTGGGCGATGGTCTCGGGAGCCAGGCCGGAGTCGTTGTGCACGGAGGTGCTGTCCTGACCGGCGGGGTCCAGCACGTTCTTCAGGCTGAGCGGGGCCATCAGGCGCCCGATGCGGCTCGCGCCGTTGTCGATCCTCCCGGCGCTGGCGACGCCGAGGAACACGCTCTCGCCGTTGGTGGCCCGGCCGGCGGCCTCCGCGGACGCGTCGAGGGCGGCGACGAGCTCCGCCGCCTTCGCCTCCTGGCCGAAGATGGCGCCCAGGGTGCGGGTCTGCTTCTTCGGGGAGGCGACGTAGCCGCCCTCGGCCTCGTCGTCGGGGGAGACGTCGATGGTCTTGGCGATCTTGTTCAACGTGCCGGTGTGCTCAGCGAAGCGGTAGCCGCCGATGGTCAGGCCCGGTTCGGCCTCGTTGACGGCTTCGAAGAGCGGCTCGCGGTGGCCGCCCGCGTCGGCGACCTTCTCGTCCTTGACCCAGTCCTCGTAACCGGTCTTGGGGAGCAGGGACTTCGGCGCCGCGACGGGGGTGACGCCGAAGGCCTTCAGCGTCGCGAAAGAGGTGTTGTCGAGGGCGGCGACGCGCACCGGCTTGAACGGCACGTCCACCGTGCCGTCGGCCGTGTCGACGGTACGGGACTGCGCGTCGGCGGCCTTGCCGTCGCCGTCGCCTCCGGGGCCGGAACAGGCGCCGAGGACGAGTGCGGCGGCCGTGACCGCAGCCGTGGTGATCGCCGTTTTACGCAGCCGCAGGGGACGCAAGGGTGCCCAACTCCTCGAAAGCACAGGTCAGGACGGGGATCGCCCTGAAACTTAGGTGAGCTAACCTCGGCCTGTGCGGCTGCTGTGCCGTCCGGGGGGAGTTGCGGGGAAGACGAGCCCAAAGCCTGTGGGGGAGGGGCCCAAAGGCCCGCCGGCCGTTCCGTCGGCCGTTCCGCCGGCCGTCCGGATCCCGGCGGACGGGGCGTCAGGGGTGGGGCCTGGGGGACGGGTTGTCAGGGGGCGGGGCGTCAGGGACGCGTTGTCGGTGAGCCGATCAGCATCGAGGGGGCGCCGGCGACGCGGGTCAGGAAGACCGTGGCGGAGTTCGGGCCCTGCGGCTTCACCTTCCTGCGGAGTTCCTCGGGCTCGATCGCGGAGCCGCGCTTCTTCACCGTGAGGATGCCGACCCCGCGCTCGCGCAGCAGCGCCTTGAGCTTCTTCAGCCCGAACGGCAGCACGTCCGTGATCTCGTACGAGGTCGCGTACGGGGTCTCGCGCAGCTCGTCGGCGGTGATGTACGCGATGGTGGGGTCGATCAGCCGGCCGCCCAGCCGCTCGGCGACCTCGGCGACGAGGTGGGCGCGGATCACGGCGCCGTCGGGCTCGTAGAGGTAGCGCCCGACGGGGCCGGCCTCGGGGTCGGGCAGCGGATCGGCGGTGGCCAGCGCGCGCGGGCCGGGCAGCAGGGTGGCGCGGATCTCGCCGGGGGCCGTCCCGAACCACAGGACGGCCTCCTTCACGTCGCCCTGGTCGGAGATCCACTCGGCCTGGGCCTCGGCGGGCACCGCCTCGTGCGGGATCCCGGGGGCGATCTTGATGGCGGCGACCTTCGCGGCCCGGGCGGTGGCGATCGCCCAGGACAGGGGAGGGGAGTAGGACTCCGGGTCGAAGATCCTGCCGCGCCCGCCCCGGCGGGCCGGGTCGATGAAGACCGCGTCGTAGCCCGCGGTGTCGACCTCCGTCACGTTCGCCTCCCGGACCTCGATCAGGTCCGCCAGGCCGAGCGCCCCGGCATTGGCGCGCGCCACGGCGACGGTCAGCGGGTCGTGGTCCACCGCCAGGACACGGATGCCGAGCCGGGCCAGGGCCAGCGCGTCGCCGCCGATCCCGCAGCAGAGGTCCGCGAGGCTCCGTACGCCCAGGGCGGCGAGCCGCTCGGCGCGGTACGAGGCCACCGAGGCGCGGGTGGCCATCTCCCCGCCGCCGGGGGTGAAGTACATCCGGTGGGCGTCCTCGGCCCCGAACTTCGCCACCGCGCGCTGGCGCAGCCGGGCCTGTCCGAGGGCCGCGGAGACCAGTGCGGCGGGGTGTTCGCGGCGCAGCCGGGTGGCGACGGCGAGCTCCTGGGCGGGGTCGTAGTCGCGGAGCGAGTCGAGGAGGGCGTGGCCCTCGGGGGCGAGGAGCGCGGCGAAGTCTTCGGGGGTCACGGGTCCATTGTCGGCCACCGTGGGCCACTCGGAGGAAGGTCGGATTCCCCTCGCGGTGTCGCCCGGGGCGCGTGGCTGGAGGGTGTAAAGATCCCGAACTATGCAGCTAGTCCGACAAAAGGAACATAAGACGCTACACGGTCACCGGATCGCGGCAGTCTCGCGCGGCCGGTTGGGTATGGCCGCGACGGCCGCACTGCTCCTCGCCGCACTCGGCACGGGTTGCGGGGCCGGCGGATCCGAAACGCCGGACAAGGCCGCGAAGGCCAAAGCCGCCGCGGGCGCCGAGAAGGCCGGAGCGGCGGGCGCGCTCGGCACCTACGCCGAGAGGCTGAAGGCCCTCCAGCAGGCGCGGATCGTCGCCGCGAAGAAGTGGGGGCTGAAGAAGCCGCCGCTCGTCGCTCCGCAGGCGCCCAAGGAGAAGCCGGAGATCACCACCCGCGACGGCTTCGAGGTCGAGGGCCAGGACGAGCTGCCCCCGGTCTTCACCACCGTCCCCACGGAGGAGAAGGTCGTCTTCCTGACGATCGACGACGGGGCCGAGAAGGACCCCGAGTTCCTGAAGATGATGCAGGAGCTGAAGCTCCCGTACACCGCCTTCCTGAGCGACTACCTGGTCCGGGACAACTACCCGTACTTCAAGGAGATGCAGGCGGCGGGCGTCACGCTGAACAATCACACGCTCAACCACCGCTACATGCCGGCGCTCTCGTACGAGAAGCAGCGCCAGGAGATCTGCGGTCAGCAGGACACAATCGAAAAGACGTTCGGCAAGCGCCCCACGCTCTTCCGCCCGCCGTACGGGAACTACAACGAGGACACGCTGCGCGCGGCCAAGTCCTGCGGGATCAAGGCCGTTCCGCTGTGGAACGAGGAGGCCTTCCCCAACCGGATGGACTGGCGGGAGTGGGACAAGGACCTGCACCCTGGTGACATCATCCTGACCCACTTCCGGGGCAAGGAAGACTGGAAGGGCAGCATGACTGACATGATCCGTCACGTCATGAAGACCGTCACGGACAAGGGGTACGCCGTGGCTCGCCTGGAGGATTACTTGTGAAGTACGCGCGCCGGTTCGTAGCCGGGACGCTGGCGGCCGGCGCGCTCGCGCTGTCCCTGACGGGGTGCGGGGACAGCGTGGACCCCACCGAGAGGATGGGGCGCAAGACCACGGAGGCGAGGGCGACCCCGTCGCCCTCGGGGGCGGCCTCCCCCTCCGCCACGGGCGAGGGACCGGCGGCCCCGGCGGACGAGGCGTACAAGAAGTGGGGCCTCGCCGGCCCCCTCCGGTACGCGCCCAAGCCCGCCGTCAAACCCCAGATCCCGCCGGTCAAGGCGGGGCGGGTCCAGGTCATCGACCGAATACCCGTCCCGGCGGACGACAAGGTCGTCTTCCTGACGTTCGACGACGGCGCGGAGAAGAACCCCGAGTTCCTGAAGATGGCCGCCGATCTGAAGCTGCCGATCAGCATGTTCCTGACGGACAACATCGCCTCGTCGGACTACGGCCACTTCGAGAAGCTCCGCGACAACGGCTCCGGCAGCACGATAAACAACCACACCCTGACGCACCCGAATCTGCGCACCCTGTCCTTCGAGGCGCAGAAGAAGGAGATATGCGGGCAGCAGGAACGCCTGGAGAAGCGTTTCGGCACGAAGCCGACCCGCTTCCGCCCGCCGTACGGGAACTACAACGACGACACCCTCCGGGCCGCGCACGAGTGCGGGATATCGCAGCTCCTGCTGTGGCGCGTGTCGATGCAGATCAACAACTTCCAGTACGCCGAGGGCTCCGCCCTCAAACCGGGTGACATCGTCCTGGCCCACTTCCGCGGCCCGTCGGAGCTCAAGGGCGCGACGGAGATCCAGATGGCGACCCGGATGCTCCAGCGGATACAGGAGCAGGGGTACCGGATAGGGCGGCTGGAGGACTACCTCTAGGCCGTCCAGGGCTACGCCTCGGGCAGGGCTACGCCTCGGGGCCCGCCGCCGCCATCACCGGCGTGATCGTCGTCTCCGCCGGGCCCCTGGCGTCCGCCTCGCGTTGTCGCTCCGTGCTGTCGGAGATGCGCAGTAGCAGGGCGATCATGATCCAGTTGGCCAGGAGGGACGAGCCGCCCGCCGCCAGGAAGGGCAGGGCCTTGCCCGTCAGCGGGATCAGCCCCGAGACGCCGCCCGCCACGATGAAGACTTGCAGGGCCAGGGCGGACGACAGGCCCACCGCCAGCAGCTTGCCGAAGGGGTCGCGGGCGCCCAGCGCCATGCGCAGCCCGCGCTGCACGAGGAGCGCGTAGAGGATCAGGACGGCCATGACCCCGGCCAGGCCGAGCTCCTCGCCCACCGTCGTCAGGATGAAGTCGCTGCGGCCGGCGAACCCGATCAGTTCGGGATGGCCCATGCCGAGGCCCGTGCCGGTGATGCCGCCCGTGCCGAAGCTGAACAGCGCCTGCGCCGACTGGTCCGAGACGACGCCCGGCGGCCGGTCCTTCCAGTAGTACGACAGCGGGTTCAGCCAGGCGGCCACACGGGCCTTGACGTGCGGTTCCGTCGTGCCCACGACGAAGGCTCCCGCCGAAGCGAGGACCAGGCCGCAGACGATCCAGCTCGTGCGTTCAGTGGCCACGTAGAGCATGACCACGAAGACGCCGAAGAAGAGCAGCGAGGTGCCGAGGTCGCGCTCGAAGACCAGCACCATCAGCGAGATGATCCACACCGTGATGAGCGGGCCGAGCTGGCGCATCGGCGGCAGCCGCATGCCCAGGAACTTGCGGCCCGACAGGGCCAGTGCGTCGCGGTGGATCACCAGGTAGCCCGCGAAGAACACCGCGATCATGATCTTCACGAACTCGCCGGGCTGGACCGAGAGCCCGGCGAATTTGATCCAGCGCTTCGCCCCGTAGGTGTCCGCGCCGAAGAAGGCGGGCGCGATCAGCGCCACCAGGGCCACGGCCATCGTGATGTAGATGAACCGCTGGAGCAGCCGGTGGTCGCGCAGCAGTCCGAGCACCGTGATGCAGGCCGCGACGCCGATCACCGTCCACATCAGCTGGCCGGGAGCGTTCGGCGGGGAATTGTACCGCTCCAGGTACCCCTGGTCGAGGCGGTGCAGCAGCACCAGCCCCAGCCCGGTCAGCAGCAGGGCCAGCGGGAAGATCAGCGGATCCGCGTACGCCGCGAACCGGCGGATGGCCAGGTGCCCCACCAGTGCGAGCAGCGTCATGCTGATCACGAAGCCGGTGAGGCCCGCCGGCAGCTCGTCGTTCATCGCGAGACCGGCGGCGATGTGGCCGGAAATGGTCACCGCGACGACGAGGACCAGGAGCAGTGCTTCCGTGCGGCGGCGCACCCCCGCCGTGGTCAGGGGCTTCAGTCCACGCACGGGACGCCGCCGCCATCGATGGCGGGGGTTCCGCTGCTGCTTCGGGACGGTACCGGCGTGGGGCTCTTGGCGGGGCCCGTGGTGCCCGCGGAGCCCTGCGGGGCGGGCGCGGTGCCCGGTGAGGAGGAGGGAGCGGTGCCAGGCGCGCTCGGGCTCGCAGTGGCCCCGGGCCCGATCCGCTCGGCTATGAACCGCTTTATCTTCATATCGTCTACGACGTTTATCTCGGCTCCATGGTTCCGGTCGAAGCGTTCGATGGGAAGGGTCACAAACTCCACGGCGCCCCCGGACAGGTTCTTCGCCTGCTCCACGAACGACAGCAGGTCCCATCCCCGGTCGGTCACCACGTCCTGCTTCGCCGAGTCGATCAGCTTCATCAGCTTCACCGGATCGGTGAAGGTCCCGGCCTGGTTCAGCTTGTAGGTGGCCCCCGCCAGGAACGCCTGCTGCCGCTTCGTCCGGTCCAGGTCGCCCATGGTCAGACCCATCCGCTGGCGGACGAAGGCCAGCGACTCCTGACCGTTGAGCGTGTGCCGCCCCGCCGAGAAGTCGGCTCCGGAGTTCTTGTCCTTCACCGCGTGGTTCAGACACACCGGTACGCCGCCCAGCGCGTCGGCCAGGTGATAGAAACCGGCCAGGTTCAGCTCGGCGAAGTGGTCGATCGGCACGCCCAGGAAGGTGCGCACCGTCTCGATCTCCGCCTTGCGGCCCGCCTCGCGCCCCTCGCGCTCCAGCTGCCGCCGGTCCTTGACCCCCTGGGCGGACAGCTGCTCCTCGACCTTCGCCTTCGCCCGCCCGTACGCCTCCTTGATCTTGGCCTTGCCGGTGAACCCGGGCACCCCGTGCAGGTCGACGAAGTCGTCGCGCGGCACCGAGAAGGCCTTCGCCTTGCTCCCGTCACCCGGGACGTGCAGCAGGATCAGGGTGTTGGTGTTGTAGCCGCCGACCTCGGAGCTCGCGCCGGCGTGCAGTTTCTCGAGGATCGCCGGCGGGAGGTCCTCGCCGTTCTGGTCCCGGCGGCTGTCCAGGCCCATCAGCAGGATGTTCACATCGCCGTGCTTCGACTTCTCGGCGCCGTCCAGGGCCTTGGAGCTGCCGATGCTGGAGGCGAGGTCGTCGTACAGGTACCAGGCGGTCGCCCCCGCGAGCACCACCAGGGCGCAGCCGGCCGCCAGCAGGGTGCGGGTGAGGCGGGCGCGGCGGGAGCGCCCGCGGCCGTGGGGTGCGGGGGCCTGGGTCCGGGGTTCCTTGGGCTTCCTGCGGTGGGCACTCATCTTGCCGATGCTGCGGGAGCGCGGCTGAAGGAATCCTGAGGCTCCTGAAACGGCCTTCAGGAAGCCGCGCGCCCCGGCACGCGCAGCACCATGCGGGCGCCCCCGGCGGGCGCCGGGAGCGCGCGTACGTCACCGCCGTGCGCCCGGGCGATCTCCCGGGCGATGGCCAGCCCCAGACCGGTGCCGCCACTGGCCCGGCCCCGGTCCGCGTCCAGCCGTACGAACCGCTCGAAGACCCGGTCCCGGTCGGCCTCCGGGATGCCCGGCCCGTCGTCCGTGACCTCCAGCAGGGCCCAGCCGTCCTCGGCCGAGGCCCGCACCACGACCCCGGTACGGGCGTACCGCAAGGCGTTGTCCACCAGGTTCGCCAGCGCCCGCTCCAGCCGCTCCGGATCCCCGGCGGCCGGTACGGGACCCCGCGCGTCCAGCCGGAGCGGAACCCGGGGCCCGGGGCGCCGCGCCGCGTCCTCGGCGGCCAGCAGCGCGAGGTCCACCGGCTCGGTGCGCGGCGCCGGCCCACCGTCCAGCCGGGCCAGCAGGAGCAGGTCGGCGGCGATGCCCTGCAGCCGCTCGGTATCGGCCAGTGCGGCCGCCACCGACTCCCGGTCGGGGTCCCGCAGCGCCACCTCCAGCCGGGACCGGACGGCCGCGAGGGGGTTGCGCAGCTCGTGCGAGGCGTCGGCGGTGAACTGCCGCTGCCGGGCGTCGCTGCGCTCGAGGCGGTCGAGGGTGTCGTTGACGGTCCGGGCCAGCTGCGCGATCTCGTCGGCGCCGCCCGGGTCCGGGACCCGCCGGTCCAGCTCGCTCCCGGTGACCGCCGCCAGCCCGGTGCGGATCGCGGTGACCGGGCGCAGCGCGTGGCCCGTCACCCACCAGGCCAGGGCCGCAGAGAAGAGGATCAGCGGGGGCGCGCCGGCCAGCAGCCCGAGCGCGACGGCCCGGTTGGCGTCGTCGACGTCGCCGAGCACGGTCGCGGCGTAGACGGTGTGCGGGTCGTGCGCCCCCGGCGGGCCGGGCGCGTCCACGGCGACCACCACGCGCCGCTGTGCGCCGGGGCGCGCGGGCGGCAGCACGGCCGACCGCACGTCCTGGCCGGGCGCGGGGCGCAGCTCCGTCAGCTCCGGGGTGTCCTTCAGGTCCCCGCTGGTGGCCACGACCGTCCCGGCCGCGTTCCGTACGAGGACCAGGTCGACCCCGCCCTCGGGCACGGGCAGCCGCCCGGCGGGCGGAAGGCTCCCGGTGTCGTACTGGGCGGCCACCTTGCGGGCGGCCAGCTCGGTGCGGCCGGTGGTGTTCTCGATGAGGTTGGCGCGCAGCAGGGTGTAGAGCCACAGCCCGCCGGCGGCCAGGACGGCGGCCATCGCGAGGGCGGCGGCCGCGGCGCCGCGGGCGCGGAGACTGCCGAGGCGGCGGGGCCGGCGGGGCCGGCGGGGTGCGGCCTCAGCCACCGTCGGGGGCCATCCGGTAGCCGGTGCCGTGCACAGTGAGGATCGAGCGGCGCCCGAACGGGGCGTCGATCTTCCGGCGGAGCGAGGAGACGTAGACCTCGACGATGTTCGGGTCGATGCCGCGCGGGGTGTCCCAGACCTCGTCGAGGATGTCCTGCTTGGGGACGGCCCGGCCGGGCTGCTCCATCAGGCAGCCCAGGACGCCGAGCTCACGGGCGGTCAGCTCGATCTCGTGCGTGCCCCTCCGGCAGCGGCGGCCCTGGGCGTCGAGGACGAGGTCGCCGGCCTGGAGGACGCGGGTCCGGGCGGAGGCGGCGGCGGTGGCGGTGCGGCGGGTGAGCGCGCGGAGGCGGGCGGCGAGGACGACGAAGGAGAACGGTTTCGTCAGGTAGTCGTCCGCACCCGAGTCCAGGCCCTCGGCCTCGTCGTACTCGCCGTCCTTGGCGGTCAGCATCAGCACGGGGGTGGCTACGCCGTGGGACCGCATCCGGGTGCAGATCTCGTAGCCCGAGAGGCCGGGGAGCATCAGGTCGAGGAGGACGACGTCGTACGGGCCTCCGGTGAGCGCCAGGTCCAGGCCGCGGTGGCCGTCGTGGGCGAGGTCGACCCAGTGGCCGTCGGCGGAGAGGCCGCGCCGCAGTGAATCGGCGAGGCTGACTTCGTCTTCGACGACCAGGATCCGCATGCCCCAAGCGTCACATACCGGGCGCCAACCCTTCTCGACGCGGCCGCACACCTCCTCGATGCGGCCGCTCGCACCGCTCGGCCCTGGCGGGCCTCCCGGGCTTCGCGCCGCTACGCCAGCCTCCGGCCGGCGGTGCCCCGGCGGGGCCGCCGCCGCCGTCCCGGCGCGGGGCCCGGTGGGCGGGTGCGGGTGGGCCCTGCGGGGCGAAGTCCCCTACCCGCCCTTCCACCGTTCCCCGGGCCAGCCCGGACCCAGTCCTCAAACGCCGGACGGGCTGAAAAGACCTGGGGCTCCGCCCCAGACCCCGGTCCTCAAACGCCGGACGGCTGAAAAGACCAACCCCGGCCGGGGCCAAATGTCCCCCGGCCGGGACCGAATGCCCCCCCCGGCCGGGACTGAACTGTCTCCCCCGGCCGGGGTCGGGGGCTGCGGGGCCAGGGCCGGGGACGGGGGCGGGGTGGGGTGTTGGCCGGGACGTAAAGCGTGATTTGTGGCGCGCAAAGAAGCCACAACTATCGAAGTCGGGGACAAGGCGCCTAAATCATGCAGTCCAGGCCAACACCCCACCCCGCCCCCGGCACCGGCCCCCCACCGCAGCCAACCCGCGCGCAGGCCAACCCCAGCCCCGCCGGCGTTTGAGGCGCAGGGGTCCGGGGACTGGTCCCCGGCGGCACCGCCGCGCAGGCGGTCCCCGCTGCGAAACCAGCGGCGCGTTCTGGCACTCCGCTTGACCGAGTGCTAATCCCCGGAATAGTCTCGCGTCTGGCACTCGCCCCCGGTGAGTGCCAACACTGCGACAGGTTGATCCGGCACCCGCGACGACGGATCGACAAGGTCGCCACCCAGACAGTTAACTCCGGATCTCCGAAGCGGAAGGTCAGATCGTGACGACCACCAGCTCCAAGGTTGCCATCAAGCCGCTCGAGGACCGCATTGTGGTCCAGCCGCTCGACGCCGAGCAGACCACGGCCTCTGGCCTGGTCATCCCGGACACCGCGAAGGAGAAGCCCCAGGAGGGCGTCGTCCTCGCGGTGGGCCCGGGTCGCTTCGAGGACGGCCAGCGTCTCCCGCTGGACGTCACCGTCGGCGACGTCGTCCTGTACTCCAAGTACGGCGGCACCGAAGTGAAGTACAACGGCGAGGAGTACCTCGTCCTCTCGGCCCGCGACGTGCTCGCGATCGTCGAGAAGTAATCACTTCTCCAGTTTTGCTTTGAGCTACGCCCCTGGTCACCCCTGCTGATGCCGGGCGGCGAGGGGCGTAGCTCGTTCTAGACAGGCGGTCGCGGTGAGCGGCCGGGGATAGCAACGAGAGGGCTGAACCGCTCCCATGCCGAAGATTCTCAAGTTTGACGAGGACGCCCGTCGCGCCCTTGAGCGTGGCGTCAACAAGCTTGCCGACACCGTCAAGGTGACGATCGGCCCCAAGGGCCGCAACGTCGTCATCGACAAGAAGTTCGGCGCTCCCACCATCACGAACGACGGTGTCACCATCGCGCGTGAGGTCGAGCTCGACGACCCGTACGAGAACCTTGGCGCGCAGCTCGTCAAGGAGGTCGCGACCAAGACCAACGACGTCGCGGGTGACGGCACCACCACCGCCACCGTCCTGGCGCAGGCGCTGGTCCGCGAGGGTCTGCGCAACGTCGCCGCGGGTGCTTCCCCGGCCGCCCTGAAGAAGGGCATCGACGCCGCGGTCAAGGCCGTCTCCGACGAGCTCCTCGCCACCGCCCGTCCGATCGAGGACAAGTCCGACATCGCCGCCGTGGCCGCGCTCTCCGCGCAGGACCAGCAGGTCGGTGACCTCATCGCCGAGGCGATGGACAAGGTCGGCAAGGACGGTGTCATCACCGTCGAGGAGTCCAACGCCTTCGGCCTGGAGCTCGAGTTCACCGAGGGCATGGCCTTCGACAAGGGCTACCTGTCCCCGTACATGGTCTCCGACCAGGAGCGTATGGAGGCCATCCTCGATGACCCGTACATCCTGATCAACCAGGGCAAGATCTCCTCCATCCAGGACCTCCTGCCGCTGCTCGAGAAGGTCATCCAGGCCGGCGCCTCCAAGCCGCTCCTGATCATCGCCGAGGACGTCGAGGGCGAGGCGCTCTCCACCCTCGTCGTCAACAAGATCCGTGGCACCTTCAACGCCGTCGCCGTCAAGGCGCCCGGCTTCGGTGACCGCCGCAAGGCGATGCTGCAGGACATGGCCACCCTCACCGGTGCCACCGTCATCGCCGAGGAGGTCGGCCTCAAGCTCGACCAGGCCGGTCTGGACGTACTGGGCTCCGCCCGCCGCGTCACGATCTCCAAGGACAGCACCACCATCGTCGACGGTGGCGGCTCCTCCGACGAGGTCCTCGGCCGCGTCAACCAGATCAAGGCCGAGATCGAGTCCACCGACTCGGACTGGGACCGCGAGAAGCTGCAGGAGCGCCTGGCGAAGCTCGCCGGTGGCGTCTGCGTCATCAAGGTCGGCGCCGCCACCGAGGTGGAGCTCAAGGAGAAGAAGCACCGTCTCGAGGACGCCATCTCGGCGACCCGCGCCGCGGTCGAGGAGGGCATCGTCTCCGGCGGTGGCTCCGCTCTCGTCCACGCCGTGAAGGTGCTCGAGGGCAACCTCGGCCTGACGGGCGACGAGGCCACCGGTGTCGCGGTCGTGCGCCGCGCCGCCGTCGAGCCGCTGCGCTGGATCGCCGAGAACGCCGGCCTCGAGGGCTACGTCATCACCTCGAAGGTCGCCGAGCTCGAGAAGGGCCAGGGCTTCAACGCCGCCACCGGCGAGTACGGCGACCTGGTCAAGGCCGGCGTCATCGACCCGGTCAAGGTCACCCGCTCCGCCCTGGAGAACGCCGCTTCCATCGCGTCGCTGCTGCTCACGACCGAGACCCTGGTCGTCGAGAAGCCGGCCGACGACGAGGGCGACGCCGGTCACGGCCACGGTGGCCACGGCCACAGCCACTGACCTCGTCAGTAAGCGGTAAGCAGTAAGTACGGCAAAGCCCCGGTCACCACCGCTGCCAAGCGGTGGTGACCGGGGCTTTCCCGTCTGCTAGCCGGGCATCATGCCCATCTGGCGCATCAGGCCCGGGGCGTCGTAATACCACCAGTCCTCGGCGATCTGGCCGTTCTCGATCCGGCAGGTCGTAGAGCCCGACATGGTGAATTCCCTGCCGGTCGGCGCGACCCCCATGAACTCGCCCTTGTGCGTGCCCTTCCAGTCCCACAGGGTGGTGACGCAGTCGCCTTCGGCGATCTGCCGCGTCATGTCGAAGGTCATGTCGAAGGAGCCCCGCCACATGCCGACGGTCTTGCGGATGCCCTCGCGGCCGTTGCCCTCGCCGGCGCTCTCCATGATGTCGTGGGTGACGTAGTCGGCGGCGACGCACTCCTCGATGACGTCGAAGTTGCCCTTGCCCACGACCTCCTCGAGGAAGCGGTTGACGACGAGCTTGTTGAGGTACTCGTCACGGACCACGTCGAGGTTCATGAACTTCGGCATGCCCTCGCACAGTGCCACCATCTCCTGGAACATCCGGTCGGTTTCCGGGAGCTGAGAGTTCCTCATGGCCTCTTCGTACGAGGGGAATTCGACGAGGTCCACGTAGTGCGTCCTGGAGTCGCGGTCCCTGCCGATGAGGGTGTGGGTGACCGTGCGCTTGCCGGCGGTCTGCTCGGCATAGCGGTCGATGAGACTGTTCATCTCGTCGAAGCGCTTGGTCTCGTAGTCGATCACTTGTACGAATGTCATCGCGTCGCCTCCCGCGCTGGATGGGACACATCCAGTCTAGGGAGATTTCACCCATATGCCGTGTTTACGCACAGGTCACTGGGGCCCGTACTTGCGCCCCGTACGCGAGGACATCCCGCCCAGCAGCCCCCGCGGGGTCAGCTTCACCACGCCCATCAGCGCCTTGTACCGCGGGTCCGGGATCGACACCGTCCTGCCCCGCGCCAGATCGGCCAGCGCCGCGGCCACCAGCTTGTCGGCGTCGAGCCACATCCAGCCGGGGATGTTGTCCGTGCCCATGCCGGCCCGCTCGTGGAACTCGGTGCGCACGAAGCCCGGGCACAGCGCCATCAGCCGTACGCCGGAGCCGGTCAGGTCCTTGGCCGCGCCCTGGGTGAACTGCACGACCC
Source organism: Streptomyces sp. NBC_01264 (assembly GCF_026340675.1). Lineage (NCBI taxonomy): Bacteria > Bacillati > Actinomycetota > Actinomycetes > Kitasatosporales > Streptomycetaceae > Streptomyces > Streptomyces sp. NBC_01264. The sequence goes on from NZ_JAPEOX010000001.1 coordinate 5,878,600, forward strand.
AGGCCTTGCTCGCCCCGTACGTGCCGCGCGGCAGGAAGGCCGCCACCGAGGCCACGTTGATCACGCCGCCGCGCCCGCGCGAGCGCATCGGCTCCACGGCCGCCGAGGTCAGCCGCAGCACGGCCTCGATGTGGACCTTCAGCATGGTCAGCTCGTCGGCCATGGAAACTTCGAGGTAGCGGCCCTTGTTGCCGAAGCCCGCGTTGTTCACCAGCAGGTCCACCGGGTGCTTGCGGTCGGCGAGGCGCTCCTCGACCGCCGTGATGCCCTCCTCGGTGGAGAGGTCGGCGGCCAGCACCTCGGCCTCGATCCCGTGCCGGTCGTGCAGTTCGGTGGCCTGCTCCCCGAGGCGCTTGGTGTCCCGCGCCACCAGGACGAGGTTGTGCCCCTGGGCGGCGAGCCGCCGGGCGAAGGCGGCGCCGATGCCCGCCGTGGATCCCGTAATCAACGCAGTCGTCATAGGCGCAACCTAGTCGTCCCGCTTCCCGTACTTCTCCACGTGGGCCAGCGCCCTGTCCCGAGCCTCCGGCTCCAGCGCGTCACCCGCCGCCAGGGTGCGCGGCAGCAGGTCCCGCTCGGTGGTGAAGGCGCGGAACCAGAACTCCACCGTCACCTCGTGCTCCGGACGGTGCACGACCTCGACGGTGTCGCCGGGGGAGACCGCGCCCTCCTGGACGACCCGCAAGTAGGCCCCCGGCCGGGCCTCCTGGGTGAACCGCTTGACCCAGGCCTTCTCACCGAGCATCCCCTGGAAGGTCCGGCACGGGATGCGCGCCGAGGCCACCTCCAGGACGAGGTCGGGGCCGACCCGCCAGCGCTCGCCGAGCAGCGCGCCGTTCACGTCGAGGCCGGAGGTGGTGAAGTTCTCGCCGAAGATCCCGCCGGGCAGTTCGCGGCCGAGCTCGCGCTCCCACCAGTCCAGGTCCTCGCGGGCGTAGGCGTACACGGCCTGGTGGTCCCCGCCGTGATGGCGCAGGTGGCAGACGTCGTCCCCTTCTACACCGCTCGCACCGACGCCCTTGGGGCCCGGCGCGAAGACCCGTACGGGGCCAGGCGCGGGGATCTTGCCGTGACCGGTCAGTCCGTCCGGGGCGTCGGTGTGGTCGACGGCCGTCGCGCGGCCGAGGTTCACGGAGATCAGATGCATGGCACCACGCTAGCCGAATGGTCTCAAAGCAGCCGGGGATTATTCGCGCCGGCATCAAAGCACCCCTTATGCTCGAAGGGTGATCGAGGCACGTCATCTCCGAGTTCTGCGCGCTGTCGCCGGAACCGGGTCCTTCTCCGCCGCCGCCCGCGAGCTCGGCTGCACCCAGCCGGCCGTATCCCAGCAGATGAAGGCGCTGGAGCAGTCCGCCGGCACCCCCCTGCTGATCCGCACCGGGCGCGAAATGCGCCTCACCCAGGCAGGTGAGGCGCTGGTCCGCCATGCCGCCGGGATCCTCGCCGGGCTGACGGCGGCGGAGGAGGAGGTCGCGGCCATCGCCGGGCTGCGGGCCGGACGGGTCCGGCTGGTCTCCTTCCCCAGCGGCAGTTCCACCCTGGTGCCGACCGCGCTCGCGGCGATGCGCGCCGAGCATCCGGGGACCCGGATCTCGCTGGTCGAGGCGGAGCCGCCGCGTTCGGTGGAGATGCTGCGCGAGGGGGACTGCGATCTCGCGCTGGCCTTCCGCTACGACGGCGCCTCCGGATCGGCGGCGGAGTGGGAGGACCTCGTGGTCCGGCCGCTGCTGACCGACCGGCTCGTCGGACTGGTCCCCGAGGGGCACCGGCTGGCGGGTGCGGAGCGGGTGGGCATCGCCGAGCTGGCCGACGAGCCCTGGATCGCGGGCTGTCCGCGCTGCCGCCGCCATCTGGTGGAGGTGTGCGAGGCCGCCGGTTTCACCCCGCGCATCGACTTCGCCACCGACGACTACCCGGCCGTGGTCGGCCTGGTCGGGGCCGGGCTCGGGGTCGCGGTGCTGCCGGAGCTCGCGGTGGAGTCCGTACGGGCCAAGGGCGTGAGCACCCTCGTCGTGGAACCGGCCGTCGAGCGGGAGGTCGTCGCGCTGACCCTGCCCGACCTGGCCCGGGTCCCGGCGGTTGCCGCGACCCTGGACCAGCTGGAGCGGGCCGCCCGGCGCTGACGGCCGACCGGTGCCGGCCCGGCATCGCTGGGCCGGGTGGCCGGGGGTGGGGTGGCCGGACCCGGCGCCGGACGGGGCCGCCACGCGAAGAACCGTACGGCGGTACGGCCGGTCGGGTGGCAGCCCGGTCCGGTTCGGGGATCAGAGATCGGAGAAACGTTCCTTCGGTCGTTTCGTGTGGAGCCCGGTCAGTGCGGGGCGATCGGCGTGCTCGGTCCGATCGCGGTCGTCGCCGGGATCAGGCGATGGCGGGCGCGGCCCATCAGTTCTTCGCGTTCGTCCTCGGTGAGGCCGCCCCACACCCCGTAGGGCTCGCGGACGGCGAGTGCGTGCGCGGCGCATTCAGAACGCACCGGGCAGCGCATGCAGACCTCTTTAGCCGAGGTCTCGCGCGCGCTCCTGGCCGCGCCCCGCTCGCCTTCCGGGTGGAAGAAGAGGGAGCTGTCGACCCCGCGGCAGGCAGCCAGCAGCTGCCAGTCCCAGAGGTCGGCGTTCGGTCCGGGGAGGCGGGAGAAATCTGCCATTGGTAGTCCTCTTGGTGCCGGTACTGAGGCGGATACGGTCCATGTCTCCACACCTACTGTCGTAGTAGATGTAAATATGACTCATTGGGAATCTAGCCTCAGACATGCGCCAAACGGAAGGAAAGCCGCCAAATAGGGCATACCGTCATCTGGAGGACACGCGGCGAGTGGCTCCTGCCTCGTGTTCGCTTCCTCACGTAGAGTGCCGAAGGTGTCCGTCCGACCCGTAACTCTTTCGAGTGACCATCGTTGAGAGTGCGAAGGCGGTTGAACCAAGAAGTTCTCGGACATGTGTCCGGGGGCATCGACCGCACAGGTGACGATACGTACCAGCCTGGAGGCTCAAGGTGACGCGCATCAGCAGCTGCGGAGGGCGGTCATGACATCCGTCCTCGTCTGCGACGACTCCCCGCTTGCCCGAGAGGCGCTCCGTCGCGCGGTTGCCACCGTGCCCGGCGTCGAGCGTGTGACGACGGCTGCCAACGGCGAGGAAGTCCTCCGCCGCTGGGGTGCCGACCGTTCCGACCTGATTCTGATGGATGTACGGATGCCCGGGCTCGGCGGTGTGGAGACGGTGCGCCGTCTGCTCTCGGCCGACCCCGGCGCCCGCATCATCATGCTGACGGTCGCCGAGGACCTGGACGGCGTGGCCCTCGCGGTCGCCGCCGGCGCCCGGGGCTATCTGCACAAGGACGCCTCGCGCGCCGAACTGCGGGCCACGGTCACCCAGGCCCTCGCCGACCCGACCTGGAGGCTGGCCCCGCGCCGGCTCCGCTCGGCCGAGATGGGCGCCGCGCCCACGCTCACCGCACGCGAGATCCAGGTGCTGGAGGGCATGAGCCACGGCCGGTCCAACGCGGAGATCGGGCGCGAGCTCTTCCTCTCCGAGGACACGGTCAAGACGCACGCCCGCCGACTGTTCAAGAAGCTGGGTGCGTCCGACCGGGCGCACGCCGTGGCGCTCGGGTTCCGCTGGGGCCTGGTCCGCTGACCGCAGGTCCGCAGGTCCGCCGGCCCTCACCGGCCGGCGGCGCCGCGGGCGGGCCGGCCCGCCCGATGGTGGGGACGGCCGGCCGCTGGGCAGGCCGGCGGGCACGGTCGGACGCCGGGATCCCGCGGTCCCGGCCGCCCTCCGGAATCTCCTGCCGTCCGATCCGCCGCACCCTGATGCGCACCGGGGATTGACGGTGCACAATCCGGGGGACGTGTCGCTTCGGGCGCGATGCCGCATGCTTGAGGGTGTGGCGCATCCTGGAGATGTCGCCGCGGGGACGATTCGGCCGAGCGGGAGGGGAGGGCCAGACCATGAGTTCCGGTGCACCCACCCCGCACGATCCGTCGACGCATAGCGCTTCGACGCACAACACGGGCCGCGGTGTCTCGAATGCCCCGGCGCCAAGGCACCATGGATTGATGCGCGACGACGAGGCCCCGGGGTCACCCGCGACCACAGGGGGCGGCGGAGCCTCCCGGAACAGCGGCGACGGTACCGTCAGCGCGCTCGTGCGCCGTGCGGTCGAGGGCGACGAGCAGGCCACCCACGATCTGCTCGCCTTCGTGCACCCCCTGGCCATCCGCTACTGCCGCTCCCGCCTGTCGCGACTTCCGGGTGACGCTCGTCACTTCGTGGAGGACCTGGCGCAGGAGGTCTGCGTCGCCGTCCTGATGGCCCTGCCGCGCTACCGCGACACCGGACGCCCCTTCGAGGCCTTCGTCTTCGCCATCGCCGCGCACAAGGTCGCCGATCTCCAGCGGGCCGCCATGCGCCATCCGGGCAGTACGGCCGTGCCCTCCGACGAGATGCCGGAACGGCCCGACGACTCCCTGGGGCCGGAGGAGCGCGCACTGCTGAGCAGTGACGCCGCCTGGGCCAAGAAGCTGCTCGCCAACCTTCCGGAGAACCAGCGCGAGCTCCTCGTCCTGCGCGTGGCCGTCGGGCTGACCGCCGAAGAGACCGGGCAGATGCTCGGGATGTCCCCCGGGGCGGTGCGCGTCGCCCAGCACCGGGCGCTGAGCCGGCTCCGCGCGCTCGCCGAGCAGTAGGCCGCGCGGGTCTTCCCGTAGGGCCGTACGGGGTTTTTCCCGTAGGAAGATACGAATCTTGGCATCGATCTTCGTCGTGGAATGAGAGGCGTCGGGATCCCGTTAGCATGGACATCCGCGCTGAGCAAGACCATCTTGGAAGGTGTCATGACTGTGAACGCCGACGGAGTGCCCGACAAATTCGCCACGCTCGGCCTCACTTATGACGATGTGCTCCTGCTTCCGGGGTCGTCGGACATGTCCCCGGACGCCATCGACACGTCCTCGCTCATCTCCCGCAACGTCCGCGTGAACGTCCCGCTGCTCTCCGCCGCCATGGACAAGGTCACCGAGGCCCGGATGGCCATCGCGATGGCCCGCCAGGGCGGCGTCGGCGTCCTGCACCGCAACCTCTCCATCGCCGACCAGGCCAACCAGGTCGACCTGGTCAAGCGCTCCGAGTCCGGCATGGTCACCGACCCGATCACGGTGCACCCGGACGCGACCCTGCGCGAGGCCGACGAGCTCTGCGCGAAGTTCCGCATCTCCGGCGTCCCGGTCACCGACCCGGCGGGCAAGCTGCTCGGCATCGTCACCAACCGCGACATGGCCTTCGAGTCGGACCGCAGCCGCCAGGTGCGCGAGGTCATGACCCCGATGCCGCTGGTCACGGGCAAGGTGGGCATCTCCGGCGTGGACGCCATGGAGCTGCTGCGCCGCCACAAGATCGAGAAGCTGCCGCTCGTCGACGAGGCCGGTCTGCTCAAGGGCCTCATCACGGTCAAGGACTTCGTCAAGGCCGAGAAGTACCCGAACGCCGCCAAGGACAAGGACGGCCGGCTGCTCGTCGGCGCCGCCGTCGGTGTCGCGGGCGACGCGTACGAGCGGGCCCAGGCCCTGATCGAGGCGGGCGCCGACTTCATCGTCGTCGACACCGCCCACGGCCACTCCCGCCTCGTCGGCGACATGGTCTCCAAGATCAAGTCGAACTCGGCGGTCGACGTCATCGGCGGCAACATCGCCACCCGCGACGGTGCCCAGGCGCTCATCGACGCCGGCTGCGACGGCATCAAGGTCGGCGTCGGCCCCGGCTCCATCTGCACCACCCGCGTCGTCGCCGGCATCGGCGTCCCGCAGGTCACCGCGATCTACGAGGCCTCGCTCGCCGCCAAGGCGGCCGGCGTGCCGGTCATCGGCGACGGCGGCCTGCAGTACTCCGGCGACATCGCCAAGGCCCTCGTGGCGGGCGCCGACACGGTGATGCTCGGCTCGCTGCTCGCGGGCTGCGAGGAGTCCCCGGGCGAGCTGCTCTTCATCAACGGCAAGCAGTTCAAGTCGTACCGCGGCATGGGCTCGCTCGGCGCGATGCAGTCCCGCGGCGACCGCAAGTCCTTCTCCAAGGACCGCTACTTCCAGGAGGGCGTGGGCGGCGACGACAAGCTCATCCCCGAGGGCATCGAGGGCCAGGTCCCGTACCGCGGCCCGCTCTCCGCGGTCGTGCACCAGCTCGTCGGCGGCCTGCGCCAGTCGATGTTCTACGTCGGCGGCCGTACGGTGCCGGAGCTCCAGGACCGGGGCCGGTTCGTCCGGATCACCTCGGCGGGGCTCAAGGAGAGCCACCCGCACGACATCCAGATGACGGTCGAGGCGCCGAACTACAGCCGCAAGGGCTGAGCGCGGCAGTACCTGACCAGCACCTGACCAGTACCTGAGCAGCACCGGAGGGGCGGGCCCGCGCGGGCCCGCCCCTCCGGCGTGCCCGGCGCGTGCGTCCGTACAGCGGTCACCGGAACGCGGCGCGCCGGGGTTCGGGGATACTGGACGGGCAGACCCACAGGAAAGGCCACCACACGTGACTGAGATCGAGATCGGGCGCGGCAAGCGCGGCCGCAGGGCGTACGCGTTCGATGACATCGCCATCGTCCCCAGCCGCCGTACCCGGGACCCGAAGGAGGTCTCGATCGCCTGGCAGATCGACGCCTACCGCTTCGAGCTCCCGTTCCTGGCCGCCCCCATGGACTCGGTCGTCTCCCCGCAGACCGCCATCCGCATCGGCGAGCTCGGCGGCCTCGGCGTGCTGAACCTCGAAGGTCTGTGGACCCGGTACGAGGACCCGCAGCCGCTGCTCGACGAGATCGCGGAGTTGGACGAGGAGTCCGCCACCCGCCGTCTCCAGGAGATCTACTCCGCGCCGATCCAGGCGGACCTGATCCGCCGGCGCATCAAGGAGGTGCGCGACTCGGGCGTCGTCACCGCCGCAGCGCTCTCCCCGCAGCGCACGGCCGAGTTCTCCAAGGTCGTCGTGGACGCGGGCGTGGACATCTTCGTGATCCGCGGCACCACCGTGTCGGCGGAGCACGTCTCCGGCGCCGCCGAGCCGCTGAACCTCAAGCAGTTCATCTACGAGCTCGACGTCCCGGTCATCGTGGGCGGCTGCGCCACCTACACCGCGGCCCTGCACCTGATGCGCACCGGCGCGGCCGGCGTCCTGGTCGGCTTCGGCGGCGGCGCCGCGCACACCACGCGCAACGTGCTGGGCATCCAGGTCCCGATGGCCACCGCCGTCGCCGACGTGGCCGCGGCCCGCCGCGACTACATGGACGAGTCCGGCGGCCGCTACGTGCACGTCATCGCCGACGGCGGCGTGGGCTGGTCCGGCGACATCCCGAAGGCCGTCGCCTGTGGCGCCGACGCCGTGATGATGGGCTCCCCGCTGGCCCGTGCCACCGACGCGCCCGGCAAGGGCAACCACTGGGGCATGGAGGCCGTCCACGAGGACGTGCCGCGCGGCAAGAAGGTCGACCTCGGCACGGTGGGCACCACCGAGGAGATCCTCACCGGCCCGTCGCACTCCCCGGACGGCTCGATGAACATCTTCGGCGCGCTGCGCCGCTCGATGGCCACCACCGGCTACAGCGAGCTCAAGGAGTTCCAGCGGGTCGAGGTCACCATCGCGGACTCGCAGCACAGCCGCTGAGGCCCGTCCCGCACCGCATGCGCCGGAGGCCCGGCTCCCCTAAGGGGAGCCGGGCCTCCGGCGTTGTTCCGGGGAAGCCCGGCGCGGGGCTGCCTCAGGCGGCGATCTTCTTGGCGGTGCTGAAGCCGGCGAAGGCGCCGAGGGCGAGGAAGAGGAAGCTCATGAAGGCGTCGTCCTCCTTCCAGACGTCGACCAGGCCGGACACCCCCATCGTGCTCAGCACGTCGCCCAGGCCGATGCCGGTGGCCTCGCTCAGGGCGAGGGCGTAGAAGAACAGCTGGCCGAGGAAGACCGAGGCGACCGAGAGGACGGCGCCGATGACCGGGAGGACCGGGTTGCGGCCGCCGATCTTGCCCGCGGCCAAGCCGACGAGCGCGCCGACGCCGATCGCCGCGTAGCCGATCTCGCGGTCGATGGCGTTCATGATGCCGCCGTACGCCGCGGCGGCGGCCAGGGCGGCGACGACCGCGGCGACGATGCCGAGGCCCAGGTTGGCGGGGCGCGCCGGGGCCGGTGCCTGGACCTGGAGGAAGTCGGCGCCGGACGGGCCCGGTGCCTGGGGCTGGAGGAAGTCGGCGCCGGACGGGCCCGGGTAGGGGGTCGGGGTGGCGGCGGCCTCGGGCGCGGGCGTGGAGTCGGGCGCGGGCGGCTGGATCTGCTGGCTCATGGAGAAATCCCCCCCAGGGATTTTGGGCACACGAGGCCCACACGGCTGACGTGGGGGTGTATGCGCGAGATAAGTCGCCGCAGGCTAGCAGCAGCCTGCGACATCCGTGGAGGGGTTTCGGCCGGGCGGTCCGTGCCCTAGAGGCGGTGAGCCGCGCCCGCGGGGCTGGCGCCGCGGGTGTCCAGGAGCAACTGGGCCTTCACCGCGAGGCCTTGCAGGTCGTAGGTGCGGTGGTGCTGCAGCAGGATCGTCAGATCGGCGTTGGCGGCGGCCTCGTACAACGATTCGGCACGGGGGACGGGCTGGTCCCTGACGCGCCATCCGGCGATGTACGGGTCGTGGTAGCTGATCAGCGCGCCGAGGTCGAGGAGGCGGCTGGCGATCTCGCGTGCCGGGGAGCCCTCCTGGTCGGCGAGGTCCGGCTTGTAGGTGACGCCCAGGAGGAGGACGCGGGCGCCGCGCGCGGATTTGCCGTGCTCGTTGAGCAGGGTGGCGCTGCGCTGGATGACGTACTGCGGCATCCGGTCGTTGATCTCCTGCGCCAGACCGACCATGCGCAGCGGGTGGCCCGGGGTGCGGGTGGTGTGGGGGAGGTAGTTGGGGTCGAGGGGGACTCCGTGGCCGCCGACTCCGGGGCCGGGGCGGAAGGCCTGGAACCCGTACGGCTTGGTCTCGGCGCACCGGATGACGTCCCACAGGTCCACGCCCAGGTCGTGGCAGAGCACGGCCATCTCGTTCATGAGGGCGATGTTGACGTGCCGGTAGTTCGTTTCGAGGAGCTGGACCGTCTCGGCCTCGCGCAGGCCGCGGGCGCGGACCACCTTCTCGGTGAGGCGGGCGTAGAACGCGTGCGCGGACTCGGTACAGGCGGGGGTGAGGCCGCCGATGACCTTGGGGGTGTTGGAGATGCCGTGCGTGCGGTTGCCGGGGTCGAGGCGGCTGGGGGAGTAGGCCAGATGGAAGTCCCGGCCGGCGCGCAGGCGCGAGCCCGATTCGAGGATCGGGCGCAGGTAGTCCTCGGTGACGCCGGGGTGGGCCGCCGATTCGAGGATGACGGTGGTGTGCGGACGCAGCCGGGCGGCGAGCGTGCGGCCCGCCTCGCCGACCGCGGACAGGTCGAGCGCGCGGTCGGCGCCGAGCTGGGTGGGGGCGCAGATGACGGCCGTGCGGACCCGGCCGAGTTCGGCGGGGTTGGTGGTGATCCGGAAGCCGGCCGCCGACATGCGGCGGATCTCGGCGGCGGTGAGGGTGGAGTCCGTCGCCGGACCGCTGTCGTAGCCGACCGTCTCGATCCCGGCGGCCACGGCTGCCTGGGCGAGCGGGAGGCCGAGATGGCCGAGTCCGATGACGGCGAGATCTGCGGGCATGGGGGTGCCGTCCCTTCCCTTCCCTGACATGCATGAGGGGGCGGAGCGCGCAAGTCCTGTGGAGGAGGGGAGCTGGCGCAATGTCAGACTAGGCGTATATATGACAGATATGTCGTATTCGGGGGTCTTGGTCGCCTCCGTGTTATCCACAGGCGGTGGCTGATGTGGGTGCGGCCGGTGAGAATCATGAACGGGCGATGTGAGCGGGATCACCCACGACAGGTGGATGGCCGCACAGGACGGACGGGGCGACCCGCGTCAACGGGAGGCAGGCAGCCGTGAGCACTGGGACAGGCGCAGGGACGGGCACGGGGATGGGGATGGGGGCAGGACTGGGTGGAGGCGGCGGGCGGGCCTCGCTGGGGCCCGTGCAGCGCGCCGAGGCGCTCGCCGGGATGGCCGAGCGGGAGCTGGACGTGCTGGTGGTCGGGGCCGGGGTGGTGGGCGCCGGTACCGCCCTCGACGCCGTGACCAGGGGCCTGGCGACCGGGCTGGTGGAGGCGAGGGACTGGGCTTCGGGCACCTCCAGCCGTTCCAGCAAGCTCATCCACGGCGGGCTCAGATACCTGGAGATGCTCGACTTCGCCCTCGTGCGGGAGGCGCTCAAGGAGCGCGGCCTGCTGCTGGGGCGGCTCGCCCCGCACCTGGTGAAGCCGGTGCCGTTCCTCTACCCGTTGCAGCACAAGGGGTGGGAGCGGTTCTATGCCGGCTCCGGCGTCGCGCTCTACGACGCCATGTCGCTCTCCAGCGGCCACGGGCGCGGCCTGCCGACGCACCGGCACCTCTCGCGCAAGCGCGCCCTGCGGATCGCGCCGGCGCTGCGCAAGGACGCGCTGGTGGGCGCCCTGCAGTACTACGACGCCCAGATGGACGACGCGCGGTACGTGGCGACCTTGGTCCGGACGGCCGCCGCGTACGGGGCGCAGTGCGCCAACCGGGCGAGGGTCGTCGGCTTCCTGCGGGAGGGCGAGCGGGTCGTCGGCGCGCGCGTGCAGGATGTGGAGGGCGGCGGGGAGTACGAGATCCGGGCGAAGCAGATCGTGAACGCCACGGGGGTGTGGACGGACGACACCCAGGCGCTGATCGGGGAGCGCGGGCAGTTCCACGTGCGGGCCTCGAAGGGAATCCACCTCGTCGTCCCCAAGGACCGGATCCACTCCTCCACCGGGCTGATCCTGCGGACCGAGAAGTCGGTGCTCTTCGTCATCCCGTGGGGCCGCCACTGGATCGTGGGCACCACGGACACCGACTGGGACCTGGACAAGGCGCACCCGGCGGCGTCGAGCGCGGACATCGACTACCTGCTGGAGCACGTCAACTCGGTGCTGGCGGTCCCGCTCACCCGGGACGACGTCCAAGGGGTCTACGCCGGCCTGCGGCCGCTGCTGGCCGGGGAGTCGGACGCGACGAGCAAGCTCTCGCGCGAGCACACGGTGGCGCATCCGGTGCCGGGGCTGGTGGTCGTGGCCGGCGGCAAGTACACGACGTACCGGGTGATGGCCAAGGACGCCGTGGACGAGGCGGTGCACGGCCTTGACCAGCGGGTCGCGCCGTGCGTGACGGAGGACGTGCCGCTGGTCGGGGCCGAGGGGTACCGGGCCCTGTGGAACGGCCGGGCGCGGATCGCCGCGCGGACGGGACTCCATGTGGTGCGGGTGGAGCACCTCTTGAACCGGTACGGCTCGCTGACGGAGGAACTGCTGGAGCTGATCGCGAAGGACCCCTCGCTCGGGGAGCCGCTGACGGCCGCCGACGACTACCTCCGCGCCGAGGTGGTCTACGCGGCCTCGCACGAGGGGGCGCGGCACCTGGACGACGTGCTGACCCGGCGGACGCGGATCTCGATCGAGACCTTCGACCGGGGGACGCGATCGGCGCGCGAGTGCGCGGAGTTGATGGCTCCGGTCCTGGGCTGGGACGAGCAGCAGATCGAGAAGGAAGTGGAGCACTACGAGAAGAGGGTGCAGGCGGAAAGGGAATCGCAGCGCCAGCCGGACGACCAGACGGCGGACGCGGCGAGGCTGGGGGCGCCGGACATCGTCCCGTTGTAACTCCGTCACTTCGCGGGCGGAACCGCGGACCCGGGGCTCCCGTCCGTTGCGGAGTAAGGGACAATGAGGGTTCTGCCGGGGCGGGTTACCGGGCACCCCGGCCGCTGCCAGGGCAACCGGAGCAGGCGGCACGAACGCAGAGGGGACGCATGTCGAAGCCGGAGCACACCGAGTCGCCGGAGCCGTCTGTCGGGACGGGATCGCCGGTGCCTCCGGCTGCACCCCCGACGGACCCGAAGGCTCCGGCCGAGCCGCCCGCGGCGGGAGCCGAGAAGCGGGCTGCCGAGGCGGAGCCCGCCACCCCGGCCGGGGGCGATGCCGATGGTGGGGCCGGGCCGCAGGATGCGAAGCCCGGCGCTGCCGGGGCGGAGCCTGCGCCGGAGCCGCGCACGGCTGTGCTGCGGAAGGCGGAGCCGCGCAAGCCCGCCGCGGCGAAGGCCGCTCGCGGGGCCGAGCCCGAGGACGCGAAGCCGGCTGCGGCCGAGGGTGCGAAGCCCGTGGGGGGCGAGGAGGCCGAGTCTGAGGATGCCAAGCCCGCCGGGGTGAAGGCTGAGTCCGAGGGTGCGAAGTCCGCTGGGGTGAAGGCTGAGTCCGAGGGTGCGAAGTCCGCTGGGGTGAAGGCTGAGCCTGAGGGTGCCAAGCCGGCTATGGCCGGGGGTGCGAAGTCCGTGGGTGCGGGCGCCGGGTCCCGGGATGGGAAGCCGGTCGGGGGCAAGGGCGAGCCCGAGGACGTGAAGCCGGCTGTGGCCGGGGACGCGGAGCACGGCCGTGGGGGGTCCGAGTCGGCGTCCGAGGGTCTGAAGGCCGCGGATGCGAAGCCGGCCGGGGTGAAGGCGGAGCTGCGGAAGGCCCCCGTCGTGCGCGCCGAGGGTGGCGTCGAGGACGCGAAGCCGGTGGGCGGGGCCGCGCCGAAGCCTGCCGCGGTGAGCAAGGCCGACGAGGTCGCCGCCGCCGTCAAGGCCGCCGCCGCCAAGGCGGGAGAGGGCGCTCACGACGAGGGCCGGCTGCTCGCGGGCCGGTACCGGCTCGGTGAGGTTCTCGGCAAGGGCGGCATGGGCACCGTCTGGCGCGCCGAGGACGAGACCCTCGGCCGGACCGTCGCCGTCAAGGAACTCCGCTTCGGCAGCGGCGTCGACGAGGACGAGAAGCGCCGCCTGATCACCCGCACCCTGCGCGAGGCCAAGGCCATCGCCCGGATCCGCAGTGGTGGCGCCGTGACCGTCTACGACGTCGTCGACGAGGACGGCCGGCCGTGGATCGTGATGGAGCTCATCGAGGGCCCCTCGCTCGCGGAGTTCATCCGCGAGAGCGGCCCGCTGACCCCCCGCCGCGCCGCGGAAGTCGGCCTCGCCGTGCTCGACGTACTCCGTGCCGCCCACCGCCAGGGCATCCTGCACCGGGACGTGAAGCCCTCCAACGTGCTCCTCGCCGACCACGGCAACGGCCGCGTGATCCTCACCGACTTCGGCATCGCCCAGGTCGAGGGCGACCCCTCCGTCACCTCCACCGGCATGCTCGTCGGCGCGCCCTCGTACATCTCGCCCGAGCGGGCCCGCGGCCAGCGTCCCGGCCCGCCGGCGGACATGTGGTCGCTCGGCGGCCTGCTGTACGCAGCCGTCGAGGGGGTTCCCCCGTACGACAAGGGGTCGGCCCTCGCGACGCTCACCGCCGTGATGACCGAGCCCGTCGAACCGCCGAAGAACGCGGGCCCGCTGACCGAGGTCATCTACGGCCTCCTCGTCAAGGACCCCGCCCACCGGCTCGACGACGACCGTGCTCGGGCGCTGCTCACCGCCGTGATCGACGCCCCCGAGCCGCCGGCTCCCGTAGCCGGTCCGAGCCCCGAGGAAACCCGGCAGATATCGCTCGCCGAGGCCCGGGACGCCGCCGAGCAGGCGGCGGCCGACAAGGCGGCCAAGGCCGCGGAGAAGGCGGAGAAGAAGGAACGCGAGCGCCGTGAGCGCGAGCAGCGGGAGCGTGCCCGCGCGGCGTTGAAGTCGGCCCGCAAGGCGGCCGCTGCCAGCGCCGCCGCTTCGGCCGCCACGGCCGCGGCCGCGACCGCCGCCGAGGCCCCGGCGCCGCGTCCGGCCCCCGTCGCGGCCCCGCTCACCGACGTCATGCCGCGCCGCACCATCGCGCTCGCGATAGCCGGAGTGGTCGTGGCGCTCGCCGTCATCGGCTCGATCATCGCGTACGCCGTCAGCGGCGACGACGACAAGGGAAGTTCCCCGAAGGACGGCAAGGGCGGCAGCCACGCGGCGTCGAGCCCCGCGGCTTCCCCGCCCACGCCCCCCGCTTCGCCCTCGCCCTCCCCCTCTCCCTCGCCGAAGGCCGGCGAGTCGCCCGGCACGGGGGCCGCGTCGCCGGACCCGGGCCAGTCCCAGGGCTCGGGCACCAACCCCGGCCAGGGCCAAGGGTCCACGCCCGGGGGCGCCCTGCCCGGGCTGCCGCCCGGGTTCGCCCAGGTCAACGACCCCGGGTTCCACTTCGCGATGGGCATGCCCGCGGGCTTCAAGCAGACCGGGGTGATAGGGAAGAACGACGGCGTCATCTACAGCCGCGACGGCGGATTCCCGCGCATCCAGATCGACTTCAACAGTTCGCCGAAGGACGATGCCCGCGCCGCCTGGCTGGAACTGGCTCCGAGCGTGGCGGGCAGCAGCAGCAACTACAAGCTGATCCGCCTGGAGAAGGTCGAGTACCGCGGGTACCCGACCGTCGCGGACTGGGAGTTCGAGCGGGACCAGAAGGGCTCGCGGGTCCGGGTGCTCGACCGGGGGTTCAGGATGGACGCGAAGCACGGCTACGCCATCATGATCACTTGCCTCGCGGACCAGTGGGACGCGGCGGAGTGCACGCAGCTGCGCACCACGGCGTTCGACACCTTCCAGCCGCTGGGCTGACCCGCTTTCCGAGCGGGCTCGGGTCAGCCTCGCCAGGGCCGGGACGCGGGCGCCCTGGGCGTCGTATCGTGTTGCGGGGCCTGGGGGACGGGTCCGCAGCTCTCGGGGGAGGCGATGTGGAGGACTACTCGGGCCGGATCCTGGCCGAGCGCTACCGTCTGCCGCTGCCGCCGTCCGACGCCTACGAACTGATCGAGACCCGGGCCTTCGATACGCGCAGCGGTCAGGAAGTCCTCGTACGGCAGGTGCCGTTGCCGGAGGTCGTCGACGCGGAGCTGCTGGACGGCACGCGGGGCGGGCCGTCTGCCGTGCCCGGGGGGCGGCGGGTCCCGCAGGGTGAACTGCCCGCCGTACGCAGGGCGATCGAGGCGGCGCAGGCGGCGGCGTCCGTGCCGGACCATCCGCGGCTGGACCAGGTCTTCGACGTGTTCGCGGAGGGCGGGTCGCTGTGGATCGTGAGCGAACTCGTCCCGGCCAGACCGCTGGCGGCGCTGATCGCCGACGAACCGCTGAGCCCGTACCGGGCGGCGGAGGTGGCGGCGGACGTACTGACCGCGCTGCGGGTACTGCACGCGCACGGGTGGACGCACCGGAACATCACCATGCGGACCGTGCTGATCTGCGAGGACGGGCGGGTCGTCCTGACGGGTCTGGCGGCGGGGGCTGCGGAGGACGCGCTGTGCGGGTACGACCCGGTCCCGCCGCGGGACGGCGCGGATCCCTGGCCGGGTGGTGAACCTGGTGGTGGGCCCGGTGGTGGGGCGGGGGCCGCGGCGGGTCGGGCCGAGAGCGGCGGTGGGTACGGGGGCGGCAGTGGTTACGGGGACGGGTCCCGTGCTGCCCTGACCGGGCCTGGAGGGGACGCGGGGTACGGCGGCTCCTGGAACGGGGCGTCGGCGGATGCCGGTTACGGGGAAGGGGCCGGGCAGGGATTCGGGCCCGGTACCGGGCCGGGCGGCGGGCAGCGGGGCGCGGAGCTCGGAGAACGGTACGACGACGCGTACGGGGGCGGGTCCGGGGACCGTTCCGGGCGGGACGGTGGCGGGGCCGGTGCGGGCACGACCGTCCAGCGGGGCGGGAACGCGGCGGAGTACGCGCCGCTCGTGGCTCCGGGCTACGACACCGGGCCGCGCTACCGGGACCACATAAGCCCCGGTACCGGGGGCGGTCCCGAGGGCTCCGGTACTTACACCAGTACTCCTGGGGCTCCCAGTGCCCCTGGTGTGTCCGGTATCTACGGTGTGTCCGACAACCCTGGTGTGTCCGGTACCTACGGTGTACCCGGCACCCCTGGTGAGTCCGGCACTCCGGGCACGCCGGGCTTGTCCGACACCCAGGGTGCCCCGGGCATCCCGGGCTTGTCCGGCACCCAGGGCACCACTGGCACCCCGGGCTTGTCCGGTACCCCGGGGGCCACTGGCGCCCCGGGTCTGTCCGGTAACACCCCCGGCGCCCCTGGGCTGTCCGGCACCAGCGCTCCCGGCGCCCCGGGCCTTTCCGGTACCGCTGGCGCCCCCGGCACCACGGGCGTTCCGGGCGCCTCTGGCGGGCCCGGTGCCTCCGGCGCCCTCGCACCTTCCGGTAGCCCCCGGGCTCCCGGTGACTCCGGTGTTCCGGGCGCAGCCGGGGACCGGCCCGACCTGAAGGCCGCCGCGCGGGCCGGAGCCATCGCCGCGTACCGCGCCGGGGCCCAGGCCGCCGCGCGGATCACCGAGCAGCGCAAGGCCGGGTCCGGTGCCGAGCCCGCGCCGGAGCCCGAGGCGGAGCCGAGGCCGGCGGGGTCGAAGGTGCCGCAGGGGTACTCGTACCCGTACGGCGGCCCGGACAGCGGAGCGACCTGGCACGGCGCCACCCCGCGCCGCCAGGCCCTGCCGCCGGCCGAGGCGGAGCCGGCTGCCCGTGCGGTGCTGCCGGCGCAGCTGGCCCTTCCCCAGGGCTACCACCAGGCGGACGCCCCGGACACCGGCACGCCCCGGGCCGCCGCCGACGGCCAGCCGCATCCGCAGGAGGGTGGGGAGCGCGGCCCGGGCTACGGGCAGTCCTCGCACGGACCGGGCCACCCGGACCAGGATCAGGCGGGCCTTGACCGGCCGGTCGCGCGGGAGGGCACCGGGTACGACGGTCAGCTCCAGCTCGGCCCGGGCCGCCCGGCTCCGGCGGGCCCCGACCACGGCGCCCCGCAGGGCGCGGCCGGATATGCGGCGGCCCCCGGGGCAGGCGGCTACGGCCAAGGCGGTCGGCAATCCGGGCCGCACGGCGGCGCCGGTTACCCGGCGGCTCCCGGGGCTCGCGGCCCCGGCCAGACGGCCCCGCAGACCGGCCCGCAGGGTAACCCGCAAGGTGCCGCCGGCTACCCCCCGCCCTCCGGGGCCGGTGGCTCCGGGTGGGGGAGTGGGCCGCGGAGTGGGCTTGATGCCGAGCGGGCTCGGCAGACGCGGATGGCCGTCGTCGGGGCCGTGACCGAGCGGTGGGCTCCGGAGCAGGCGCAGGCCGTGCACGGGCCGTGGCAGTTGGCCGCGCCGGTCGGGCCGGCCACCGACCTCTGGGGGCTCGGCGCGCTGCTGTACCGGGCCGTGCAGGGGCATGCCCCGTACCCCGAGGACAGCGTCGCCGAGCTCGTGGAGATGATCTGCGCGGAGCCCCCCGCCTTCGCGGAGGAGTGCGGCCCGCTGCGCCCGGTCGTGGAGTCCCTGCTGCGCCAGGACCCGACCGAGCGGCCCGACTTCGAGGAGCTCCGCGGCTGGCTGCGCTCCCTCGTGCGCTCCGCCCCGGAGCCCGACGGCGGCTTCGCCATGCTGCCGCCGGTGGTGCAGGATCCGGCCAGGCTGCCCGTCACCCGGCGGCGAGCCGACCTGCACGGCCGGCACCGCAGCGCCGAACACCCGCGCAAGCCGCGCTCGCTGGGGCGTTCGCTGTTACTCGGGATCCTCGTCCTGCTCTCGGGAGCGGTGGCCTACGCCCTGTTCTTCATGCCCCGCTCCGGCGATCCGCAGGGCGGCGGGCAGAAGGCGGCCGGGATGAAGCCGCCCGCCGCGACCCAGAGCCAGGGCAAGAACCCGAGTCCGGGTCCGAGCCCGAAGCCGAGCGGGTCCGGCCAGGCCCCGAGCCCTTCCGCGAGCGCGCCCGAGTCCAAGCCGGCCCCGCAGCCGGGCGTCCCCGCTCCGTCCGGGTACACCGCCCAGCAGGACGCCGAGCACTTCTCGATCAACGTTCCGAACGGCTGGGAGCGCCGCGGAATGAACGAGTCCGGTCAGGTCCGCTTCACGGAGGGGGACTTCGTCCTGACCGTCGTCCCCGGCCGGGACAAGGTCCAGGGCAACCCCGACCCGGCCACCTACCAGAAGGACAAGGAGCCCGAGCTGGCCCCGTACCGCTCCTCCACCTGGTCCAGCGTGAGCGACATCAGGTCCACCAAGGTCGGCAACCAGCTCCGCGTCACCGGCCGGTACACCTGGATCGACGGCAACGGCCGTTCCGTCGTGGCCCGCAACTTCGTCGTCGCGCTCGGAGGTTCCTACCACGTCGTGATGGTCACCGGCCCGCAGGACCAGGAGGGCAAGGTCACCGAGGTCTTCGAGCAGGCGACGGCGAGCTACAAGAGCGGCGGCTGATGGTGTCTCAGTACGGCGATTGCGTCACAGTGCGGCCCAACCGCCTCCGAGTGGTTCCGCCGCCGCCCGCGATCTCCGTAGTCTGACCGGAAGTGCACAGAGCGGCGGCGGGGATTCGTGGAACAGCAGACAGGTGCGGGTGCGGTGCTCGCGGGCCGGTACCGGCTCGTGGAGCCCATCGGCCGGGGCGGCATGGGCAAGGTCTGGCGCGCGCACGACGAGCTGCTGCACCGGACGGTCGCCGTCAAGGAACTGACGGCGGGGCTGTACGTCGCCCAGGCCGACCGGGACGTCCTGCACGCCCGGACCCAGAAGGAGGCCCGGGCCGCGGCCCGGATCCAGCATCCGGCGGTCGTCACGGTCCACGACGTCCTGGAACACGACGACCGGCCCTGGATCGTCATGGAGTACATCGACGGCCCCTCCCTCGCGGACGCGGCGAAGACGGCGGGCCGCATCGAGCCCCGGGAGGCGGCCCGCATCGGGCTGCACGTGCTCGGCGCGCTGCGCGCCGCGCACGCGGTCGGGGTGCTGCACCGGGACGTGAAGCCGGGCAACGTGATGCTCGCCAAGGACGGCCGGGTGATGCTCACCGACTTCGGCATCGCCGCGATCGAAGGCGACTCCTCCATCACGCGCACCGGTGAACTCATCGGTTCCATCGACTACCTGGCCCCCGAACGGGTCACCGGCGGTTCCCCCGACCCGGCCTCCGACCTGTGGTCGCTCGGCGCGACGCTGTACACGGCGGTCGAGGCCCGCTCGCCCTTCCGCCGCACCTCGCCCATCGAAAGCCTCCAGGCCGTGGTGAACGAGGAGCCGCCCGCCCCGGCCCACGCGGGCGCCCTGGCCCCGGTGATCACGGCGCTGCTGCGCAAGGACCCGGCGCAGCGTCCGTCGGCCGACGAGGCCGAGCAGATGCTGGTGCAGGCGATGGAGGGCCGGGAGCCGAAGTCGGCGCAGGCGTACGTACCCACGCGCGCGATGGGCTCCGAGGAGCTGGGCGCCGCCCGGAACGAGCCGGCGGACACCACCGAGCTGCCCGGTGAGGGGGAGCGGGGGCGGGCCCCCGAGCCGGGTCCGGAGCCGGTGCTCGTCACCCGGTCAGAGGCCGGACCGGTCCGGCAGGGCGGCCGGGACACCGGAGCCGCGGGCCGGATCCGGCGGGCGGCGGCCGTGGCCGTGGTCGCGGCGCTGCTCGGCGGCGGCGGGGTGTTCGGGATCCTGAAGTACACCAGCGACTCGAAGACGGACGGCGCGATCCCGGGCCGGACGGCCGGTTCGCCGGACACCTTGGCCGGTGGAGCGAGCGGTACCTCGTCCGGTGGTTCGGCCGGTGCTTCGGCCGGTGCCGGGGACGGCAAGGGGCAGACGGAGAAGACTCCGCCGGCGGGCTGGCGGAAGGTCGTCGACAAGGAGGGCTTCTCCCTCTTCGTCCCGGACGGCTGGAAGCGCCGCGAGGACGGGACGCAGATCGACTACACCCGCGACGACGGCAAGCACTTCATCCGGATCGCGGTGGACCGCGCTCCGACGTTCAAGGACCCGTACGCGCACCTGCTCGACCTGGAGAAGCAGGTGCAGAAGCGCTCCGACTACGTGCGCCTGACCCTGCACCCGAACACCTTCCGGGGGCAGGTCAAGGCCGCCCTGTGGGAGTTCGTCTGGACGGAGAAGACCGGGGCCTTCACCGGGCCGCGCAAGGCCGTCGAGCAGATGTACTACGCGCCGGACGGCACCGAGTACGCGGTGTACATGTCGGGTCCGGTCGCGGACTGGGACGTCACCCGGGAGCAGTTCGACATCGTGCTCAGCGGCTGGCAGCCGGCTCCGGCCGCCTGAGCCCGCCCCCGGGGCCCCGGCCGGCTGAGCCCGCCCCGGGCCGGGGCCGCCTGATCCCGCCCCCGGAGGGCCCCCGGGGCCGGGATTTCCGCCATCCCGCCAGCGATCACTGGCGGAAATGGCAAAATCCGGTTACCGGCGGGTACCCAAAACGCCCCCGGGCGCAATACGCTCACGCCCATGACGGACACGCAGGCCCCGGCCCCCCTCCGCAGCGCCCCGCAGCCCACCAACCCGGTCGCCCCCGCCCCGGCCGGCGCCCGGAGCGCCGCCGACGTGGTGACCCCCGAACTGGTCGCCCGGCTGACCCGCGGAGTGGCCGGCTCCGGCCGCACCGCCAACCACAGCCCCTTCACCGGGGACCGGCTCGCGGAGCTCCCCGAGGCCACCCCCGAGGACGTGGAGGCGGCCTTCGCCGCCGCCCGCGCGGCGCAGCCCGCCTGGGCGGCCGTGCCCGTCCGCGCGCGGGCGGCCGTACTGCTGCGCTTCCACGACCTGGTCCTCTCCCGGCAGGCCGAGGTGCTCGACCTGATCCAGCTCGAGACCGGCAAGGCGCGCCTGCACGCCCACGAGGAGGTCCAGGCCGTCTCGATCGCGGCCCGGCACTACGGCCGCAAGGCCCCCTCGTACCTGCGCCCCAAGGGCCACACGGGCGCCATGCCCACCCTCACCAAGGTCACCGAGCTGCGCCAGCCGCGCGGGGTCGTCGGCCAGATCGCCCCCTGGAACTACCCCTTCGAACTGTCCATCGGCGACGCCCTGCCCGCTTTCGTCGCGGGCAACGCCGTCGTGATGAAGCCCGACACCGAGACCGCGCTCACCGCCCTGTGGGCCCGCGACCTGATGATCGAGGCGGGCCTGCCGGCCGAGGTGTTCCAGATCGTCCTCGGCGAGGGCCCGGTCGTCGGCCCCGAGGTGGTCCGGCACGCCGACTACGTTTCGTTCACCGGCTCCACGCGTACCGGCCGCGAGGTCGCCCAGGGCGCGGCCGCCCGTCTGGTCGGGGTCTCCCTCGAACTCGGCGGCAAGAACGCCATGCTCGTCCTGCGCGACGCCGACGTGGAGAAGGCCGCCGCCGGCGCCGTCCGCGCCTGCTTCTCCTCCGCGGGCCAGCTCTGCATCTCCATCGAGCGGCTGTACGTGCACGCCTCGATCGCCGACGAGTTCGTCGCCCGGTTCGCCGCCCGTACGAAGGCCATGCGGCTCGGTTCCTCCCTCGCCTACGGCGCGGACATGGGCTCCCTGGCCGGCGAGCGCCAGCTGGCGGCCGTGCAGCGGCACGTGGACGACGCCGTGGCCAAGGGCGCCACCCTCGTCACCGGCGGCGTCGCCCGCCCGGACATCGGCCCGCTCTTCTACGAGCCGACCATCCTCGACGGCGTCGAGACCGCGATGGCGGTGTGCGGGGAGGAGACCTTCGGTCCGGTCGTCTCCATCTACCGCTTCACCGACGAGGACGAGGTCATCGAAGAGGCCAACGGCACCTCCTACGGCCTGAACTCCAGCGTGTGGACGAAGGACGCCCGCCGCGGCCACGCCGTCTCGGCCCGCCTGCGCACCGGCACCGTCAACATCAACGAGGGCTACGCCCCGGCCTACGGCAGCGCCCAGGCCCCCATGGGCGGCATGAAGGAATCCGGCCTCGGCCGCCGCCACGGCTCCGAGGGCATCCTCAAGTACACCGAGGCCCAGACCGTCGCCCACCAGCGGCTGCTGCCGATGGCGCCCTCCTTCGGGATGGACGACGAGAAGTACGCGGCGTTCATGACCCGCAGCCTCCAGGTCATGAAGGCGTTCCGGCTCCGCTAGGCCGTCCCGCCAGGCCCGTTCCGCCCGTCCGTTCCGTTTGGGAGGCACCGCAGTGTCGTACGACTTCGACTACGACGTCATCGTCATCGGATCGGGTTTCGGAGGGTCGGTCTCGGCGCTGCGGCTCTCCGAGAAGGGGTACCGGGTCGGCGTCCTGGAGGCAGGACGCCGCTTCACCCGCGAGACCCTGCCGAAGAACAGCTGGGACCTGCGCAACTACCTGTGGGCCCCGGCCCTCGGGCTGTACGGGATCCAGCGCATCCACCTCCTCGGCAACGTGATGGTCCTCGCGGGCGCCGGGGTCGGCGGCGGCTCCCTCAACTACGCCAACACCCTCTACGTGCCCCCCACCGCCTTCTTCGAGGACCGGCAGTGGGCGTCCATCACGGACTGGCGGGACGAGCTCGCCCCGTACTACGACCAGGCCAAGCGGATGCTGGGGGTCCGGCTCAACCCCACGGAGACCCCCTCCGACGTCCACCTCAAGGCGGCCGCCGCCAGGATGGGCGTCGCGGACTCCTTCCACATGGCCCCGGTCGGCGTCTTCTTCGGCGACGGGGACGATGCCGAGGGCCAGGCGAAGGTCCGCCCCGGTGACGAGGTGGCCGACCCGTACTTCGGCGGCGCGGGCCCCGCCCGCAAGGCCTGCACCGAGTGCGGCGAGTGCATGACCGGCTGCCGGCACGGCGCGAAGAACACCCTGAACGAGAACTACCTGCACCTCGCGGAGCGGGCCGGTGCCGTCATCCACCCCATGACCACGGTCACCGCCCTCTCCGACCACCCCGACGGCGGCTACCGCGTCCGCACCGTCCCCACCGACCAGCGACGCAGGAGCGCCAAGGGCGCTGCCAAGGTGCTCCGCGCCCGCTACGTGGTCGTCGCGGCGGGCACGTACGGCACCCAGACCCTCCTGCACACGATGAAGGACCTCGGCGAGCTGCCCCGCCTGTCGGACCGCCTCGGCGATCTGACCCGGACCAACTCCGAAGGCCTCGTAGGGGCTCAGACCGATGACCGCCGCTACGGCAAGCGGCACGGCAAGGGCAAGCGGGCGGACTTCACGCGGGGCGTGGCCATCACCTCCTCGGTGCACCCCAACGCCGACACGCACATCGAGCCCGTGCGCTACGGCAAGGGCTCCAACGCGATGGGGTTCATGACGATCCTCCAGGTGCCCTACTCCACCCACCGGGTCCGCGCCTGGTTCGGGCGCACCGCCCGGCACCCCGTCCAGCTGCTGCGGTCCCTCTCCAACCGGCGCTGGTCGGAGCGGACCATCATCGGCCTGGTCATGCAGTCCCTCGACAACTCCCTGACCACCTACCGCAAGCCCGGCGGCATAGGGAAGGGGCTGCTCACCGCCCGGCAGGGCCACGGCGCGCCCAACCCCGTGCAGATCGCCGAGGCCACGCGGGCGGCGACCCTGCTGGCCGAGGAGATCAACGGGTTCCCGGGCAGCAACGTCGGCGAGCTGATGGGCACGCCGCTGACCGCGCACTTCCTCGGCGGCTGCCCGATCGGCGCCTCGCCCGAGGAGGGCGTGGTCGACCCGTACCACCGCCTCTACGGGCACCCGGGCATCTCGGTGGTGGACGGCTCGGCGGTCTCCGCGAACCTCGGGGTCAACCCGTCCCTGACGATCACCGCGCAGGCGGAACGGGCGATGTCCTACTGGCCGAACAACGGCGAGCGCGACCCGCGCCCGGAGCAGGGGGCGGCCTACACCCGCCTGGCGGCCGTGGAACCGGCCCGCCCGGCGGTGCCGAAGGAGGCCTTCGGGGCGCTGCGCCTGCCGTTCCTGGCGGTACCGGAGGTCCCGCCGCGCGCGGCTTCGCCCGCCGAATAGCGGGCGGCGACGCACATCGGCGCGCATCGCCGCGGAAAAGACTTCGGCGGGCACCGCACTCCCCCTCCGAGCGCGCTACCCGCCGAACTACATAGATGACAGCCGTGCGGCTCGGATGGTTGTAGCCGGATCCCGTGACAGAGGTGTGGTGTGCGTCACAGGGTGAAGAGCGCAACCGGACAGGGCCCTCGCGGGTCAAGGTCGGCATGAGAAAGCGCATCTCCCTGCTGGCGGCAGCCGGCCTGGTGGCCGTCGGCCTGGCCGCCACCCCCGCGAACGCGGCGGACCCGGTTTTCACGCTCATCAGCCCGGCGGAGATGGGCCTGCACCCGCACCCGGGGGGCACCGGGAAGCCGCAGCCGACCACGGTCGGTTTCGTCGTCGAGAACGAGACCGGCAAGGACTTCGGCGAGAAGAGCACCTACACGATCGACCTGAGCCCCCTCAAGGGCGTCGCCGACGTGAAGCTCACCCCGGACCGGTCCAACGACTGCACCCTGACGGCGGCGAAGGTCACCTGCACGTACTGGGCGGTCTGGACCCACGGAAGCGAGGTCGTGTCCCTCGACCTCACCGCGGCCAAGGGCAGCAAGACCGGCACGGCCGTCGACCTGACGATGACCGGCGCGGCGGTGGGCGCCACCTTCAGGCCCACCACGACCAAGGTCCGGGTCGGCGGTCCGGACCTGGTGCTGGAAGAGGCCAAGCTGAAGGCGAAGCTCGTCCCGGGTGAGAGCCAGCCGCTCCCGATCGTCTTCGCCAACGCGGGCACCGAGTCCGTCAAGGGCGTGGCGCTGGAGCTGAACACCACGCACGGCATGGGCCTGGTCGAGCAGTACGACAACTGCGCCTACGGCCAGGACGACAGCACGGGCCAGCCCTGGAACGTGGGCTGGGGCAGGACGGTCTGCACCTTCGACAACGAGATCAAGGCGGGCGAGGTCTGGGAGATCGCCGGCGCGCTGACCCTCAAGGCCGCTCCGCACGCCTTCATCGACGGGCTGGTCTACGGCGTGCACGAGGCGGGCTCCGAGCCGAAGTCCACGCAGAAGCGCAGCACGCCCCGCACGGGCAAGAAGCTGGGCCTCAAGGCGCGTTCGGCCAAGGCCGCGCCGCAGGCGGCGGACCTGGACCCGTGGAACAACCAGCACGAGTTCGACTTCCAGGTGAAGAACACCGCCGACCTGGTCGCCGTCCCCACCTCCGTGAAGGGCAAGGCGGGCGAGACCGTCGAGGCCGACCTCGGCTTCCGCAACGACGGCCCCGCGTGGGTCGCCTACCTCCGCTCGGGCGAGGACGTCGCCATGGCTGACATCGTGATCCCGGCGGGCGCGAAGGTCACCAAGGCGCCGAAGTCCTGCAGGGCCGTCACGGCCTCGGCCGGCTACCGCGAGCAGCAGCTGGGCGCCCCGCGCTACTTCTGCCCGACCTCGCACGTGATCGGGGAGAAGGAGAAGTTCGCCTTCCCGTTCGAGCTGAAGATCGAGAAGGTGATCGCGGAGGCCACCGGGTCCGTCACGGTCGGCAGCTGGTCCCCCGAGGGTGCGGCGCCGATCAGCTGGGACCCGCTGCACGCCAACGACAAGGCCGCCTTCGTGATCAACGGCAAGCAGGTCACGCCCACGCCGGCTCCGACCACCCCCGGCCCGAAGCCGACGTCCTCCACGAGCCCGACGGCCACGCCGGGTACGAGCACCACTCCGAGCCCGGGCGCCAGTTCCGGTAACGGCAAGACCCCGAACGGCGGCCTCGCCGAGACGGGCGCCAGCGCGGGGCCGGTCCTGATCGCGGGCGCGGCGCTCGTCGCCGCCGGTGGCGCGGTGTTCCTCGCGTTCCGCCGCCGGTCCACCGGCCGCGCGTAGCACCGGGGGAGAGCGTCAACGGGGGAGATCAGTAGACGGGGGAAACAGAAGAACGGCCGGTCCGGGGCGTCCCCCGGGCCGGCCGTCCTTTGTGTGGTGACCAGGCTGCTGTCCCCTGCCGTCCGGTCACATGAAGGAGCGAGGTCCCACGACGCACGCCCGGCAGGGGGTGCGTCTCATCGCTCCAGCGAGCCACGCGTGGTGCTGCGGTCCCGCACCTGGCTGGCACGGTCATCCGCATCAACGAAGCGCCGCGGGGGCGGTCACGGTCCGGACGGGTGACGAACAGGCGTCACGGGCACCGCGGCGGGGCTCAGACCCGGCCGCGGCACAGCTCCAGCAAGGTCATCGCGAGCGCGGTGCCGGGCTTGCCGAGGGCGTCGCTCCAGTGGGTCAGGACCTCCATCTCCCGCGACAGGTGCACCCGGCGCCCGCCCGAGCCGATCCGGGCCTCCTGGATCACGGTCGAGACGGCCATCCGTTCCTGGATCAGGCCGATGATCCGGTCGTCGATGGCGTCGATCCGCTCGCGGGAGCCGGCGATCAGCTGCTCGGGGGCGATCGTGTTCGGGATCGTGGTCGTCGTCATGGTCATGGTCGGTCTCCTGTGGGTGAGGGCCGGCAGGAGCGGAAACGCCAGAGCGCCCCGGTCCTGTCGGACCGGGGCGCTCTGGGAAGTCAGTGGCTCAAGCGAGCATCACGATGACCCATGGCGACCGGACCGGCCGGTGCCATAGGTAAAGAGGAAGCTCAGCTGCTTGCGCATGGAGGGATTATGACCCTCTGTCCCGCTCCGTGCCAAGCCGGTTCGGACACTGAGACGAAGAGGGGTATCCGTCCCCCGTTAGAATCGACAAAACAACCCCCTCTTCCGCCGGAAGGCCTGCCCCGTGCCAGAAGCCACCTTCGCCACCCACGACAGCGCCCCGGACACGGTGCTCGTCGTCGACTTCGGCGCCCAGTACGCGCAGCTGATCGCCCGCCGCGTCCGCGAGGCACGGGTCTACTCCGAGGTCGTGCCCAGCACGATGCCCGTGGCCGAGATGCTCGCCAAGAACCCGAAGGCGATCATCCTCTCCGGCGGACCGTCCTCCGTGTACGAGGAGGGCGCCCCCCAGCTCGACGGCGCGATCTTCGAGGCCGGCGTCCCCGTCTTCGGCATGTGCTACGGCTTCCAGCTCATGGCGGTCACCCTCGGCGGCACCGTCGACAACACCGGCTCGCGCGAGTACGGCCGTACCCCGCTGGCCGTCTCCAAGGCCGGATCCACCCTCTTCGAGGGCACCCCCGAGAACCAGTCGGTGTGGATGTCCCACGGCGACGCCTGCTCGGCGGCTCCCGAGGGCTTCACCGTCACCGCGTCGACCGACGTCGTCCCGGTCGCGGCCTTCGAGAACGACGAGAAGAAGCTCTACGGCGTGCAGTACCACCCCGAGGTGATGCACTCCACGCACGGCCAGCAGATCCTGGAGCACTTCCTCTACCGTGGCGCGGGCCTCAAGCCCACCTGGACCCCCGGCAACATCGTCGAGGAGCAGGTCGCCCTCATCCGCGAGCAGGTCGGCGACAAGCGCGCCATCTGCGGCCTGTCCGGCGGCGTGGACTCGGCGGTCGCCGCGGCCCTCGTGCAGAAGGCCATCGGCTCGCAGCTCACCTGCGTGTACGTGGACCACGGTCTGATGCGCAAGGGCGAGACCGAGCAGGTCGAGAAGGACTTCGTCGCCGCCACCGGCGCGCGGCTGAAGGTCGTCGACGCCCAGGAGCGGTTCCTGAACGCGCTGGCCGGGGTCTCCGACCCGGAGACCAAGCGCAAGATCATCGGCCGCGAGTTCATCCGCGTCTTCGAGCAGGCCCAGCTGGAGATCCTCCAGGAGGACGGCCCCGCGGTCGCCTTCCTGGTCCAGGGCACCCTGTACCCGGACGTCGTCGAGTCCGGCGGCGGCACCGGCACCGCCAACATCAAGTCCCACCACAACGTGGGCGGCCTGCCCGACGACATCGAGTTCGAGCTCGTCGAGCCGCTGCGCCAGCTGTTCAAGGACGAGGTCCGGATGGTCGGCCAGGAGCTCGGCCTGCCCGCCGAGATCGTCCAGCGCCAGCCGTTCCCCGGCCCCGGCCTGGGCATCCGCATCGTCGGAGAGGTCACCAAGGAGCGCCTGGACCTGCTCCGCGAGGCCGACGCCATCGCCCGCCACGAGCTCACGGCAGCCGGCCTGGACAAGGAGATCTGGCAGTGCCCGGTCGTCCTGCTGGCCGATGTCCGCAGCGTCGGCGTCCAGGGCGACGGCCGTACCTACGGCCACCCGATCGTGCTGCGCCCCGTCTCCTCCGAGGACGCGATGACCGCGGACTGGACGCGCATGCCGTACGAGGTGCTCGCGCGGATCTCCACCCGCATCACCAACGAGGTGCCGGACGTGAACCGCGTGGTCCTGGACTGCACGAGCAAGCCCCCGGGCACCATCGAGTGGGAGTAACCCCCCCACGCGCCCCGCAGTAGGTGACGAGGCCGCCGCTCCCGTACGGGAGCGGCGGCCTCGCCGCGTGTATGGCCTCTTCGGCCGGTCGCGGGTACTTTGCGCCGCGACCTTGAAGGAGGGGCCATGACCGAGCCACCAGCCAGTGCACCCGCACCCGTGCCCGTCGAGCGGCTGGGCTTCGAGATGCCGCCGGTGTTCGCCACCGCCGCGCAGGAGCGCGCGCACCGCAAGGAGCGGCTCGCCGGGGCGCTGCGGCTGCTGGGCCGGCTCGGGTACGAGGACGGGGTGGGCGGGCACGTCAGCGCCCGGGACCCGGAGTTCGAGGACTGCTACTGGGTGAACCCCTTCGGCCGGGCCTTCGGCGCGATCGGCCCCGAGGACCTGCTGCTCGTCGACGGGGAGGGGCGGGTCCGCCAGGGGGAGCGCAGGGTCAACCAGCTGGCCTTCGCCGTGCACGCGGCCGTCCACCGCGCCCGGCCCGCCGTGGTGGCCGTCGTCCGCACGCAGGCCCCGTACGGCAGGGCGCTCGCCGCGCTCGGCGAACTGCTCGCCCCCGTCACGCAGGAGGCCTGCGCCTTCTACGAGGACCACGCGCTGCTCGACGAGTTCTCGGTCGGCGGGGCCTTGGGCGGCGGGGACGTGGGCGGCGGGGACGCCGAGCGGATCGCGAGCGCGCTCGGCCCCTACAAGGCGCTGGTCCTGCGCAACCTCGGGCTGCTGACGGTCGGCGACTCGGTGGAGGCCGCCGCATGGTGGTTCATCGCGGCGGAGCGGGCCGCGCAGGTCCAGCTGATCGCGCGGGCGGCCGGGAAGACGGTGCTCATCAGCCACCACAGCGCCCTCGCGACCCGGGAGCGGTTCGGGTCCGATCTCGCGGCCTGGGTCAACTGCCAGCCGCTGCTGGAGACCTCAGGAGCGGGTCCGTCAACATCATGAACGGTTAATCACCTGCTCTGACATCGTGCGCAATCCGGAACACTGCCGCAGTGGTGCACAATTCGCTGGCATCGCACCGTAGTTCAGAGAGGCGGCACGTTCGTGGCTGTCCAAGAGATGTCCAGAAGCACCCATACCGCGGCCTGTGCCTGCGAGGACTGCACACGAGAGGGGCACCGCCGGGCGGTCGCAGCGTTCCTGGAGAAGCGCGACGAGTTCGCCTCCGGGCAGGGGGTGCCGGCCGCCGTGGCCCACTCCCTCGGGGCCTCCCGCCAGTGGGTCTCCGACGAGCTGACCCTCTCGGCCCGGATGGTCGCCGACCGGGGCCGGGAGGCGGGCAGCTCCTGGCTCTACCTGTTCTCCCGGCGGGCGGTCCTCGCCGTGTGGATCGCCGCGGGGGTGCTGCTCCTGGTCCAGGTCGGCACCGCGCTCGGCACCGGCTGGTCCACGACGCGCACCGCCGGGCTGCTGGCCGCGCTCGTGCTGGCCGCGCTGCTGACGGTGGCGGCCCGCGCGCAGACGGTCCGGGGCGGTCTGCTGGCCCCGCTGGTCGGCGAGGACAACCGGCTGTCCACCTCGAAGGTGGTGCCGAGCGCCTGGCTGGTGCTCACCGCCTTCGCGACGCTGCTGCCCGCGCTGCGGCTCGCGGCCTCCTCGCCGGGACCCGAGCGCCAGGCGCTGTACGAGGGGCTCGCCTTCGACCGGGCGCTGCCGCTGCTGGCGGTGCTCGGGCTGACCTCGGGGGTCGCGGTGCTGGTGCGCCGGGTGGTCTCCGTACGGATCATGGGGCAGCGGCTGCAGAAGCTGCCGGCGGACCGTCCCACCGGGGCGGACCTGCTGACGGACGACGCGGGCCGGGGTTCCTTCCCGGACGCCCAGTACGTGCTGGTCTCCACGGTGGTGCTGGCCTTCGCGGCGGTCTCACTGGCCCGGTTCCCGGACCGGCTGCCGGCGCTGCCGTGGGCGCTGGCGCTGCTGGTGGCGCTGTCGGCGGCCGTGTACCTGGCGGCGAAGTACGCGGAGGGCAGCCGCCCGCTGGTCCTGTCGGTGGTGCGCAGACGCGAGCCCGGGGATCTGGACGCGGCGATCCGGCCCGGGGACGACATCGAGATCCGCGGACTGGGCTTCGTCCCGCCGGGGGCGCAGACACCGGAGATGCTGGCCCGGCTGGTGGTCCGGGTGGGCGCGGTCCATGTGCACGTACCGCTGGTCCCGGTGGCGGGCGGTTTCACCAACCCGTCCGACGCCGTACTGACCGTGCCGGTCCCGGCGGAGGTGGAGCCGGGGCGGATCGAGATCCAGGTCGTCACCGCTGCCGGGGTGGAATCAAACCGGTGCACCATCGACGTGGCCGAGTGAAACGGGTACACATAGCGCGTGACCCGAACTGACGTCCCCTCCGGCGCCCCTGACGCACCCACCGGACAGAGCCGCCGGCGCGATCTGTGCGGTCTGCGCGAGCTCGCCGCCCGCCACGCGCTCCTGCCCCTGCGGATCTTCCTCGGCGTGACCTTCGTCTACGCCGGCCTGGACAAGCTGACCGACTCCGCCTTCCTCTCCGCCACCGGCAGCGGCTCCATCGGCGAACTGATGGACGGGGTGCGCGACACCTCGGCGATCCCGGCCATGGTGGACCTGGCCCTGAAGGCGCCCGTCGGCTTCGCCGTGGCCCTGGCCATCGGGGAACTCCTGGTCGGCCTGGGGGTCCTGGCCGGCCTGCTGACCCGGATCGCCGCCGTCGGCGGGGCGCTGATCTCGCTCAGCCTGTGGCTCACCGTCTCCTGGGCGGTGACCCCGTACTACTACGGCAACGACCTGATCTACCTGATGGCCTGGACCCCGCTGATCCTCGCCGGAGCGCCCTACCTCTCGCTGGACTCGCTGATCCGCTCGCGCCGGTCGCGGCGCACGGCGTAGGTCACCAGCCCCACGACGGCCGCGAAGGCCAGACCGCCCGCGGCCATCATGAGGACGAAGAACCAGGGCGGATCGGCCTCGCCGGCCGCGCCGAGGAGATAGAGCACCCCGGCCGCCATCAGGACCAGTCCCGCGATCAGCCGTCCCGGCTGGAACTCATGACGCCGCACGGGCCACCTCCACCTGTCCCACACCCGCGCTCAGGTGCAGCTCGATCGTGCCGCCGGCCTTGGTGCCCGATTCGGGGGGCAGGGTCGCCGTCCGGGTCTCGGTGCGGTTGCGCACCCGTATGTCCTCGCCGTTGTCGCCCGGCATCTGGATGTCGCCCAGCCTGATCGTCGCCTCCGTCTTCGCGGTGACCTCCCTCGGGAGGATCACCCGCAGCCGGCCCGCGTCGATGGAGGCGCGGACGGGGATGGTCGTGCCCTTGGGCACGTCCACGTGGCTGAGGTCCAAGGTGGCGAGCCCGGTGCCCGCCTCGTACACCGGAGCCACCTCGGACACCGCGGTCGGATGCCAGTCCACGACGCGCCAGTCGGTGCTGATGTCCTTCGGCAGCGCGACCGCCCCGGCCAGCAGGACGGCCGTGATCACCGAGAGGAGGATCGTGCCGAAGCCCGTGCGGCCCTTGAACGAACTCACCGCGAGCCCCAGGCCGAAGACGGCGAGGCCGGCGGCGAAGCCGACCTGCAGGGCATGGCTCAGGGTGCTGCCTTCCCAGACCGCGGCGGTGGCTGTGCTCCCGGCCAGCGCGGCCAGCACGAACACCCGGCCGCCGATGCCGCCCGGGTGCTCCCCGGAGACGCGCTCCCGGAACGGCGGAGCCGTGGCCGGGCCGCTGCCGGGGGCGACCTCGGGCGAGTCCTCGGGGCCCCACAGGTACCCCGTCGAACCGACCGGCCCGGTCGTGCCGTCCTTGACCAGCGGATCCCGCCACCAGGACGGGCCGCCGGGCGTGGGCGGCGCCTGGGTCTCGGGCGGCGCCGGACTGTGCGCGGTGCGGTGCCCCGTGCGGGTCGCCGCCGGGTACACGAACTCGGCGCCCGGCGCGGCCTTCTCCTCGGGAGCCGCGCCGGACCCGCTCCGCCGCCGCTGCGACCAGTACGCCGCGCCGCCCAGGGCCAGGACGGCCAGGACGGAGAAGACCGCCAGGCCGCCGTTGTCCAGCATCGACAGGAACAGGGCGCAGCCCACCAGCGCGGCGAACACCGCCGCCAGCGTCGAGCCCTCGACCCGGCCGGTCAGCAGCTTCTTCACCTCGCTGTCCTCCTCGCCCTCCTGGGGCAGGAGCAGCCACGCGAAGCCGTAGAAGATCAGGCCGACGCCGCCGGTGACGGCGAGGACGCCGAGCACGATCCGGAAGATCACCGGGTCGAGACCGAAGTACCGGCCCAGCCCGCCGCACACGCCCGCGAGCACCTTGTCGCGCTTGGTGCGGCGCAGGGGAGGGCGCTCGGCGAGCGGCGAAGCGGAGCCGGCGCCCGGGCCGGCCGCGCTCCGGCCGGCTCCAGCGTCCGGCGGCGGGGAATCGTGTACTTCGGTCATGCGTACATGGTGACGGTCCGGCGGCGCCGCGGGCATCCGGATCTACCCTGGCGCAACCCTGATATCCCCCCGAGAGAACTGGGGGGCTGCCCTGATGCCACGGGCGCCGCGCGCGTGTGACCATCGGTGACATGCCCGTAGCAGCCGCCCCCCGCCCGCCGTACGCACCGGACTCCGACGAGACGCCGCAGCGCAAGCTCTACCGCAGCGCCGACGGCCGGATGCTCGGCGGAGTCGCGCGCGGCCTCGCCGGGCACCTGGGCCTGCCCGTCGTCTGGGTCCGGCTCGCCTTCCTCGGCCTGCTCATGTGGGGCGACGGACTCGGCGTGCTGCTCTACGCCGCGTTCTGGGTCTTCGTACCGCTCGGCGTCGGCGGCCGCAGCGGCCACCGCTCCTACTTCGACACCCTCCCCGACGGCACCCGGCGGCTGCGCAAGCCCGAGCGGGGCCAGATCACCGCGCTGATCGCGCTGTGCGTCGGCGCGGGCATCTTCATCTCCAAGGTCCAGGTCGGCGGCAGCTCCGGACGGTACGTGTGGCCGACCCTGCTCGTCGGAGCCGGCGTGGTCCTCGTCTGGCGCCAGGCCGACAACGCCCGCCGCGCCCACTGGAACGCGGCCGCCGGCCGGCACGCCCGGCTGCTGCAGGCCGCCCGCGCGCTCGCGGGCGTCGCCCTGGTCGGCGTGGGCCTGACCGTCTTCATCGTGGTCCGAGGCTCCGCCGCCCAGCTGGGCAACGTCCTGACCGCCACCCTCGCCGTCCTCGTCGGTGTCGCCCTCCTGGCGGGACCCTGGCTGATCCGGATGACCCAGGACCTCTCCGAGGAGCGCCTGATGCGCATCCGCGCCCAGGAGCGCGCCGAGGTGGCCGCCCACGTCCACGACTCCGTACTGCACACCCTCACCCTGATCCAGCGCAACGCCGAGGACGTCGGCGAGGTGCGCCGCCTCGCCCGGGCCCAGGAGCGGGAGCTGCGCAACTGGCTGTACAAGCCCGAGGGCACCGGCAAGGACGAGGGCGAGGAGCCGACGACGCTGGCCGAGGCGGTGAAGAAGACCGCCGCCGAGGTGGAGGACCACCACGGGGTCCAGATCGAGGTGGTCGTCGTCGGCGACTGCCCCCTCGACGAGAAGCTGGCCGCACAGATGCAGGCCGCGCGCGAGGCGATGGTCAATGCCGCCAAGTACGGTGGCGACGGCGGTCCCGTCCAGGTGTACGCCGAGGTGGAGGGCCAGACGGTGTTCGTGTCCGTACGGGACCGCGGACCGGGCTTCGACATGGACGCGGTACCGGACGACCGCATGGGCGTACGAGAATCGATCATCGGCCGGATGCAGCGCAACGGCGGGACCGCGCGACTGCGGTCCGCGCCCGACGGCGGCACGGAAGTCGAGCTGGAGATGGAGAGGGCGGCGAAGGCAGCATGACCGAGGACAGCGCGAGCACCGGCGGCGTGACCAGGAGGGTCCGGGTGGTGCTCGTCGACGACCACCGGATGTTCCGCACCGGGGTACAGGCCGAGATCGGCGAGACCGAGCGGACCGGGGTCGAGGTCGTCGGCGAGGCCGCCGACGTGGACCAGGCCGTCACCGTCATCACCGCCACCCGCCCCGAGGTGGTGCTCCTCGACGTCCACCTGCCCGGTGGCGGCGGCGTCGAGGTCCTGCGCCGCTGCGCCCCGCTGATGGGCGCCGTCGAGGACCCGGTGCGGTTCCTGGCCCTGTCGGTGTCGGACGCCGCCGAGGACGTCATCGGAGTCATCCGGGGCGGCGCCCGCGGCTACGTCACCAAGACCATCACCGGCACCGACCTGGTGGACTCGGTCTTCCGCGTCCAGGACGGGGACGCGGTGTTCTCGCCGCGCCTCGCGGGCTTCGTGCTCGACGCCTTCGCCTCCACGGACGCCCCGCCGGTCGACGAGGACCTGGACCGCCTCACCCAGCGCGAGCGCGAGGTGCTGCGGCTGATCGCGCGCGGGTACGCGTACAAGGAGATCGCCAAGCAGCTGTTCATCTCGGTCAAGACGGTGGAATCCCACGTCTCGGCGGTGCTGCGCAAGCTCCAGCTCTCCAACCGCCACGAGCTGACCCGCTGGGCGACGGCCCGCCGGCTGATCTGACCGCGGGTCGCCACCCCGGAGTTCAGGCGGGCCGCGAGGCGCCGGCCCAGGGCATCGAGTCCACCGGGGCGACGCGGACCGTGGAGCCGGGGCGCGGGGCGTGGATCATCTGGCCGTTGCCGATGTACATGCCGACGTGCGTGACGCCCGAGTAGAAGAACACCAGGTCGCCGGGGGCCAGCGCGTCGCGCGAGATCCGCCGTCCCGCGTTGATCTGCGTGTAGGTGGTGCGCGGCAGCGAGACCCCGGCCGCGCGCCAGGCGGCCTGGGTCAGACCGGAGCAGTCGTAGGAGCCCGGGCCCGTCGCCCCCCACACGTACGGCTTGCCGATCGCCCCGTACGCGAAGGCCACCGCGCGGGCCGCGCGGGAGCCGTCGGAGGGCGGCGGAGCCTGGGTGGCGGGGCCGCTCGAGGCGGGGCCGCTCGGGGTCGGGCCGGCCGAGCGGGCCTCGTAGGCCGCACGCTGCTCGGCCGTCAGCTTGGCCAGCAGCCGCTGCGCGGCGGTCAGCTTCTCCTCGATCTCGACCTTGTGGCCCGCGAGTTCGCGCTGCCGGGACCGTAGCTCGACGAGGCGCCCGGTGGCCTGGTCCTTGAGCTTCCCGACCTCGTCGAGCCCCCGCCGCACGGCCGAGATCTCGGCCGCGTTGCGGTTCCCGGCGCGGGTGATGAGCGCGGCCCGGTCCAGGTACTCCTGCGGATCGTCGGACATCGCGAGCTGTACGGCGGCGCCCAGCGTGCCGCTGCGGTACTGGGTCGCGGCCAGCGAACCGAGGGCGGAGCGGGCCGTGTTGAGCCGGTCGGTCTTGCGGGCGGTCTCGTCCCGCAGTCCGTCGAGCGCGCGCTGCGCCTCGTCGGCCTTCTCCTTCGCCCCGTTGTACCGCTCCGTCGCGGCCTCGGCCTCCTCGTAGAGCCGGTCCATCTCCGCCTTGACCTGTGAGGGCGTCGGCTGCGGATCGGCGTGGGACGTGCCTTCGAACGCGGTGGCGGTGGCAGCGCCCGCGAGGGCGAGGGTGGCGGCGGTGGTGCGTACGGTGCTCCGTGCCGTGCCGCCGTTGAGCGGGCGCTGCCTGGGCTTTCGATGACTGGCCACGAGGGCCTCACGTCCTTCCTCCGTCGGTGCTTGGGGGAGGACGCTAGACCCGAAGGTAACGGGCAGATGACGAGATGATCGGAAGTGGCCGTACGTGACTGGACCTGGTGGTTCGGGTGTCCGTACCTGGGTCGGCTCTATCCGCGGATCTCCGTCAGGCGGGCGAAGACGACCACATTGCCGTCGTAGCCGTCCCTCTTCGAGAAGCCGCCGCCGCAGGTGATCACGCGGAGTTCGGGGGCGCCCTTGGGGCCGTAGATCCGCGTCGCCGGGAAGTCGTTCTTACCCACGACCTCGATGCCGTAGACCGTGAACACGGCGGTGCGGCCGTCCTGTCGGTCCACCTCGATGTGCCGGCCCCGCTCGAGCGAGCCGAGGGTGTAGAAGACGGCCGGACCCTGCTCGTTGTCCACGTGACCGTCGATCACCGCCGTGCCCCGGGTGCCCGGGGCGGGGGAGCCCCCGTACCAGCCGGCCAGATTCCTGTCCTGCGGCGGCGGGGCGTCCACCCAGCCCTCGGCGTCGAGTCCGACGCGCGTGACGGGGGCGTCGACCTGTACGGCCGGGATCCGGATCCGGGTCGGCGGGGAGTACTTCAGCGGCTGCGGGGCCGGCGGGAGGCGGCGCGCGGCCTCGTCGTGGGCCGGGTCACTGACCAGGGAGGCTGCCTGCGCGGGCTGCGGCGGACCGCCGTTCAGGTCGAGCCCGTTGGTGAGGAGGAAGGTGCCGCTGAGGGCGACCACGGCAACGACGCCCCAGCCGCCGCGAGGCTTCGTACGCTCCTGGGGGCGGGGCATGACGCGCGCTCCTTCCGGGGGTGCGGGTGCGTGTGGTGGGGGTGCGGGGGTACTGGACCGGGCCCGTCCGGTCGCCAGGGGCGGGGCGGACGGGCCCGGCGGTTCAGGGGGCCGGTGGTCAGACATCCCATGCCGTTTCATGTCAAGAGGGATAGAGCTGGGCGTGGTGTGACCAGGCGGTTGCTTCGTCGTAGTGGGTGCGGGTTTTGAGGCATCCGTGGAGGATGCCGACGAGGCGGTTTCCGACCTGGCGGAGGGCAGGGTTGTAGCCGGCGTCGCGGGCGCGCTGCTTGTCGTAGTAGCGGCGGGCGCCGGGTGAGGTGTTCAGCGCGGAGAACGCCTGGAGTTGCAGGGCCGAGGCGAGGCGGTTGTTGCGGACGTAGCGGGCCTGGACGGTGTGGCTCTTGCCGGAGGCCCGGGTGATAGGGCTGGTCCCGGCGTAGTTCTTGCGGGCCTTCGCGTTGTCGTAGCGGGTGGGGTCGTCCCCGAACTCGGCGAGCACCCGGGCGCCGGTGATCTCCGCGATGCCGGGCATCGAGAGGTAGATCTCAGCGTCCGGGTGCTCAAGAAAATGTGCCTTCACCTGCCTTTCGAGCTCGGCTATCTGCTCGTTCAGACTGATCAGCAGGCGCGCGTGGGCTGTCGCGGCGGCCGCGTAGGCGGCGGTCACCGGTTCGGGCAGACCGAGGTGTTCTTCTCGCAGCGCGGTCTGGATCGTGGCGGCTTTCTGGGGCCGGTTGTGCCGGCGGTGGCGGGTCAGGACCGCGGTGATCTGGGGGCGCGTCAGCTTCGCCGCGGTGGCGGGCGTGGGCGCCTTGATCAGCAGCTCCAGTGCGTCCGTGCTGGTCAGCGCCAAGTCGGCGTAGGCGTCCAGGGCCGCGGGGAAGTACTCGCGCAGCGTATTGCGCAGCCGCTGGAAGGTGCGGGTGCGTTCCCAGATCAGTGTCTGGTGGGCACGGGCGACGACCTTCACGGCCTGGGCCTGCTCGCTGTCTCCAGCGACGGGCCGCAACTGGTCACGGTCGATACGGACCATGTCTGCCAGCGCGTGCGCATCGCCTTTATCGCTCTTGGCGCCGGAGGTTCCGTAGCGTTCCTTGAACCGGTTGACCTGCCTCGGGTTGATCGCGAACACCTGGTAGCCGGAGGCGATCAGGGCCTGCACCCACGGGCCGCGATCGGTCTCGATCCCCACCACCACCTCGGCGGAGTCCACATCCGCGCCACCGTACTTCGCGATGAGCGCGTGCAGTTTCGCGATGCCCTCCACCCCCTCGGGCAGGGTCGCGACGGCCAGCTTGCGGCCCGTCCCGTCCTGGACCTCGACATCGTGATGGTCTTCGGCCCAGTCGTCACCGATCAGCAGCAACAGTTCTCTCCCGCTCGTATCCGTTCGTTCAGTTGCACAGCAGCCTGCGGAAGGCACGGCACGCGGCCTAATGGATCCAGTGCTCACGCCCGTGGGCGGGCACGCCATCCCATCAGCGGTCATGGCCTCCCGGCCGACCAGCAGGGGCACGGTCTGACCACAGAACTCGAACGGCTCCGGCATCGGAAGTGCTCACCTGCTGGCGGCTACAACATCAAGTCTCTACGACCCGATACGTCCCATTAGGCGTTGCCGTCCGCACGGCGGCGCATCAGGAACACGCCACCACCGAGCGCACCGGCCAGCAGCACGGAACCGGCCGCGATCTCGGTGCCGTTCAGGCCGCCCGCGCCGCCGCCGAGGCCGGCCTTGACGCCCTTGGAGGGGGTGGTCGTGCCGGTGCCGGTGCCGGTGCCGGTTCCGATCGAGTGGCTCGCGACCGTGAGGGTGGTCGTGCCCTTCTCGCCCTTGCAGTCGAAGGTGACCTCGTACCGGGCGCCCGGCTTGGCGTCAGCGTCCACCGTGACGGTGGCGGACTTGCCCTCGTTGAGCTCGACCGCGTCGAAGACGCCCGAGGAGACCTTGACCAGCGGCTCCTGGCATTCGGTGGCGTTCAGCGTGACGGTGCCGCCCGGGGCGACCGTGGCGGGGGAGACGGTGAAACCGAAGGACGTGACGTTGGGCGTGGTCCCGCCGTCGTCGGCCGAGGCCATCGGCGCGGCGAGCGCGAAGGCGGCGGTGGACAGCAGGGCTACGGACGCGACACGTAGGGAAAGCATGGTGAATCCTCCGGGTCCCCGAGGCGCAGCAGCGAACAATTTGTCCGCAAAGGGAAGGAAATGCTCCTCGATGTGCTCGACGCTAGGTCCGGTTGGCCGAACCTGCGAATCGAACGGCACGAACGGACCAACGGAGAGGGTGAGTTGGCGGGCGCACCGCCAACTCCTCTGATACGGACGGTGAGCGCCACGCCGGACCGCCCGCCGTGCGGTGGCGCTGAGTGACGGACACGCCGACGGGGCGGGCCGTCGACGCCGGCCCGCTCATCCCGGGCGGACGCTCCCGTAGATCGGCTGGTAGTAGACCGATTCCTCGCGGACGGACGACCCCGGCCGCGGGGCGTGGATCATGCGGCCGCCGCCGATGTAGATCCCGACGTGGCTGATGTCCGCATAGAAGAAGACCAGGTCACCCGGGCGCAGGTCCAACGCCCCGATCCTCGGCGCCGCCTTCACCTGGTCCCAGGTGGTGCGCGGCAGCGTGATCCCCGCGGCCCGCCAGGCGGCCTGGGTCAGGCCGGAGCAGTCGTACGAGCGCGGGCCGGTCGCGCCCCAGACGTACGGCTTTCCCAGCTGGGCCCGGGCGAAGGCGACCGCCCTGGCGCCGGACGCCGACGCGGGGGCGTCGGCGGGTCGCGGTCCCGAGGCGGCCGGGGGCCGCGGGGCCAGGGCCCGCGCCCGCTCCGGCGCGGTGAGCCGCGCGAGCAGTTCGTTCGCCTCCGCGAGCCGGAGCTGGACCTCCTGCTTGCGCCCGCGCAGCTGCTCCTGCGCCCGTTCCAGCTCCGAGACCACGACGGCCGCCTCCCGGCGCTTGCCGGCCGTCTCCGCCCGGGCCCGGGTGTACTGGGCGAGCAGCGCGTCCTCGCGGCCGCCGAGCCGGTTCAGCAGGTGCGTCTGCGCGAAGAAGGCCTGCGGATCGTCGCTGAGCAGCAGGGTCGCGGTCCCGCCGAGCCCGCCGGCCCCGCGGTACCGGTCGGCGGCGTAGCTGCCGAGCAGCCGCCGGGCCTCGTTCAGCTTCTGGGTGGTGGCGGCCACCTGGTCCATGAGCGCCGACAGCAGGGCCCGCTGCTCCTCGGTCCGCCCGGCCGCGGCGTCGTAGGCCTGGGTGGCCGTGCCCGCCTGCCGGTGCAGCTCGTCCACGCGGGTCCGTACCTCCTCCACCGAGGGGCGGGGCGCCGGCGCCGCCGCGGCCTGGTGGGGGAGGAGCAGGCCTAAGGAGGAAAGGGCCGCGGTCGTGACGACCGCGGCGGGGGCGTTCGGATGTCTTCGGGTGCGCGGCTTGCGGTGGTGGGGGGAGGGATGGGACGAGGGGAATCCGTACGTGTACACGGGCCGGCACCTCCTTCCGGTTGGCGGAGCACGCTAGCGGCGGAGGGGTCGCTCCGGAAGGGGGCGGGAGGGGTCCGCAGGGCATATGCCGCCGAATTTTTCGGGGCGGGGCCGGGATTTTCCCGGGGGCGGGACGGGGATTTTCCGGGGGCGGGACCGGCTGTCGGTCCCGCCCCCTAAACTCGGAAGGCGATGAGCAGCCTCTTTGACGACAGCTTCCTGGCCGACCTCTCCCCCTCCGAAGAGGTCCCCCCGCCGCCCGAAGACCACGCCGCCCCCGAGACGGGCGCGGACGATCTCTTCGGGGGCCGGTTCGACGCGCCCCTCTCCGGGGACGCGTACTACCGCGACGGCGCCCCCAGGCCCGTCATCGACCCGGCGGCCCTCCTGGAGGGGCTGAACACGGAGCAGCGCGCCGCCGTGGTGCACGCGGGCTCCCCACTGCTCATCGTGGCCGGCGCCGGCTCCGGCAAGACGCGCGTGCTGACGCACCGCATCGGCCACCTGCTGGGCGCGCGCGGGGTCCACCCCGGCCAGATCCTGGCGAT
This sequence comes from Streptomyces sp. NBC_01264, assembly GCF_026340675.1. Lineage (NCBI taxonomy): Bacteria > Bacillati > Actinomycetota > Actinomycetes > Kitasatosporales > Streptomycetaceae > Streptomyces > Streptomyces sp. NBC_01264. The sequence goes on from NZ_JAPEOX010000001.1 coordinate 5,919,119, forward strand.
CACCTTCACCAACAAGGCCGCCGGTGAGATGAAGGAGCGCGTCGAGGGCCTGGTCGGCCCGCGCGCGAACGCCATGTGGGTCTCCACCTTCCACAGCGCGTGCGTGCGCATCCTGCGCCGCGAGTCCAAGCGGCTGGGTTTCACCTCCTCCTTCTCGATCTACGACGCGGCCGACTCGAAGCGCCTGATGGCGCTCGTCTGCCGCGACCTGGACCTGGACCCGAAGAAGTTCCCGCCGAAGGCCTTCAGCGCCAAGATCTCGAACCTCAAGAACGAGCTCATCGACGCGGACGCCTTCGCCGGGCAGGCCGCGGACGGCTTCGAGAAGACCCTCGCCCAGGCGTACGCGATGTACCAGGGGCGCCTCGGCGAGGCCAACGCGCTCGACTTCGACGACATCATCATGACCACCGTCCACCTGCTCCAGGCCTTCCCGGACGTCGCCGAGCACTATCGGCGCCGCTTCCGGCACGTGCTGGTCGACGAGTACCAGGACACCAACCACGCCCAGTACACGCTCGTGCGCGAGCTGGTCGGCACCGGCTACCCGGACCTGCCGCCCGCCGAGCTGTGCGTGGTGGGTGACGCCGACCAGTCGATCTACGCCTTCCGCGGCGCGACGATCCGCAACATCCTCCAGTTCGAAGAGGACTACGCGGACGCGACCACGATCCTGCTGGAGCAGAACTACCGCTCCACCCAGACGATCCTGTCCGCCGCCAACGCGGTCATCGAGCGCAACGAGAACCGCCGCGCGAAGAACCTGTGGACGGAGGCCGGCAGCGGCTCCGTCATCACCGGCTACGTCGCGGACACCGAGCACGACGAGGCGCAGTTCATCGCCGACGAGATCGACCGGCTGACGGACGCGGGCGACGCGAAGGCCGGCGACGTCGCGATCTTCTACCGGACCAACGCGCAGTCCCGTGTGTTCGAGGAGATCTTCATCCGCGTCGGACTGCCCTACAAGGTCGTCGGCGGCGTCCGGTTCTACGAGCGCAAGGAGGTCCGCGACGTCCTCGCGTACCTGCGCGTCCTGTCGAATCCCGAGGACAACGTCCCGCTCCGCCGGATCCTGAACGTGCCCAAGCGCGGGATCGGCGAGCGCGCCGAGGCGATGATCGACGCGCTGGCGATGCGCGAGAAGATCACCTTCCCGCAGGCGCTTCGCCGGGTCGACGAGGCCTTCGGCATGGCCGCCCGCTCGACCAACGCCGTCAAGCGCTTCAACGTGCTGATGGAGGAGCTCCGTACGATCGTCGACTCCGGCGCCGGCCCGGCCGTGGTCCTGGAAGCGGTCCTGGAGCGTACGGGCTACCTCGCCGAACTCCAGGCCTCGACCGACCCGCAGGACGAGACGCGCATCGAGAACCTTCAGGAGCTCGCGGCCGTGGCGCTCGAGTTCGAGCAGGCACGGGAAGCGGCGGCGGCCGAGGCCGCCGAGAACGGCGCCCCGCCGGTGGGCCCCGGCACGCTCGCCGAGTTCCTGGAGCAGGTCGCGCTGGTCGCCGACTCCGACCAGATCCCGGACGAGGACACCGACGGCAACGGGGTCATCACCCTCATGACCCTGCACACCGCCAAGGGCCTCGAGTTCCCGGTGGTCTTCCTGACCGGCATGGAGGACGGGGTCTTCCCGCACATGCGCGCGCTGGGACAGACCAAGGAGCTGGAGGAGGAGCGCCGCCTCGCCTACGTCGGCATCACGCGGGCGCGCGAGCGGTTGTACCTGACGCGGTCCAGCATGCGCAGTGCCTGGGGCACCCCGTCGTACAACCCGCCGTCGCGGTTCCTGGAAGAGATTCCGGCCGAGTACCTGCAGTGGAAGCGGACGGGCGCGGCGCAGAAGCCGGCCGGCCCGATGCGCAGCTCCGGGTACGGGTCCTCGGGCTCGGGCGGCGGCGGATCGAAGGCCACCTTCGGCACCTCGCCGGAGGCCTTCCTGTCCTCTTCGCGTACGAAGTCGGGCCCGTCGGGGTTCGCGACGCGGCGGGCCTCCGACAAGCCGGTCATCGCGCTGGTGGTCGGGGACCGGGTCACGCACGACCAGTTCGGGCTGGGCACGGTCATGGAGGTCAGGGGAGCGGGCGCGGACGCGCAGGCCACCATCGACTTCGGGGACGAGAAGCCGAAGCGGCTGCTGCTGCGGTACGCGCCGGTGCAGAAGCTCTAGCGGGAGCCGAGGCGAGGCCGGACGTCCCGCGCCGCGGGTAACTGGAAGGGCCCGCCCCCTCGGGGGGCGGGCCCTTCCACGTCGTGCGCCGTCCTAGTTCGGGTTCAGGCCCTTGGCGCGCAGCCAGGCCTGCGGGTCGACCGGGGAGCCGCCGCCCGGCCTCACCTCGAAGTGGAGGTGCGGGCCGGTGGAGTTGCCGGAGTTGCCGGAGTACGCGATCACGTCGCCGGCCTTGACCTTGCCGGAGCGGATCTTGGCGCTGCTGAGGTGGCAGTACCAGGTCTCGGTGCCGTCGGCCGCGGTGAGTATCACCATGTTGCCGTAGGCGGAGTTCCACTGGCTGCGCACGGTTCCGTCGGTGGCCGCCATGACCGAAGTCCCGTAGGACACCGGGAAGTCGATGCCGGTGTGCACGGACATCCAGTTGACGCCCGCCTGGCCGAAGCCGGCGCTGAGGCCGTGCCGTGCGACGGGGAGCGCGAACTTGGGGCGGGCCGCTTCCTTGGCCGCGGCCTCCTCCGCCTTCCGCTTCTTCTCCTCGTCCTGGCGCAGGCGCAGGTCGATGCGTTCCTGGGTGCGGCTCGCGCGGTCCGCGAAGTCGCCCGCATCGGCGCTGAGGGCGGTGAGCTGCGTGTCGAGCTTGCTGTTCGCCGCGACCGGCTTGATGGAGGCCGGGTCGGGCGCGGCCAGGGTGGTGGTCTCCTCGGACGGCTTCTCCGTACCGGTGAGCCCGCCCACGGAGGCGGCGGCCACACCCGCGACACCCATCACGCAGGCCGAGGGAACGGCCACGGTCAGCAGCGCGGAACGCTTGGCCGGGGTACGACGCCGGTTGCTGGCACCGGCCTTGGCGGTGCTCGCCTTGGCGACGGGCTTCGAGGCGGGCTTGGAGCCGGCGCGGCGCGAGGGGCGGGGCCCGGCCGGGGTCACGGGCATGGTCTGGGTGGGGAGGTCGTGGACCTGGGAGTCCGGATCCAGGTCCAGGTCCAGGTCCAAGTTCCGGGCCAGGTCCGCGTCCGTGTCGTCGGTCTCGACGTCGCCATGGGCATCGGCACCGGCGGGGAGGAACTCGAAGACGGCGGTCTCGGTGTAGGCCGTCTCGGCCTCGACCTCGGCCTCGGGCGAGGAGGGAGCGGTGGCGTAGGCCTCGTACCCGTAGTCGTAGGCGTACTGCTGCTCGTAGCCGTGGGCGTGTGCCTGGGCCTGGGGCTGATCCTGCGTCGGCTCCGGGGCTTGCTGCTCGTAGCCGCCGCTGTAGCCGTAGGTCTGCTCGGTGGCCGTGTTCCAGGCGGTGGCGTCGTAGGTTCCGGTCTCGGTCCCGTAGCCCGGGACCGACCAGTGGCCGGTCTGTTCGGCGGACGTGTCGTAGCCGAACGCGGTGGACTGGTAGTCCAGGGAGACGCCGCCCTGCGTGGGGACGGTCGAGAGGTAGCCGTCGGGTGCGGCGTAGCCGGCGTAGCCGTCGGCGGACGGCTGCGCGTAGTCGTTCTGGGGGGCGGTCCATGCCGTGGTGTCGTACGAGCCGGTGTCGTAGGAACCGTAGGTGGAGCCGTAGTTGTAGCCCTGGTCCTGCGTTTCATAGCGCGTAAACGCTGAATCGCCAGCGAAAGTGGTGGTGGAAAGGCCGTCATACCCGAAATCGGGGTACTGGCCCGACGAGGGGCGGTCGTTCACCAACTTCTCTTTCGCCTCGGCAGCGGGGGGCCTGGGTGGCCGAGGAATGTGGGGTCCTCGGAGGAGAGCAGTGGCGTGACTGTACCCGGCGGTTACTCGCAACGACAATCTTCGGAGGGATTCGTGCTCGGCGGAACCGGGCATTCGGCCGCCTTTCGGTCGGCCGAAGACCCAGCCTTGGCCTTGAGTTCGAAAGACGTTCGACTGGGCGCCGCTTTTCGCTCCCACGGTCGAGGTCCCGGCGGGCGCCCGATGGGGTGGCCGGTGGGGTGGCAGGTGGGCTGACTGCTGGGGTGGCCGGCCGGTCAGGCGACGGAAGCTGCGCCGGGGTGCGGGAGGGCGGTCGGCCTGGGCCCGTCGAGTGCGCGCCGGACCGCCGCGATGACGGTGGGGTGCGCGGGCAGGGCGAGGTGTCCGATGCCGGTGACCTGCACGTTCTCCACGAGCAGGTCCGGGTGCTCGATGCGGGCCGTCCCGGTCGGGTCCATCAATGCGTCGAACTCGCTCCAGAACGCCACGCACCGGGTCAGGCAGCCGGGCGCGGGCGCGCGAAGTTCGGCGATCACCTCGGAATCCGGGCGCATTTGCCGGACCAGGGGGTGCGCGTCCATGAACGGCGCCACGCGGGTGCCGGAATGCGGGGTGCCGAGCGTGACGAGCGTGCGGACGCGCGCGTCGCCGCCGAGGCGCTGGACGTAGTACCGCCCGACCAGTCCGCCGAGGCTGTGCCCCACGAGGTCCACCCGGTCCTGACCCGTGCGCTCGCACAGCTCCTCGACGCGGCGGGCGAGGTGCCGGGCCGTGACGCGCAGGTCGCGCGTGAAGGGGGAGTAGTTGTACGACTCCACCTGCCGCCGGCCGCAGGCACCCAGGGTGCGGCGCAGCAGGACGAAGACGGAGCGGTTGTCGGTGAATCCGTGGAGCAGGAGGACCGGCGGGCGCTCGTGGGCGGTGGTGGTGGTTGCTGTGGCGGCGGGTCGCTCCGGGAGTACTCCGGTGGGATACAGGAGGATGTGCCCGCCGAGCACGATCGCTTCCAGTACACCGGCGCGCAGCGCGGCCCCGGACATGGTCAGTCCCATGGACGGCCCCCCCCGTAGGTCATGGCGACTCGGGACCGGGGCGTCCTACCGCCCCGTGCCGGGCGGCTGTCGGCGCGGAGCGGTGGTACGCCATCCCACGTGTGATTTCCCCCTCGTGGTTGACCGCGAAACGGGGGTGTGCGCGATGCTGTACTTAACGTTCGTTCACTCGGGAGGCAGTGCGATGGGTGTGACCGGTCCGATCCGTGTGGTGGTGGCCAAGCCGGGCCTCGACGGCCACGACCGAGGCGCCAAGGTGATCGCGCGGGCCCTGCGGGACGCGGGCATGGAGGTCATCTACACCGGCCTCCACCAGACCCCCGAACAGATCGTCGACACGGCGATCCAGGAGGACGCCGACGCGATCGGTCTCTCGATCCTGTCGGGGGCGCACAACACGCTGTTCGCGCGCGTGCTGGAACTCCTCGCGGAGCGCGATGCGGAGGACATCAAGGTGTTCGGTGGCGGGATCATCCCGGAGGCGGACATCGCTCCGCTGAAGGAGAAGGGCGTGGCCGAGATCTTCACTCCGGGGGCGACGACTACGGCCATCGTGGACTGGGTGCGGGCGCACGTCCGCCAGGCGGTGTAGCGGCGGGGCGCGGCGCGGCGGTGTCGCCGGGGACCAGTCCCCGGGCCCCTGTGCCTCAAGCGCCGGCGGGGCTGGGGCTTTCCTGTGCGCGGGTTGGCTGCGGGTGGGGGCCGGTGCCGGGGGCGGGGTGGGGTGTTGGCCTGGACTGCATGATTTAGGCGCCCTGTGCCCGACGTTCGATAGTTGTGGCTTCTTTGTGCGCCACAAATCACGCTTTACGTCCCGGCCAACACCCCACCCCGCCCCCGTCCCCGGCCCTGGTCCCGCAGCCCCCGTCCCCGGCCCTGGCCGCAGCCCCCGACCCCGGCCGGGGGCAGCTCGGTCTCGGCCGGGGGACATTTGGCCCGGGTCAGTGGGTAGGGGGCGGGGTTAGTTCTGTGTGTAGGGCGGCTCGTAGGCGCAGGGTGGCTACCAGGCGTTGGAAGGCTTCCGACCAGTACGCCGCCGCACCGCCCTCCTCCACCGGCTCCGCCGCCAACGCGTCGAGCCTCCCCGCCTCCGCAGGATCAAGGCACCGCTCCGCCAGTCCCATCACTCCGCTGAAGCTCCACGGGTAGCCGCCCGTCTCCCGCGCGGAGTCCAGCGCCTCGATCACCACTCTCCCCAGGGCCCCCGCCCACGGCACCAGACATACCCCGAGCAGTTGGAACGCCTCCGACAGCCCGTGTGTGCGTATGAACTCCGCGACCCAGGCAGCTCGTTCCTCTTCTCCGAGGGTGGACAGGAGTTTCGCCCGCTCCGCCAGCGACGCCGTCGCCGGTCCCGCCGCGGGTGGTGCGGACGCCTCGCCGAGCAGGGCCTGCGACCACGCGGGGTCGCCCTGGCGCACCGCGGCCCGGCACCAGGCCGCGTGGAGTTCCTCCGCCCAGCCCTCGGCCACCGGCAGGGCCACGATCTCCGCCGGGCCGAGCCCCCCGAACCGGTCCCGCCAGCACGACAGCGGCGCGGACTCCACCAGTTGCCCCAGCCACCAGGCCCGCTCCCCGCGGCCGGCCGGAGGCCGCTTGACCACGCCGTCGCGCAGCATCCCCGCATCGCACTCGGCCGGCGGCGTCACCCCCTCCGGGCCGACGCAGGTCAGTGCCCGCTCCGCCATCCGCCCGGCCAGCGCCGAGGTCGGCAGCGCGGACAGCAGTTCGGCGGCGGTCGCCCGGACGTTGCGGCTGCGGTCGCCCAGTGCCGCCTCCAGGAAGGGCTCGTCGCCCGCCGACAGCCCCACCCGCAAGGAGTCGAGGAACATCAGCCGGTCCTCGGCCCGCTCGGTGCTCCACGTGGTCTCCAGCAGCCGTGGTCCGGCGGCCGCCTCGTGGGCCCGTACGAGACCGAGCAGCGCGACCCGCTCCGCGAACAGCCCCTCCTGCCACAACCGCTCCACCGCCACCGAATCCTCGGCGTCCGGCAGTTCGCCGGCGCCCCCGGATCCCCCGCGCAGCGCGAACCGCCAGTCCGGATTGAGCCGGGCCAGCCACAGCCCGCGGGTCCCGGCCAGGGCCAGTGCCTGTGGCCGGAGGTCGCTGCGGGCCCGGGCGACGTCCAGCAGCGCGGGTATCAATGAGGCCGGTGCGCGGTACCCGTGCTGTGCGGCGGCGGCCAGCCACTGCGGCAGCAGCTCCGTCAGGTCCGGGGCGGCCCCCCGCCGCCCGCTGCCGCTGCCCGCGCCGGCCCGGCCCGCCAGCAGCTGCGCGAGCCGCCGCCCGGCGGCCTCCGGCGGCTCCGGACGCGGGTCGTGCGGCGCGGGCTCGGGGCGCGGCCCCGCCTCGGCGGGTCTCAGCCCGGCCCGGCGCCGTACCGTCTGCACGGCCGCGGCCCCGAGCAGGGCCCCGGGACTGCCCCGGCGCCGCTCGGTACCCAGCAGCGCGGCGCCCACCAGGTCGTCCCAACTCCCGCTCGTGTAAGCCGCGTCCGTCGTTCTTTCCGTGGTCGTGCTCACTGGATCCCCTCCCTGTTCGCTTCGCGTGCTCGCCGTGTGCAGGTGCCGTGCTCCGGTCCCGCCCCCTCCGCGGGACCGGAGCAGCTCGATCTCCTGTGGCACACACGGCCGCACCTACGGCCTCAACTGGCGTGGTTGTCGTCCACGAAAGCCCCCCGGCTTCACTCGTTTCGATTACGTCGGCGCCCCCGCGCCGCCGCCTTCCCCCTGCGCCCGCTCAGCCCAGCACCACCGGCTCCGAGGAGTCCGGATGCCAGGCCGTCAGCGGGGTGAATCCGAGGTGTCCGCATTCGCCGAACACCGTCAACGGGCCGCCGCCCGAGAGTGCGGCCAGCTGCCACAGCCCGGTCCCGGGCCGGCTCCCGGCCCCGGTCAGGGGCACGGGCAGGGCGGACGTCCCCTCCGCGTCCGCCAATTGCCAGGCCTCCGAGGCCTGTTGTTCCCCCTGCGCTCCTTCCTGTCGTCCTCCCGGTATCGGCACCACCGGGCCGAGCACCACCGGCCAGGACTCCAGCCAGGGGTCCTCGCGCAGTGCCGCCCCGTACGCCTCCAGTGCCGCGGTCGTGCTCACGCCTGCCGGCGCGGTCCGGCACGGTGCGGCCGGCCCGAACCCCTCCCCGAGGTCCGCGCGCAGCCCCGCCGAACCGGGCCGGAAGCGGGCTTCCGCCTCCAGCGCCAGGCCGACGGGCAACGCCAGCCCCGGCGGTCGCCCGGGCGGGCCGAAGTCCAGGACCAGAGCCGGTCGTCCGCTCCTCAGCCCGCGCAGCCATGTCCGGCGGGTGATGAGACGGCCGTCCGGCGACGCCGTGTCGTACTGGGCCAGCACGAGCCAGTGGTCCCGTACGGCCTCGCCTTCCGTCCGGGACTGCAGTCCCAGACGGCTGCGGACCGTCTCGACCAGCGGTTCCGGCAGCCCGGAAACGCCCAGCCAGGCCCGGTCCAGCAGGTGCAGCAGCGCGGCCTCCTCCAGCATCCGGGCGGGCCAGCCGGTGCCGCAACTGGGTATCGTCCCCAACTCCCTGACCCGGGAGGCCAGTCCGGGCGCCTGGGCGTCGACCATTCGGGCGGCGGTCTCCTCCCAGGCCGCGTATCCCGCCCGTTCCTGACCGGCGAGGCCGCCGCGGACCAGGTCCGCGAGCCGCTGTTCCAGCTCGGTGACGCCCGCGCCGATCCGGGCCGCACGCCGCTCGGCCCGCTTGCGGGCCCCTTCGGCGTCGGCCGGTCCGGAGCGGCCGGTGGCGGGGCGCGCGGCCTTCGCCGCCCGCTCCGCGAGCCACTCGCCCGCCCAGTCCGGAGCCCCGGACGAGGTGTCGAGCCCCTCCGCGGCCCAGAGCAGCAGCAGGCCGAGCGCGTGCTTGCACGGGAACTTCCGGCTCGGGCAGGAGCACTTGTACGCCGGCCCGGACAGGTCGACGACCGTCCGGTACGGCGTGCTGCCGCTGCCCTTGCACAACCCCCACACCGCACCGGAAGCGGAACCTCCGGTCTGTGACCACGGCCCCGCACCGCCGAGTCTGGCCCCCGCCTTGCGTGAGGCATCGTCAGGAGCCAGAGCCAGTACCTGTTCCGCCGTCCAGCGGACACCCTGCTCAGTCATGTGTCCCACCGTAGAGACCCCCACTGACAATCGCTCTGACCTGCAACGACGCATCTCCTGGGGTCCGTTGTCAGTGGTCGGGTGCATCGTGGTTCCAGCAGTCGTCAAGCGGCTGCGGAGCATTGGAGGGGGACCATGGCCACGACGGGGAACGAGACCACCGCAGAGGCGCTGCGACCGCACGCCGAAGACGCCTTCGCGCACGAACTGAAAGCCCTGGCGGCAGCCGACGACCGGCCCCGCCCGGTCCGCTGGAAGCTCTCCCCGTGGGCCGTGGCGACGTACCTGCAGGGCGGCACGCTCGGGGACGGCACCGTCATCACACCCAAGTACGTCGGCCCGCGCCGGATCGTCGAGGTGGCCGTCACCACCCTCGCCACCGACCGCGCGCTGCTGCTCCTCGGAGTGCCCGGCACCGCCAAGACCTGGGTGTCCGAGCACCTCGCGGCCGCCGTCAGCGGAGATTCCACCCTCCTGGTCCAGGGCACCGCCGGCACCCCGGAGGAGGCCATCCGCTACGGCTGGAACTACGCCCGCCTCCTCGCCCACGGACCGAGCCGCGAAGCACTCGTACCGAGCCCGGTCATGCGGGCCATGGCCGAGGGCATGACCGCCCGCGTCGAGGAGCTCACCCGGATCCCCGCCGACGTCCAGGACACCCTCATCACCGTCCTGTCCGAGAAGACGCTCCCGATACCGGAGCTCGGCCAGGAGGTGCAGGCCGTGCGCGGCTTCAACCTCATCGCCACCGCCAACGACCGCGACCGCGGGGTCAACGAGCTCTCCAGCGCGCTGCGCAGGCGCTTCAACACCGTCGTCCTGCCGCTGCCCGCCACCGCCGACGCCGAGGTCGACATCGTCGCCCGCCGCGTCGACCAGATGGGCCGCGCCCTGGACCTGCCGGCCGCCCCGGAGGGCCTGGAGGAGATCCGCCGCGTCGTCACCGTCTTCCGCGAGCTGCGCGGCGGAGTCACCGTCGACGGGCGGACGAAGGTCAAGTCGCCCAGCGGCACCCTGTCCACCGCCGAGGCCATCTCGGTGGTCACCGGCGGCCTCGCCCTGGCGGCCCACTTCGGGGACGGCGTCCTGCGCCCCTCCGACGTGGCCGCGGGGATCCTCGGGGCCGTCGTCCGGGACCCGGCCGCCGACCAGGTCGTCTGGCAGGAGTACCTGGAGGCCGTGGTCCGCGAGCGCGAGGGCTGGAAGGACTTCTACCGGGCCTGCCGGGAGGTGACGGCATGAGCCCGCTGCTCCTGGGCGTACGGCACCACGGGCCCGGCTCGGCCCGTGCCGTGCGGGCCGCCCTGGACGCGGCCCGGCCCGCGGCGGTGCTGATCGAGGGGCCGCCGGAGGGGGACGCCCTGCTCCCGCTGGCCGCGGACCCGGGGATGCGGCCGCCCGTCGCGCTCCTCGCCCACGCGGCCGACGATCCCGGCCGGGCCGCGTTCTGGCCGCTGGCCGGCTTCTCCCCGGAATGGGAGGCCATCCGGTGGGCGCAGGAGCGGGAGCTGCCGGTCCGGTTCATCGACCTCCCGGCCGCGCACTCCCTGGCCGTGCCGGAGAGCGGGGAGGAGGCCGAGGACGGGGCCGGCGACCCGGACGGGGATGGGAGCGGCGCGGCGCCCGGGTCCGTACGGCTGGATCCGCTGGCCGTGCTGGCCGCGACCGCCGGGTACGAGGATCCCGAGCGGTGGTGGGAGGACGTGGTCGAGCACCGCGGCGGAGCCGGTCCGGCGGCCGACCCGCTGGGCGTGTTCGAGGCGCTCGGGGAGGCCATGGGCGCCCTGCGCGAGGAGTACGGAGCGGGCGGGCACCACCGGGACCTGGTGCGCGAGGCGTACATGCGCCAGCGGATGCGGGCCGCGCGCCGGGAGTTCGGCGACGACTACGCCGTGATCTGCGGGGCCTGGCACGTCCCGGCCCTGCGGGCGAGGACCACCGCGGCCGCGGACAAGGCGCTCCTCACCGGGCTGCCCAAGGTCAAGGTGGAGACCACCTGGGTGCCCTGGACCCACCGGCGCCTCGCCCGGGCCGGGGGGTACGGCGCGGGCATCACCTCGCCCGGCTGGTACGCGCACCTCTTCGCGGCCCGGGACCGGCCCGTGGAGCGCTGGCTGACCAAGGTCGCGGGCCTGCTCCGCGAGGAGGACCGGCACGTGTCCCCGGCCCACGTCATCGAAGCGGTCCGGCTCGCCGACACCCTGGCCGCGATGCGGGGCCGGCCGGTGCCGGGGCTCACGGAGACCCTGGAAGCCGTCCGGGCCGTGATGTGCGACGGCTCCGACATACCGCTCGCACTGATCGAGGACCGGCTCGTCGTCGGTGACGTGCTCGGCGAAGTCCCCGACGCGGCGCCCGTCGTACCGCTCCAGCGCGACCTGACCCGGCAGCAGCGCTCGCTGCGGCTCAAGCCCGAGGCGCAGGACCGGGAGCTGGAGCTCGACCTGCGCAAGGACACCGACGCGGCCAAGTCCCTGCTGCTGCACCGGCTGCGGCTGCTCGGCATCGACTGGGGCGTACCGACGGCCTCCCGGGGGAGCACGGGCACCTTCCGCGAGACCTGGCGCCTGCGCTGGGAGCCGGAGCTCGCGGTGCGGGTGGCCGAAGCCGGCATCTGGGGGACCACCGTCCTCGGGGCGGCCACCGCCAGGGCCGAGGCCGACGCGACGGGCGCCGGGGAGCTGGGCGAGGTCACCGCCCTCGCGGAGCGGTGCCTGCTGGCCGGGCTGTCGGGGGCCCTGCCCGCCGTCCTGCGGGCCCTCGCCGACCGGGCGGCGCTGGACACCGATGTGGCGGGCCTGGCCAAGGCCCTGCCCGCGCTGGCCCGTTCGCTGCGCTACGGGGACGTACGGGGCACCGACGCGGCCGCGCTGGGGACGGTGGCGGCCGGGCTCGCGGAGCGGATCTGCGTGGCGCTGCCGCCCGCCTGCGCGGCGGGGCTGGACGCCGACGCGGCGGAGGAGCTGCGGGGGCACGTGGACGGGGTGCACGGCGCGATCGGACTGCTCGACGCGGAGGGGCTGCGGGAGCGCTGGGCGGCGGTGCTGCGGACCCTGGCCGGGCGGGACACCGTCCCCGGGCTGATACGCGGGCGGGCGGCGCGGCTGCTGCTCGACGACGGGCGGCTGCCGCCCGAGGAGACCGCGCGGCTGATGGGGCTCTCGCTGTCCCCGGCGTGCGCGCCGGCCGACGCGGCGGGCTGGATCGAGGGGTTCGCGGGCGGGGGCTCGGGCGGCGGCACGCTGCTCGTGCACGACGAGCGGATGCTGGGGCTGATCGACGGCTGGCTGGTGTCGGTGCCGGAGCGGGCGTTCGTCGATGTGCTGCCGTTGCTGCGGAGGACCTTCGGTGGGTACGAGGCGGGGGTGCGGCGGACGCTGGGGGAGCTGGTCCGGCGTGGGCCCGGCCGGGGGCGGGCCGGTGGGGCGGGTCCGGGGGCGGCTGCGCCGGCCGGCTTCGGTCCGGAGCTGGACCCGGTCCGGGCGGATGCGGTGGTGGACCTGGTCCACCTCCTGCTGGCGGGGGCGCCCGCCTGAGGGGGCGGGCCGGGTGGGGGCCGGTCCGTGCGGGCCGGCCCGGGCCGGCCGTGCCGGGCCCCCGCCGGCACCTGCCGTGCGGGCCGGGCGTGCCGTGCCGGGATCCGGCTGGCACGTGCCGTGCGGGCCGCGCCGGGCCCCGGTAGGTGCGTGCCGGGCGGGCTGGGCGGGGCCGGGTGTGCCGCTGCGCGGGGTGTGGTCCCCTACCCGCCCTTCCACCGTTCCCCGGGGCTCCGCCCCGGACCCGCTGTCGGTGCGGCGCCGTTGCCGGGGGCCAGCCCCCGGACCCCCGCTCCTCAAACGCCGGAGGGGCTGAGTTTGCCTGCGGCGAAGGGCCAAGGGGTCCGGGGCACAGCCCCGGGGAACGGGCGAAGGGCGGGTAGGGGACCTCCGCCTTGCGCAGCAGCACCGGTTGGCCGGGTGGTCGGTATCGCTTCGAGAGTGGGAGATGGGCAGATGGCTGGTACGGAAGCCGCGGAGCGGTTGCGGCGGTGGCGGATGGTGCTCGGTGGGGGAGAGGCTGACGGGACCGGGTGTGCGCTGAGCGGGGCCGACGCCGGGATGGACGCCGCGCTCGGGGCGCTCTACGGGGCCGACGGCGGCGGGGGGAGGAAGCGGGCGGGGGAGCGGTCGGGCGGGCTCGGGGGGTCCGCGCCGCGGGTGGCGCGGTGGCTCGGGGACATCCGGACGTATTTCCCCACCTCCGTGGTGCAGGTCATGCAGCGGGACGCGATCCAGCGGCTCGGCCTGTCCGCGCTGCTGCTGGAGCCCGAGATGCTGGAGGCGGTGGAGCCGGACGTGCATCTCGTCGGCACCCTGCTCTCCCTCAACAAGGCCATGCCCGAGACGACGAGGGAGACCGCCCGCGCCGTCGTGCGCAAGGTGGTCGAGCAGGTGGAGAAGCGGCTCGCGAGCCGGACGCGGGCCACACTGACGGGCGCGCTCGACCGGTCCGCCCGAGTCAGCCGGCCGCGGCACGCGGACATCGACTGGGACCGGACCATCCGGGCGAACCTGAAGAACTACCTGCCCGAGTACCGGACCGTCGTTCCCGAGCGGCTGGTCGGGTACGGCCGCGCCGCGCGGGCGGTGAAGAAGGAGGTCGTGCTGTGCATCGACCAGTCCGGTTCGATGGCGGCCTCCGTCGTCTACGCCTCCGTCTTCGGGGCGGTGCTGGCCTCGATGCGGTCGATCGCGACCCGGCTGGTCGTCTTCGACACCGCGGTCGTCGATCTGACCGACCAGCTCGACGATCCCGTCGACGTGCTCTTCGGTACCCAGCTCGGCGGCGGCACCGACATCAACCGTGCGCTCGCCTACTGCCAGTCGAAGATCACCCGCCCCGCCGACACCGTCGTCGTCCTCATCAGTGATCTCTATGAGGGCGGCATACGCGACGAGATGCTGAAGCGGGTCGCGGCGATGAAGGCGGCGGGCGTGGAGTTCGTGACGCTGCTCGCGCTGTCCGACGAGGGCGCGCCCGCCTACGACCGGGACCACGCCGCCGCCCTCGCCGCGCTCGGCGCCCCGGCCTTCGCCTGCACCCCCGACCTGTTCCCGGAGGTGATGGCCGCGGCGCTGGAGAAGCGTCCCCTGCCCGTTCCGTGACCCCTTCCGCGACCCGTCCCGGGCAGCCCTTCCCGGGCCCGCCCATCGGCGGATCGCACGAAGATGCAGTTCAACCGTGAGGCGATCTGTGACAGGTATCACCGCTCAGGTGTGATCTGCGATTTAGGGACCTACGTCCCACGGGGATAACCTGCGGGACGGACATGCCGCGTCCACGGTCACCGTGTGCGCCTTCCTTGTGACAGCGCCGTCACGTTGCCCTCCGCGGCACGCCCACGCAGATAGCAGACAACCGCGAATCACTGCGAATCTTTGAAGACAAGGGACGGACGCGCGTGGACCTGTTCGAGTACCAGGCGAGGGACCTCTTCGCCAAGCACGGTGTACCGGTGCTGGCCGGTGAAGTGATCGACACGCCTGAGGCGGCGCGCGAGGCCACGGAGCGGCTGGGCGGCAAGTCGGTCGTCAAGGCGCAGGTGAAGGTCGGCGGCCGAGGCAAGGCAGGCGGCGTCAAGCTCGCCGCCACCCCGGATGAGGCCGTCGCCCGGGCGACGGACATCCTCGGGATGGACATCAAGGGCCACACGGTCCACAAGGTGATGATCGCCGAGACCGCTCCGGAGATCCTGGAGGAGTACTACGTCTCGTACCTCCTCGACCGCACCAACCGCACCTTCCTGGCCATGGCCTCGGTCGCGGGCGGCATGGACATCGAGCAGGTCGCCGAGGAGACCCCGGAGAAGCTCGCCAAGGTCCCGGTGAACGCCAACGAGGGCGTGACCATCGAGAAGGCCCGCGAGATCGTCGCGCTGGCGCAGTTCCCGGCCGAGGTGGCCGAGAAGGTCGCCGAGGTCCTCGTGACCCTGTGGGCGACCTTCATCGCCGAGGACGCGCTCCTCGTCGAGGTCAACCCGCTCGCGAAGGTCGCCAACGGCGACGTCATTGCGCTCGACGGCAAGGTCTCGCTCGACGAGAACGCCGAGTTCCGCCAGCCGGGCCACGAGGAGTTCGTGGACCACGCCGCCGCGAACCCGCTCGAGGCCGCCGCCAAGGCGAAGAACCTCAACTACGTGAAGCTCGACGGCGAGGTCGGCATCATCGGCAACGGCGCGGGTCTCGTCATGAGCACCCTCGACGTCGTCGCGTACGCCGGCGAGAACCACGGCGGCGTCAAGCCCGCCAACTTCCTGGACATCGGCGGTGGCGCCTCCGCCGCCGTCATGGCCAACGGTCTCGAGATCATCCTCGGCGACCCGGACGTCAAGTCCGTCTTCGTCAACGTCTTCGGTGGCATCACCGCCTGTGACGAGGTCGCGAACGGCATCGTCCAGGCCCTGAAGCTGCTCGAGGACAAGGGCGAGGCGGTCACCAAGCCGCTGGTCGTCCGCCTGGACGGCAACAACGCCGAGCTGGGTCGCAAGATCCTCTCGGACGCCAACCACCCGCTGGTGCAGCGCGTGGACACCATGGACGGCGCGGCCGACAAGGCCGCCGAGCTCGCGGCTGCGAAGTAAGGGCAGAGGTCACAGACTCACATGGCTATCTTCCTCAACAAGGACAGCAAGGTCATCGTCCAGGGCATGACCGGTGCCACGGGCATGAAGCACACCAAGCTGATGCTGGCTGACGGCACCGACATCGTCGGCGGCGTGAACCCGCGCAAGGCCGGCACCACCGTCGACTTCGACGGCACCGAGGTCCCGGTCTTCGGCTCCGTCGCCGAGGCGATGGAGAAGACGGGCGCCAACGTCTCCGTCCTCTTCGTCCCGCCGGCGTTCGCCAAGTCCGCCGTGGTCGAGGCGATCGACGCCGAGATCCCGCTGGCCGTCGTCATCACCGAGGGCATCGCGGTGCACGACTCCGCCGCCTTCTGGTCGTACGCCTCCAGCAAGGGCAACAAGACGCGGATCATCGGCCCGAACTGCCCGGGTCTGATCACCCCCGGCCAGTCCAACGCCGGCATCATCCCGGGCGACATCACCAAGCCCGGCCGCATCGGTCTCGTGTCCAAGTCGGGCACGCTGACCTACCAGATGATGTACGAGCTCCGTGACATCGGCTTCTCCTCCGCCGTCGGCATCGGTGGCGACCCGGTCATCGGCACCACGCACATCGACGCCCTCGAGGCGTTCGAGGCGGACCCCGACACCGACCTGATCGTCATGATCGGCGAGATCGGCGGCGACGCCGAGGAGCGTGCGGCGGACTTCATCGCGAAGAACGTCACCAAGCCGGTCGTCGGCTACGTCGCGGGCTTCACCGCCCCCGAGGGCAAGACGATGGGTCACGCCGGTGCGATCGTCTCCGGTTCTTCTGGCACCGCACAGGCCAAGAAGGAAGCCCTCGAGGCCGCCGGCGTGAAGGTCGGCAAGACGCCGACCGAGACCGCGAAGCTGGCGCGCGAGATCCTCAACGCCGCGAAGTAAGCGGCGGCGAGCAGGAAACAGCAGCCTTCGGCTGTACGTGCAGACGGGCGTGGCCCGCACCCTGTGAGGGGTGCGGGCCACGCCCGTCTCCGTGTGCGGGTGACGTCGGGCGGGCCGCTATTCGAGGCTCGGCGAGATCCGGGAGGGGCCTGCCGCCGGATCGGACAGCAGCTTGTCGTGGAGCTGGCGTCCCTCGTCCGTGAGATGCTGCGGGCCGCCGTGCGGGGGCACGCCCGACACGCTCGCGCCGGGGGCGCGCGGAGGTTCGTACTCGGTCGGGGCGGTCACCCAGGTGTACGCCGTCGCCGCGGCGATGACCGCCGACACCCCGACCACCGCACGCGTCCACAGCCGGTTCCGGTGCTCGCCGGCCACCCGTACGACGGCTGCCGCGCGCGGCTCCAGCAGCGCGGCCGGCCGCAGCGTGCCGAGCCGTTCGCGCAGCACCGCGGACTGCTTCGCGGGCGGTACGCCGTCCAGTTCGGGGAGCACGTCGGCGAGGTCGGCGTGCGCGTCGACGAGCCGGCTGCCCGCGGTCGGCGTGGAGGCCTCGGTCTCGGCGGCGGTGTCGGGGAGGTCGAGTCCGACCCCGTCGTAGAGCAGCACGGTGCGGCGGTGGGCCGGGGGCAGCTCGAGCATCGCGTCCAGGAGGACGCGGTCCGCGGGATCGGCCGGGGGCTCGTCGGGGTGCCGGTGGGAGCGCCGGAAGCGGTGCCAGGGGGAGAGCGCGTACTCGTACGTGGCCGCGCGCACCCACCCGACCGGATCGGGGTCGGTGGCCACCTCGGGCCAGCGGTCCCACGCCTGCTGGAAGGCGCGCTCCACGGCCTCGCAGGCGAGGGAGTGGCGGCCGGTGAGGAGGTAGGCCTGGCGGGCCAGGGCGGCGGCGGTGCGGTCGTAGAGGGCGTCGAAGGCGGAGACCGGCGTGGCCTTCGGGGCGGCCTCGGCCGTGGTGTCGTCGGGGTCGGCGCCGGGGTCGACCCCGGGTCCGGTGCCGGCGCCCACGGCCGGACCGCCCGCCTTGTCGGTGCCGCCCCCGGGCTCCGCCGACGCGAAGTCAGGCAGGGAGTCGGACACGGAGCCTGAAGGGGAGTCGGAGTCGGACGCGGAGTCCCGTGCGGGGTCCGGGTCGGAGCCCGGCCCGGTGGCCGCACCGGAGCCGGACCCGGTGGTGCTCGTCCGGGCGACGGGGTTGCCCGTGCCCGGTGCGGCGGCCTTCCCGGAGCGCGGATCGGAGTCCGGTCCGGAGCCGGGGTCTGAGCCGGTGTCAGAGGTCGCGCCCGTACCGGTGTTCGTGCCCGTACCCGTACCCGTACCCGTGCTCGGGAGGAGGGGGCCGCCGGGGCGCAGGGCCGCGCGGCCGCCTCCACCGTGGCCGCCGCCCGTCGCGGCTGCGGCCCCGGCCTTGACCGGGGACTTGGCCTCGTGCCGGGGCATCCCGACGGGGGGCTTCGCGGCGCGCTTGACGGCGGCCTTGGGCCGGGTCTGTGCGCCGACCGGCCGGGTGAGTCCGCGCATCATGCGCAGCCCGAACGGGACCCCGGAGGCCTCCGCGTCCACGGGAGCGGCGCCGGCCGCTGCGCCAGTGCCCTCGGCGGCGCTGTCGGGCGGCCCGCTGAACGCACCTGACGCCTCGTCCGCGTCCGTGTCCGACCCCGCGGGGCCGGTTGTGGTGCGGTCGCCGGGGGCTGACGCCCCGACGGCCCGCGCGTCGGTCCGCGGTGCGGCCGTCCCGTTGGCCCAGGCGGGCCGCCGCGTGGGCCGGTCGGGCGTACCGGTGGTGGCCTCCGACGCCCCGGCGCCGCCGCTGCGGACCTGCGCCGGGTCGGTGGCGGAGCCCGCGTCAGGCCCTTCGGCCCGGTCCGGGCCGTTCCGGGCGGGCGAGCCCTCGGCCCGGGCCGTGGGGCCCGAAGGGGCGGAGTCCGGAGAGGTGTCGGCCGACAGGCGGGACAGGAGCTTGGAGTAGGCCTCCAGCTTGCGGCCCCGGGGGTTGCTGCGGCCGGTCTCCCAGGATCGGACCGTGTTCGAGGTGACGCCCACCGCCGCCGCGACCTCTTCGTGCGTCAGATCGGCCGCTTCGCGCAGGCGTCGGCGTTCCTTCGGGGTGGGGAGGCCCAGCTCCGTGACGCTTTGTGTCATGCCACACTCCCCGCGACCCGGACGCCCTGAGCGAAAAAGTACATAAACGTATATTGAGCGACACCACGGTCATTCGCCTGTTACCCGCCCATAGCGCGTGTCGTTGGCACCATTACGGCGTGACCCAAGTGACCGAACGCGGGACCTCGTTGCCCACGCCCCCACGGGCCCCCGCACGGCGCCGTTCACCGGCCGCCGCCGCGTGTGTCGTGGGTGGCGCCGTCGCCGCGGTGCTGGGGCTCGGCTCCCTCGCCGTGCTCGTCATCGTGCTGTGGATCAGTTCCCCCTACCCCGACAGCGGCCCGGGCGGCGCCCTGCACCTCGCCGCGGGCCTCTGGCTGCTCGCCCACGGGACCGACCTCGTCCGCTACGAGACCCTCTCCGGGGTGCCCGCCCCCGTCGGCCTGACCCCGTTGCTCCTGGTGGCCCTGCCCGCGCTGCTCATCCGGCGCGCCGCCCGGCTGGGCGGCGCCGCGCAGGAGGACCGGGGCGCGGAGCCGCTGCCCGCGGGCGTGGTGTTCTCCGCCGTGCTCTGCGGCTACCTCGGGGTCGGCGCCCTGGCCGTCGTGTACGCCGCGGCCGGGCCGATGCCCGCCGACCCCCTCAGCGCGGCCTGGCACCTCCCGGTCGTCGCCGCCCTCGCCGCCGCGGGCGGGGTCTGGGAGGCCCGGGGGAGACCGCTCGGGCAGCTGCCCGGCCGCTTCACCCGGCCCCGCTACGCCCTGGCGCTGCGGGCCGGGGCAGGCGGGGTGGTGGTGCTCCTCGGCGGCGGAGCCCTGCTGGTCGGCGCCGCGCTGGCCTGGCACGGGCCGGAGGTGCAGGGCTCGTTCGCGGCGCTGACCGGGGTCTGGTCGGGCCGCTTCGCGGTGCTGCTGCTCGCCCTCGCGCTGATCCCGAACGCCGTCGTCTGGGGGGCCTCCTACGCCCTCGGCCCCGGCTTCGCGCTGGGCACCGGAGCCGCCGTGACCCCGCTCGGCTTCGCCGGCTCGCCCGCGCTGCCGGGCTTCCCGCTGCTCGCGGCGCTTCCCGCGCAGGGCCCCGGCACGCCGCTGACCTGGGCCGCCGGCGCGGTGCCGGTGGTGGCCGGGCTGGCGGTGGGCTGGTTCGCGGTGCGCCGGGCCCGCGACGTCTCGTACGGGGAGACCGCGCTCACGGCGGCGCTGGGCGCGCTGGTGTGCGCCTTGGTGACCACCGCCCTGGCCGTGGCTTCGGCGGGGCCGCTCGGATCCCGGGAGCTGGCGGCCTTCGGCCCCGTGTGGTGGCAGACGGGCGGGGCGGCGCTGGGCTGGACGCTGGTCCTCGCGGTGCCGCTGGCCGTCACCGTGCACGCCTGGCGGAACCGGCCCGCGCAGGGGCTGGACGCCGAGGCCTCCGGGGACGGCTGGCACGACAGCGGCGTGCGCGAGGTCCGCTGGGCGGCCCTGCGCCGTGCGGCGGGCACCTTGGTCCCGGACTTCTCCGGCACGCCGGCGGAGGGTGCCGGGCCGCCCCCGGCCCAGGTTTCGCCGGAGGGGCCGGAGGCGGGGACCCGGCCGGTGTCCGCACGGCCGAAGCGCCCGGTGCTGGTCATGCCCGGCCTCAAGCTGGACCTGACCCCGATCCCACTCCCCGCGCTGCCGGCGGAGCCGCCGCCCTTGATGGCGCCCGGACCTGAAGTGCTCGTAGCGGCTGCCGGAGCGCCTGTCCTGGTGCCCCCCGGCCCGTCCCCGCTCGTGCCGCCGGTGACCGGAGCCCGCGTACTGACGCGCCGCAGGCCGCCGGAGACGGCGGACACGGGAGCGGACCCGGGCCGGCCCGCACGGCCCGGGCCGGAGGCTGCCGGGCCACAGTAGTAGTCAGCGCTGGACCTCGAGACCGGCTAGCGCTGGACCTCGAGCATCTTGCCGATGAAGTTGTCCGGCAGCAGATCGTTGCACTGGAGCTCGGCCGCCTTGGTGAGGGCGTCCTGCTTGCAGACGTAGAAGTCCTTGTACGTGAGCTGCACCGCGTACGAGGACAGCGCCAGCAGGATCGCCAGCGAAGCCGTCACCAGACCGCTCGTCGCCGCCGTCCGCTGGGGCCGGGCGGCGGCGCCCATCGCCGCCAGTCCGCCCCGGGCCGCCCCGGGAGCGGCGACCGCGTCCGTGGCGGCGCCCCGGCCCGTACCCGTACCCACGTCCGCCGCCGAGGCGCGCGGGCCGCGGGGGCCGTCCGAGGCGCCCGGCGCCCCGTCCCCGGCGGGCTTCACCGGGGTTCCGCGCAGCGCGCTGATGCCCCAGTACAGGGCGAGCGCGCCCAGCAGCAGCCCCATCGACGGGATGCCGAAGACCCCGAAGAAGAAGCCCCACATACCGGCCAGCAGCGCGTACCGCGCCCGCCGCTGGATCGGGTCGGTGGGGTCCCAGCGCGCCGGTCCCGACCCGGGGTCCGCGCCCGGCCCCGAGCCTGGATTCTGCTGGTCGCGGCCGTCACCGCCGGCCCGCGGCTCCCAGAGCTGGTCGGGCCGCCCTTCCGGGGGCGCCGCGAAGGGGTTGTCGTCGGTGGGGCGGTCGGGCTGGGGGCGGTCCGGCATCGGGTGTGTTTCATCCCCTGTGTCGTGGACGCCCGCTGGGACGTCCGAGGCCTGTTTACGGCGTGTACGCCAGACGCTACCGCCCACCCGTCCCCCCGTCCCTCGGGGGCCGTCCGGTGTGCCGGTATCGTTGCAGGCGGTCGGTCGCTTCGTATGGTCCCCCGTATCCAGGGGGCCCACGGTTTCGTGCGATCACACAAGACGAACGACGCGCCCCCGGTTCAGGCCGGGAGGCGCCCCCGCTCGACGAGAAAGGGCCTCCCATGGCCGCCTCCCGCCTGGTCGTGCTGGTCTCCGGATCCGGCACCAACCTCCAGGCCCTGCTCGACGCCATCGACGCCCACCCCGGCGGACCCGAGGGCTTCGGCGCCGAAGTCGTCGCCGTGGGAGCCGACCGCGAGAACATCGCCGGCCTGGAGCGCGCCGAGAAGGCCGGGATCCCCACCTTCGTGTGCCCGGTCAAGGCCTACGCGAGCCGTGCGGAGTGGGACGCCGCCCTGACGGAGGCCACGGACGCGCACGCGCCGGACCTCGTGGTCTCCGCGGGGTTCATGAAGATCGTCGGGCCGGAGTTCATCGGCCGCTTCGGTGGCCGGTTCGTCAACACCCACCCGGCCCTCCTCCCGGCCTTCCCGGGCGCCCACGGCGTACGGGACGCCCTCGCCTACGGCGCGAAGGTCACCGGCTGCACCGTCCACTTCGTGGACGCGGGCGTGGACACCGGTCCGATCATCGCTCAAGGTGTGGTCGAGATCCGGGACGAAGAGGACGAAGCCGCTCTGCACGAGCGGATCAAGGAAGTCGAGCGCGAGCTGCTCGTCGACGTCGTGGGGCGCCTGGCCCGGCACGGCTACCGCATCGAGGGACGAAAGGTAACAATCCAGTGACCGCCGCAGAGGCCGCAGGGACCGTAGAGACCGTGACCGCAGAGGGCGAGGACCTCGCCGCGTCGAAGCGCCCGATCCGGCGCGCGCTCATCAGCGTGTACGACAAGACGGGCCTGGAAGAGCTGGCCCGCGGTCTGCACGAGGCGGGTGTCGCCCTCGTCTCGACCGGCTCCACCGCTTCGAAGATCGCCGCCGCCGGGGTGCCCGTCACCAAGGTCGAGGAGCTGACCGGCTTCCCCGAGTGCCTGGACGGCCGGGTCAAGACCCTGCACCCGCGCGTGCACGCCGGCATCCTCGCCGACCTGCGCCTGGAGGACCACCGCAACCAGCTCGCCGAGCTGGGCGTCGAGCCCTTCGACCTGGTGGTCGTCAACCTCTACCCCTTCCTCGCGACCGTCCGGTCGGGCGCGACCCCGGACGAGTGCGTCGAGCAGATCGACATCGGCGGCCCTTCGATGGTCCGCGCCGCCGCCAAGAACCACCCCTCGGTGGCCGTGGTCACCAGCCCGGCGCGCTACGACGCCGTGATCGCCGCCGCCCAGGGCGGCGGTTTCGACCTCACCGCCCGCAAGCGGCTCGCGGCCGAGGCCTTCCAGCACACCGCCGCGTACGACGTGGCGGTCGCCTCCTGGTTCACGAACGCGTACGCCCCCGAGCCGGAGGCCGTACTGCCCGAGTTCCTGGCCGGCGCCTGGGAGCGCAAGTCCACCCTCCGCTACGGCGAGAACCCGCACCAGGCGGCCGCGCTGTACACGGACGGGCAGCCGGGCGGGCTCGCCAACGCCGAGCAGCTGCACGGCAAGGAGATGTCCTACAACAACTACGTGGACACCGACGCGGCCCGCCGCGCCGCATACGACCACGAAGAGCCCTGCGTCGCGATCATCAAGCACGCCAACCCGTGCGGCATCGCGGTGGGCAAGGACGTCGCCGAGGCCCACCGCAAGGCGCACGCCTGCGACCCGGTCTCCGCCTTCGGCGGGGTCATCGCCGTCAACCGCCCGGTGAGCGTCGAGCTCGCCGAGCAGGTCGCGGAGATCTTCACCGAGGTCATCGTCGCCCCCGACTTCGAGCCGGGCGCCGTCGAGGTCCTCGCGAAGAAGAAGAACATCCGCGTCCTGAAGGTGGCGGGCACCCCGCACCAGCCGGCCGAGCTCAAGCCGATCTCCGGCGGCGTGCTGCTCCAGCAGAGCGACCTCGTCCGGGCCGAGGGCGACGACCCGGCCAACTGGACGCTCGCCACCGGCGAGGCCCTCTCCGCCGACGAGCTCGCCGACCTCGCGTTCGCGTGGAAGGCCTGCCGCGCCGTCAAGTCCAACGCGATCCTGCTCGCCAAGGACGGCGCCTCGGTCGGCGTCGGCATGGGCCAGGTCAACCGCGTCGACTCCGCGAAGCTGGCCGTCGAGCGGGCGGGCGCCGAGCGCGCGCAGGGCTCGTACGCCGCCTCCGACGCCTTCTTCCCCTTCGCGGACGGGCTGGAGATCCTGACGGCCGCCGGCATCAAGGCCGTGGTCCAGCCGGGCGGTTCGATGCGCGACGAGCTGGTGATCGAGGCCGCGAAGGCGGCGGGCGTGACGATGTACCTCACCGGGACCCGGCACTTCTTCCACTGACCCGGACCCGTCAGCCCGTACGTACACGGCGAAGGCCGCGACCCGCACCGCTGCGGGTCGCGGCCTTCGCCGTATGCGGATCCGTGCGGCTCACGCGCTCACGCGGGGCGTACGGGGCCCTGGCCCGCGCCGGTGGTCCCGATGGCGCGGGCGATCTCCGCGAGATCGTCCGCCGTGAGGGTGACCGAGCCCGCGCCGATCCAGCCGTCCACCTGCCGGGTGGTACGGGCGCCGACGATCGCGCCGGTCAGCCCCGGCCAGGCCAGGGTCCAGGCGATGGCCACCTCGGCCACCGAGACCCCGTGGCGGGCGGCGACCGGGCGCAGCGCCTCGGCGAGCGCGAGGTTGGCGGTCAGGCCCGTGGTGAAGTCGTGGTGGGAGGAGCGCCAGTCGTCGGCGCCCAGGTTCGCCGCGCGCTCGGCGGTGAAGGTGCCGGTGAGCAGGCCCGACTGCATCGGCGAGTAGACGATGACACCGGTGCCGTGGGCCTCGGCCCAGGCGATCTCGGCGGCCGCGGAGCGGTTGATCGCGGAGAACGGCGGCTGGATGACTTCGACGTGGGCGATCCGCTCGGCGGCTTTCAGCAGGTCGGGCGTGTGGTTGGACAGGCCGATCGCCCGTACCTTGCCCTCGGCCTTCAGATCGGCCATGACCTGCCAGTACTTCTCCAGCGGCGTGGCGTTGGGCGAGACCGCGCCGAAGCCGCCGCCCGCGTACTCCAGCGACTCGCCGGTGTCGGGGTAGTGCACCTGGTAGAGGTCGATGTGGTCGACGCCGAGGCGTCGCAAGGATTCCTCGACCTCGCGCCGGACACTGGCCGGCTTCATGATCCGCCGGGGCGAGGCCGCCGGGTCCTCCGGTTCCCAGACCAGGCCGGCCTTGGTGAAGACGTACGGGCGCTGCGCCCGCGGCAGGCCGGCGATCGCCTTGCCGACGAGCTCCTCGGAGTGGCCCAGGCCGTAGACGGCGGCGGTGTCGATCCAGTTCACCCCGCTCTCCACGGCATGGCGGATCGCCGCGACGGACGCGTCGTCGTCCGTGGCGCCCTGGGGCCTGTCGTCAAACTCCCGTCTGCCGCGCGGCGTCTGGCACGCGCTCTCGCCGCACCGGGCGGAAGGCCGAGTACGTCCAGTACGCGGGCTTCCACCCGGCACGCCGAGAGCACGCACCAGACGCCGCGCGGCCGCCCTTCGGGCGACGACGGGAGTTTGACGACAGGCCCCAGCCGAAGCGCCAGCCTGAGCCGGCCACGGCCCAGGAGCCGAAGCCGACGCGGGTGATGTCCATGCCGGTGGTGCCGAGCGGGGTGGTGGGAAGGGCGTTCATGATCCGTGGTGCTCCTGTACGGAAAGGGGTGGCGGCCCCGGCCGCGCCGGTGTCCGCGGCGCCGTTCTCCCCGGCGCCGACCCCCATGTTTCGCCGGATCCGGGCCCGCACCCAGGGCTCCGCTCAGCCTGGGAACGGCCCGGACCTGGGTCTGGTGGAACCCCCCTCACCAGGCCGGGGGCCGTCCCTTGATCTAATGGCCGCACGGGGCGGAGCAACGGGGGAGGGGTCGTGGTGCAGTCGGATCAGGCGAACGGCAGGGCCGAGCTCGGCGCCTTCCTGCGCTCCCGGCGGGCGCGGCTGCGTCCCGAGGACACGGGGCTGCGGACCTTCGGCGAGCGCCGCCGCGTACCGGGCCTGCGCCGGGAGGAGCTCGCCCAGCTCGCCGGGGTGAGCGTCGACTACTACGTGCGCTTCGAGCAGGGCCGCGCCGCCAACGTCTCGGACGCGGTGGTGGGGGCCGTGGCCGCCGCGCTGCGGCTGGACGGGACCGAGACGGGTCATCTGCACCGCCTCGTGCGCACGGCCTCCGGGGCCTCCCGCGCGCCGGGCGCCGCGCCCGCCCCGGCCGCCCCGGCCGCGCAGCGGGTGCGTCCGGGCCTGATGAACCTGCTGGCGTCGATGCCCGGGACGCCCGCCTTCATCGTGGGCCGCCGCACCGACATCCTGGCCTGGAACCCGCTGTTCGCCAGGCTGATCACCGATTTCTCGGCCCTGCCGGAGGCGCGGCGCAACAAGGCCTGGCTGGTCTTCCTGCACGAGGAGACCCGCGGCCGTTTCGTGAACTGGGAGACCAAGGCGCGCGATCTGGTCGGCTATCTCCGGCTGGACCGCGGCCGGCACCCGCAGGACCCGGACTTCGCCCGGCTGGTGGCCGAACTCTCGGAGCACAGCGTCGAGTTCAGGCGGCTGTGGGAGCTGCAGGAGGTGCGCGAGAAGACGCACGGCGGCTACCACCTGCGCCATCCGGAGGCCGGGGAGTTCACCCTCGCCTACGAGAGCCTCAGCCTGCCCGACGACCCCGACCAGACCTTGATCATGTACACCGCCGAGCCCGGTTCCCCCTCGGAGGCGGCCCTGCGGATCCTCGCCGCGAGCACGCTGGATCCGGCCACCGTGCTCACCGGCGCGCCGGCGTAACGGGGCCCACCGGCGCCCACCGGGGCGCCGTCGTGGCGACGCCCACCGGTGAGCCGGCCGTACGGCCCGGCAGGCCGTGTGCGGGTCAGTACTGCGGGCGGCGGAAGTACTCGCCGGCGGCCGTGTTGGCCAGGCCGATGAGGATCCACAGGCCCAGGCCGAGCGAGATCACGCCGGGGACGACCGAGAGCAGAATGGGGGCGC
The DNA here is from genome assembly GCF_026340675.1 of Streptomyces sp. NBC_01264. Classification (NCBI taxonomy): domain Bacteria; kingdom Bacillati; phylum Actinomycetota; class Actinomycetes; order Kitasatosporales; family Streptomycetaceae; genus Streptomyces; species Streptomyces sp. NBC_01264. The sequence continues at coordinate 5,945,558 of NZ_JAPEOX010000001.1, forward strand.
CGCCGGACTCGTGCATGCTGCTGAGCGTCACGAGGTTGATGATCAGGCCGCCCAGGGCGAAGAAGGTCTGGAGCGAGCCGTAGATGATGCCGGAGACCCGGACGCCGCCGCGGCCCTTGCCCAGCTTGGCGGCGGTCAGGATCGGCCACAGCGAGAAGCCGACCATGACGATGCCGCCGATGACGAAGCCGACGCCGAGGGCGGCGGCCGCGTCGCTCGAGGAGGAGCTGCTGGAGTCGGAGAGCTCGGAGGCGAACACGGCCCCGATGACGGCGACGGCCAGGCCGCCGAGGGCGGTGAGGATGCCGAGTATGAACAGGATGACCCGGGCCCCCTTCACCCCGCCCGGCATCGGCATCGGCGTCCCCGGGAAGCCTGGGACGCCCGGGTAGGCCTGCTGCGGGTAGGCGTAGCCGCCCTGCTGCGGGATGCCCTGGGGGGCCTGCTGGGGGTAGCCGTAGGCGGGCTGGCCGCCCTGCGGCTGCTGCGCGTACGGGTTGTTCGGGTCGCCGAAGCTCATGTGGGGTGTTCCTCCGTGGAAAGTGCGGGGACGCACGGCACGCGCGGAGGAGTCACTGCGAAAGGTGCGGCCCGCCCCCCGGCACTGCCCGCGGCACTACTTTCCCCGCATCGTCGTCGGGCCGCACCGGGCTTGTCCAGCGGGAACGCCGTCCGCCCGGCACTTGTTGTGCAAGTGCAACGAAGCCCGAACGAAGCCCGAACGAAGACGGACAGGTCCGCGCCAGGTCACCGGACAGGTGGCCGGACCGGTCGTACGGGAGGCCGCGACTGGATCCGCGGCCGCTCCATCCGGGAGGATGGGTCCATGACTGCCCAGATTCTCGACGGCAAGGCCACCGCAGCCGCGATCAAGTCCGAACTGACCGCCCGCGTGGCGGCGCTCAAGGCCGGGGGCATCACCCCGGGCCTCGGCACCCTGCTGGTCGGCGACGACCCGGGCAGCCGCTGGTACGTCAACGGCAAGCACAAGGACTGCGCCGAGGTCGGCATCGCCTCCCTCCAGCGCGAACTGCCCGCGACGGCCTCCCAGGAGGACATCGAGGAGGTCGTGCGCGAGCTCAACGCCAACCCGGAGTGCACCGGCTACATCGTGCAACTCCCGCTTCCCAAGGGCATCGACACCAACCGCGTCCTGGAGCTCATGGACCCGGCGAAGGACGCCGACGGCCTGCACCCGATGTCACTCGGCAGGCTGGTCCTGAACGAGCCGGGCCCGCTGCCGTGCACCCCGTACGGGATCGTCCAGCTGCTGCGCCACCACGGCGTGGAGATCAACGGCGCGCACGTGGTCGTCCTCGGCCGCGGGATCACCGTCGGCCGGTCCATCGGCCTGCTGCTCACCCGCAAGTCCGAGAACGCGACCGTGACCCTGTGCCACACCGGTACGCGCGACCTCTCCGGGCTGCTGCGCCAGGCGGACATCGTCGTCGCGGCGGCCGGCGTGCCGCACCTGGTCAAGCCGGAGGACGTGAAGCCGGGCGCGGCCGTGCTCGACGTCGGCGTCAGCCGCGACGAGAACGGCAAGATCGTCGGGGACGTGCACCCCGGGGTCGCGGACGTGGCCGGCTGGATCTCCCCGAACCCGGGCGGCGTCGGCCCGATGACCCGGGCGCAGCTCCTCGTCAACGTGGTCGAGGCCGCCGAGCGGGCGGTTCCCCGTGCCGGCTGAGCGCGCGCCGGAGCCCGCAGCGGCCTCCTCGGCCTCCTCGGCCTCCTCGGCCTCCTCGGCCCCCTCGGCCCCCTCGGACGCCGGGGACGCGGAAGTCCCCAGGTCACGCCGCTTCCCCTCCGTCACCCGGGACACCGCGCGTCCCGAGGGCGGCGGCCGGGCCGCGCCCGGTGACGCCCCGGCTCCGGCCCGGCAGTGGCCGATGCTGGCCGTCCTCGCCGCGACGGCGGCCGGACTGCTGCTCACCGCGATGGGCCATCCGCGCGTCGGCTGCCTGCTGATCGGGATCGCACTGATCGGGGGCTCGGTGATGCGCGGCCTGCTGCCCTCCGTGGGCATGCTCGCGGTGCGCTCCCGCTTCACGGACATGGTCACGTACGGCCTGCTCGGCGCGGCGATCACGCTGCTCGCACTGGTGATCGAGCCCAACCCGTGGTTGAACATCCCCTTCCTGGAGACCGCGGTCCGTTTCACGGTCCGCTAGGCCGTCTCGGAACCCCTCGGGGGCGCCCCGTGTGCCCCGCGCCACACGGGGCGGGGGATTGGGGTGGTCCAGGGTCGGATAGCCTGACGGCGGATGTCTCTTCACGTCAAGATTTACTGGGCCACGGAGCGGCGTCCTCCCAGCACATGGGGCAGGGACGCCCCACCGCCAGCTGTCTAACGGAGAAGGCCATGACCCGCACTCCCGTGAATGTCACCGTCACCGGCGCCGCCGGCCAGATCGGCTACGCGCTGCTCTTCCGCATCGCCTCCGGCCACCTGCTCGGCGCGGACGTGCCGGTCAAGCTCCGTCTTCTGGAGATCCCTCAGGGCATGAAGGCCGCCGAGGGCACCGCCATGGAGCTCGACGACTGCGCCTTCCCGCTGCTCGCCGGCATCGACATCTTCGACGACCCGAACAAGGGCTTCGAGGGTGCCAACGTCGCGCTGCTGGTCGGCGCCCGCCCGCGTACCAAGGGCATGGAGCGCGGTGACCTGCTCTCCGCCAACGGCGGCATCTTCAAGCCGCAGGGCGCCGCGATCAACGCGAACGCCGCGGACGACATCAAGGTCCTGGTCGTGGGCAACCCGGCCAACACCAACGCGCTCATCGCGCAGGCCGCCGCCCCGGACGTACCGGCCGAGCGCTTCACCGCGATGACCCGCCTGGACCACAACCGCGCGATCTCGCAGCTGGCCGCCAAGACCGGCGCCGCCGTCTCCGACATCAAGCGCCTGACCATCTGGGGCAACCACTCGGCGACCCAGTACCCGGACATCTTCCACGCGGAGATCGCCGGCAAGAACGCCGCCGAGCTGGTCAACGACCAGGCCTGGCTGGCCGACGACTTCATCCCGACCGTCGCCAAGCGCGGCGCGGCGATCATCGAGGCCCGCGGCGCGTCCTCGGCCGCCTCGGCCGCCAACGCCGCCATCGACCACGTGCACACGTGGGTCAACGGCACCGCGGCGGGCGACTGGACCTCCATGGGCATCCCGTCGGACGGCTCCTACGGCGTCCCGGAGGGCATCATCTCCTCCTTCCCGGTCACCACCAAGGACGGCCGCTACGAGATCGTCCAGGGCCTGGACATCAACGAGTTCTCCCGTGCGCGCATCGACGCGTCCGTGGCGGAGCTCGTCGAGGAGCGCGACGCGGTGCGCGAGCTCGGCCTGATCTGACCGTTTCCGTACGGCCCGGCCGCGCAGGCCCCCGTACGAGCGCTACGAACACCCATGCGCCCCGGCCGAACCTGGCCGGGGCGTTTGGCGTGGATCTTGGCCCGGGGCGGGGGAACTGGTCTACGAGACGGCCCGGATACTGGTCCGATGAGTTCGCTCTCCACCCACCATCGGTTCCGGGACCCGCGCAGCACGGCGTACGACTTTCTCGAGTCGATCCTCGTGCGCTGTCCCGGCTGCGGGAAGGCCGCGCACGTCGTGGCAGCTCCGGAGCCGGTCGGAGCGCGGGATCGGGACCTCTTCGCGCCCAGGCGTCTCGTCTGCCGGAACTGCGGGCTGGCGAAGGCCTGGAGCGGTGGGGGCGTGGCCCTGTACCGGGGCCGGAACGGGCCGGCCACGGACCCGTACTTCGGAGTCCGTCTGTGGCTGCAGGCCGAGACCCGGCACGGGTGGGTATGGGCCTACGGCCCCGAACACCTGGACCTGATCCGGCGGTTCGTGCGGGCGTCGCTGCGTGAAGGGATTCCCTGGTACGACCACGGCCGGCGGATGACCGTGGTCGCCCGCCTGCCCGCGTGGATGCAGCAGGCCGGGAACCGGGACGAGGTGCTGCGGGCCATCGCCCGCATCCACACCTCACCGCGCGGCTCCTGACCTGGGAACACCGGCCCTTTCAGGGGGCGAGGGCCGTCACTTGTACATCCCCGGGGTGTAGTGACCCGGGGGCAGGCGGGTGGTGACGCCGATGCGGTTCCAGACGTTGATCGCGGCGATCAGGGCGATCACCTGGGCCAGTTCCTTCTCCTCGAAGTGCTTCGCGGCCCGTTCGTAGACCTCGTCGGGAACGAAACCGTCGGTCAGGACGGTCACGGCCTCCGTCAGCTCGATCGCGGCGAGCTCCTTCTCCGTGTAGAAGTGCCGCGACTCCTCCCAGGCGCCGAGCAGCAGCAGCCGCTCCACGTCCTCGCCCGCCGCGAGGGCGTCCTTGGAGTGCATGTCGATGCAGAAGGCGCAGTGGTTGATCTGCGAGGCGCGCAGTTTGACGAGCTCGACCAGGGTCGGGTCCAGACCCTTGGCGGCGGCCGTGTCCAGGGCCACGGCGGCCCTGTAGAACTCCGGGGCGAGCTTCGCCAGCTGCATGCGGGGGGTGTGCTCGGGTGCCTTTTCGTCATGGGTCATGCCATCAGCCTAGGAGCCAGGCGGCCCGCCTGTATGGTCCACATCCATGACGGATTCGTGGGCCACTTTCGGTGCCGACCTGCATCTGGAACCGGTCCCCGGGCGTGGCGTCCGGGCCGGGCTGGTCGAGGCGCTGCGCGAGGCCGCGCGCAGCGGGCGGCTGGCCCCGGGGACCCGGCTGCCGTCCTCGCGGTCCCTCGCGGTGGACCTCGGGATCGCCCGCAACACCGTCGCCGAGGCCTATGCCGAGCTCGTCGCCGAGGGCTGGCTGACCGCCCGCCGGGGCTCCGGGACCCGGGTCGCGGAGCGGGCCCGGGTCGGGGCCGGGGTCGGCCTCGGGGCGCGGCGTCCCGCGGCGGCCGTGCCCGTACGGCGCCCCGTGCGCGCGCAGACCTCGTACAGCCTGAAGCCCGGTTCCCCGGACCTGGGCGGCTTCCCGCGCGCCGCCTGGCTCGCGGCGGCCCGGCGGGCGCTGACCGAGGCGCCGAACGAGGCCTTCGGGTACGCGGACCCGCGCGGCCGGGTCGAGCTGCGCGAGGTGCTCGCCGGGTACCTGGCGCGGGCCCGCGGGGTGTACGCCGACCCCGAACACATCGTGCTGTGCGCGGGCTTCGGCCAGGCCCTGATGCTGCTCGCGCGGATGCTGCGGGCGCGCCGGATCCGGGAGACGGCGGTGGAGGGGTACGGGCTGGACGCGCACCGGGAGCTGCTGACCGCCGCCGGGCTACGGACGCGGCCGCTGGCGGTGGACGGGGCGGGGGCCCGCACCACCGAGCTGGCCGGTTCGGGCGCGGGGGCGGTCCTGCTGACGCCGGCGCACCAGTTCCCCACGGGCGCCGCGCTGACGCCCGGGCGGCGGTCGGCGGCGGTGGACTGGGCCCGGTCCACGGGCGGGCTGATCCTGGAGGACGACTACGACGGGGAGTTCCGCTACGACCGCCAGCCGGTCGGCGCGCTCCAGGGACTGGACCCGGACCGGGTGGTCTACCTGGGCACGGCGAGCAAGTCCCTGGCGCCGGGGCTGCGCATGGGCTGGATGGTGCTGCCGGGACCGCTGTTGGAGGAGGTGCTCGCGGTGAAGGGCCGGACCGACTGGAGCTCCAGCGCGCTGGACCAGCTGACGCTGGCCGAGTTCATCCGGTCGGGGGCGTACGACCGGCACGTGCGGGAGATGCGGCTGCGCTACCGGCGGCGGCGTGACGAGCTGGTGGCGGCCGTCGGGGACCGCGCGGAGGTGTCCGGCATCGCGGCGGGGCTGCACGCGGTGCTGGACCTGCCGCCGGGCGGGGAACGGGCCGCGCTGAGGGCGGCCGCCTGGCAGGATCTGGGGCTGCTGCCGCTGTCCTTCTTCCGTCACCCGGCGGCGGCGATGCCCGCGCGCGAAGCGCTGGTCGTCGGCTTCGGGACTCCGTCCCAGAGCGCGTGGGCGCCTACGCTGGCCGCGCTGGTCGCTGCGCTCCCGTGAGGGGGCCCTGCGGGAGCTGTCCCCTACCCGCCCTTCGCCCGTTCCCCGGGCTCCGCCCGGACCCGGTCCTCAAACGCCGGACGGGCTGGATTTGGCCGGCGGTAGCCCGCGCGTGACCGCCGGTGGTTGGGGAAATCCAGCCTCTCCGGCGTTTGAGGAGCGGGGCCTGGCGCGGAGCCCCAGAAGCACCGGGCTGCGCCCGTTCCTTCCTCACGTGCCGGACGGGTGAGCCGGCTCCGCCGGGGGTTCGCCGAAGCGGGCCAGGGCCAGGGCTCCCGTTACGGCCACCACGAAGCCGGCGACGGCCAGCCAGGTCAGGCCCTCGCGGGTGCGGTCGCCCAGCCAGGCCACGCCCACCGCCGCCGGGCCGATCGTCTCGCCCAGCACCATGCCGGCCGTCGCGGCCGTCACCGAGCCCCGCGCCAGCGCCGAGGTGAGGAGGAGGAACGCGGAGCCGCCGCCGAGGAGGAGGGCGTAGAACGCCGGGTTGGAGAGGGCAGAAAGGGAGATGTCGTCGATGAGGCGGACCGCCACCTCCACCACCCCGAAGCCCGTCCCGGCGGCCAGGCCCAGCGTCAGTGCCCGGCTGCGGTCCGGCAGCCCGCCCGCGACGGCCCCGACCACCAGCACCAGCCCGGCCACCGCCAGCAGCCCCAGCTTCAGCGCGAGCGTGCCCTTGCCCGAGCCCTCCTCCCCGGAGGCCAGACCGAGCATCACCAGCCCCGCGCAGACCACCGCGACCGCGCCCCACTCCGTCCCGCTCAGCCGTACCTTCAGCAGCCGCGCCGCGACCACCGCGGTCACCGCGAGGCTGGCGGCGAGGGCCGCGCCCACCGCGTAGATCGGGATGTGCCGCAGGGCGATGATCTGGAGGACGAAGCCGATCCCGTCCAGCCCGAGTCCGGCGAGGTAGCGCCACTGGCGCAGCGCCCGTAGGAGGAGGGCGGTGTCGACCCCGGACCCCGTCCCCGGCTCCGCCGCCCGCGCCGCCACCGCTTGCAGGACCGACGCCGTGCCGAAGCAGACCGCCGCACCGAGCGCGCAAATCATCCCAATGAGCACGAACCGACTCTAGGTCACGGATCCGGCGTCGGCCGGATTCCGTCGGCCGGGGCGGCCGTTCTAGTCTGTGCGCAGCCGGCCACCCCAGGGGGAGCGAACAGTCCATGGACAGCAGTAGTAGCAACGACACCACGCGTACCAAGCGCCGCATGCGCTCCGGCACCGTCGCCCTCGGCGGCATGGGCCTGCTCGCCGCCGCCCTGGTGGCGTGCGGAAGCAGCAGCGAGCCCGACAAGCGCTGCGCGGACCGCGCCACCCTGGAGAAGCTGAACTCCAAGGAGTGCAAGAGCGGCGGCCGCGGCGCGTACTACTACGGCGGCTCCGTCGCGAAGAACAGGGTCAGCGGCGGCAGCTTCGACAAGTCCGCCGTCACCCGCGGCGGCATCGGCGGCAGCCACAAGAGCTCCTCGGGCGGCTGATCCAGCGTGCAGCGACACACCATCGAGCCCCGCCCCGACTGGCAGAAGACCGTCGAGGAACAGGGGCTGATCTACCCCCTGACCCGCTACCCCGACGACTCCCTGCGCCCCTACTGGGACGAGAGCGCGTACTACTCCTTCACCCTCCCCGAGGTCGAGGCGCTGGAGAACGTGGTCGAGGAGCTGCACGCCATGTGCCTGGCGGCGGCGCAGCACATAGTCGACCAGGACCGCTTCGCAGACCTCGGCATCACCGACCCGAAGCTCGCCGCGCTGATCGCCGAGTCCTGGCGGCGCCGCGCCGAACAGCCCTCGCTCTACGGCCGCTTCGACCTGCGCTACGACGGCTCCGGCAGCCCCGCCAAGCTGCTGGAGTACAACGCGGACACCCCCACCTCCCTCGTGGAGGCGGCCAGCCCGCAGTGGTTCTGGATGGAGGAACGCTTCCCCGGCGCCGACCAGTGGAACTCCCTCCACGAGCGGCTCGTCGACGCCTGGCGCCGCCAGGCGGAGCTGCTGCCGCCCGGCCCGGTGCACTTCGCGCACTCCGAGACCGACGAGCTCGGCGAGGACCTGATGACGGTCGCCTACCTCCAGGAGACCGCCGAGCAGGCCGGCCTGGAGACCCGGGAGCTGTCGGTGGAGCGGATCGGCTGGGACAGCCTGTCCGGCCGGTTCGTGGACGAGAAGCTCGGCTTCATCCGCGCGATCTTCAAGCTCTACCCGTGGGAGTGGCTGGCCACCGACGAGTTCGCCCCGCAGGTCCTCGGCACGTACGACCACGGCGGCGGCTCCGGCACCACCACCTGGATCGAGCCCCTGTGGAAGATGCTGCTCTCCAACAAGGCGCTGCTGGCGGTCCTGTGGGAGCTCTTCCCCGAGCACCCGAACCTGCTGCCCGCCTACCTGGACGGCCCGCGCGAACTCGCCACCACCACCGGCTACGCGGCGAAGCCGCTGCTGGGGCGGGAGGGCGCGGGCGTCACCCTGCACCCGGTCGGCGGCGAGCCGTTCGCACCGGAGGAGGACGAGACCTACGTCTTCCAGGGCCTCGCCCCGCTGCCCGACTTCGACGGCAACCGGGTGGTGCTCGGCGCGTGGGTCGTCGAGGACGAGTCGGCGGGCCTCGGCATCCGCGAATCGGCGGGGCCGGTCACGGACGAGTACGCCCGCTTCCTGCCCCACGTCATCCTCTAGGGGGCCCGGACCCGTCAGGCGCCGAGGACCGACCTGAGCTGGTCCAGCCCCCAGTCCAGGTCCTCCTTGGAGATCACCAGCGGCGGCGCGATGCGGATGGTCGACCCGTGGGTGTCCTTGACCAGCACCCCGAGCTCCATCAGCTTCTCGGAGATCTCCCGGCCGGTGCCGCGCGACGGGTCGATGTCCACGCCCGCCCACAGCCCGCGGCCCCGTACGGCGGTCACCGCACCGCCGCCGACCAGCAGGTTCAGCTCCCGGTGCAGGTGGTCGCCGAGTTCGGTGGCGCGCTGCTGGTGCTCGCCGGTGCGCAGCATCGCGATGACCTCCAGGGCGACGGCGCAGGCCAGCGGGTTGCCGCCGAAGGTGGAGCCGTGCTCGCCCGGCTTGAACACGCCGAGCACGTCGAGGTCGGCCACCACCGCCGACACCGGAACGACCCCGCCGCCCAGCGCCTTGCCGAGGATGTACACGTCGGGGACGACCCCCTCGTGCTCGCACGCGAAGGTCTTCCCGGTGCGGCCCAGGCCCGACTGGATCTCGTCGGCCATGAACAGGACGTTCCGCTCGCGCGTCAGTTCCCGTACGCCCTTCAGGTATCCGGGGGGCGGCACGAGCACCCCGGCCTCACCCTGGATCGGCTCCAGGAGCACGGCGACGGTGTTGGAGGTGACGGCGTGGGCGAGGGCGGTGAGGTCCCCGTACGGGACGATCTCGAAGCCGGGGGTGTACGGACCGAAGTGGTCGCGGGCGTCGTGGTCGGTGGAGAACGACACGATGGTCGTCGTGCGGCCGTGGAAGTTGTCGGCCGCCACCACGATCTTGGCGTGGCCGTCCGGTACGCCCTTGACCTCGTACCCCCACTTGCGGGCGGTCTTCACCGCCGTCTCCACGGCCTCCGCACCGGTGTTCATGGGCAGGACCGCTTCCTTGCCGCACAGCGCCGCGAGCTCGGTACAGAAGTCCGCGAAGCGGTCGTGGTGGAAGGCGCGGGAGGTCAGGGTGACCCGCTCCAGCTGGGCGCGGGCGGCGTCGAGCAGCCGGCGGTTGCCGTGGCCGAAGTTCAGGGCGGAGTAGCCCGCGAGCATGTCGAGGTAGCGGCGCCCCTCCACGTCGGTCATCCACGCGCCCTCGGCGGTGGCGACGACGACGGGCAGGGGGTGGTAGTTGTGCGCGCTGTGCGCGTCGGCGGAGCGGATGGCATCAGCAGTTGTCGACACGGGGTCTCCGATCGTCCGTCAAGCCGGTGACGAGGGTGGCGTCACCCTCCATCCTCGCTCGCATCGCGGACGGAGAAACCTTTCCGGCGGCGCGCCCGCTAAGGTGTCGGACACGCACGGCGACTGGCGCACGGAGAACCAACTCCGGGGGAGCCGTGCGCGCACGACCGCACACAGGGCCGCTCGCCTGGGCCTCGCGGGGACGAGATCCGACATCGACCCCGGAGGAACCGCCATGAGCGCGAACCACCACCCGTACCGCCACCCCGCCCTGCTCGCCACCGACCCCGAGCTGGCGTCCTTCGTCGCCGCCGAGGAGACCCTCCAGGCGGAGACCCTCCGCCTCATCCCGAGCGAGAACTACGTGTCCTCCGCCGTGCTGGAGGCCTCCGGCACGGTGCTGCAGAACAAGTACAGCGAGGGCTACCCGGGCCGCCGCTACTACGAGGGCCAGCAGAACATCGACCGCATCGAGGCACTGGCCGTGGAGCGGGCGAAGGGCCTCTTCGGAGTCGACCACGCCAACGTGCAGCCGTACTCCGGCTCGCCCGCCAACCTCGCGGTGTACCTGGCCTTCGCGAAGCCGGGCGACACGGTGATGGGCATGGCGCTGCCGATGGGCGGGCACCTGACGCACGGCTGGGGGGTCTCGGCGACGGGCTCCTGGTTCCGCGGCGTGCAGTACGGGGTCCAGGCGGAGACCGGTCTCATCGACTACGACGCCGTACGGGACCTCGCGCTGGCGGAGCGGCCCAAGCTGATCTTCTGCGGCGGTACGGCGCTCCCGCGCACGATCGACTTCGAGGCCTTCGCGTCGATCGCGAAGGAGGCGGGCTCGGTGCTCGTCGCCGACGTGGCGCACATCGCCGGCCTGATCGCGGGCGGGGCGCACCCCTCCCCGGCGGGTCACGTGGACGTGATCTCGACGACCACCCACAAGACCCTGCGCGGGCCGCGCGGCGCGATGCTGATGTGCCGCGAGGAGCACGCGAAGGCCATCGACAAGGCGGTCTTCCCCGGCCTCCAGGGCGGCCCGCACAACCAGACGACGGCCGGAATCGCGGTGGCGCTCCACGAGGCGGCGCAGCCCTCGTTCGTGTCGTACGCGCACGCGGTCGTGGCCAATGCGAAGGCGCTGGCCGCGGCTCTGCTGGAGCGGGGCTTCGATCTGGTGTCGGGCGGTACGGACAACCACCTGATCCTGATCGACCTCACCGGGAAGTCGGTGTCCGGGAAGATCGCGGCGAAGGCGCTGGACCGGGCGGGGATCGTCGTGAACTACAACACGGTGCCGTTCGACCCGCGCAAGCCGTTCGACCCGTCGGGGATCCGGATCGGTACGCCGTCGCTGACCTCGCGGGGGCTTCGTGCGGAGCACATGCCGGTGGTCGCCGACTGGATCTCTGACGCGGTCTCCGCGGCGGCCAAGGGTGACGAGGCGGCCTTGGCCGTGATCCGCGCCGAGGTCGCCGACCTCATGGCCGCCTTCCCGGCCCCGGGCCTCCCGATCGCCTGATCCCCCCCCGGGTGGGGGGTCCGGTCCCTGCGGGGCTGGATCCCCTACCCGCCCTTCCACCGTTCCCCGGGCTGCGCCCGGACCCCCTGGGGCTCCGCCCCAGACCCCGCGCCTCAAACGCCGGCGGGGCTGGATATGGCCGACGCCGGCGAAAATTCAGCCCCGCCGGCGTTTGAGGCGCGGGTGCGGGCGGTGCCCGCGAAGTGCCGCGCAGCGGCACCCCCCGGACCTCGGCGGAAAGCGGTCGCTCGGCCGGGGCAAGATCCGGACGGCGCGCTACCGCCGGGTACCCGGGCGGGGGACGGGCGGGCCGGGGGCGACCCGCCCGGTTCCGGCCAGTGGCGGGGCCGAGCCCCGTGTCGCACCTGAGAGAATGGGGCCATGGCTTCTGATCGTCCTCGCGCGCTCTCCGGCATCCAGCCCACCTCCGGTTCGTTCCACCTCGGGAACTACCTCGGAGCCATCCGGCAGTACGTCGCCCTCCAGGAGACGCACGACGCCTTCTACATGGTCGTCGACCTGCACGCGATCACCATGCCGCAGGATCCGAAGGATCTGCGCGCCAATACCCGGCTGTCCGCCGCACAGCTCCTCGCCGCCGGTCTCGACCCCGAGCGCTGCACGCTCTTCATCCAGAGCCACGTGCCCGAGCACGCGCAGCTCGGCTGGGTGATGAACTGCATCACCGGGTTCGGCGAGGCCAGCCGGATGACCCAGTTCAAGGACAAGTCCGCGAAGGGCGGCGCCAACAACGCCACCGTCGGCCTGTTCACGTACCCGATCCTCCAGGTCGCCGACATCCTGCTCTACCAGGCGAACGCCGTCCCCGTCGGCGAGGACCAGCGGCAGCACATCGAGCTGACCCGGGACCTGGCCGAGCGCTTCAACCAGCGCTTCGGGCAGACCTTCACCCTCCCCGCCGCGCACATCGTCAAGGAGGTCGCGAAGATCTACGACCTCCAGGACCCGGCGATCAAGATGTCGAAGTCGGCTTCCTCGCCCAAGGGTCTGATCAACCTCCTCGACGAGCCCAAGGCCACCGAGAAGAAGATCAAGAGCGCCGTGACCGACACCGAGGCCGTGGTCCGGTTCGACGCGGAGAACAAGCCCGGCGTCAGCAACCTGCTCACGATCTACTCCACTCTCACGGGCGAGTCGATCCCCGCGCTGGAGGCCGCGTACGAGGGCAAGGGCTACGGCGCGCTCAAGACCGATCTGGCCGGCGTGATGGTCGATTTCGTCACACCGTTCAAGCAGCGGACGCAGGAGTACCTGGACGACCCGGAGACCCTGGATTCCCTGCTGGCCAAGGGTGCGGAGAAGGCCAGGGCGGTCGCCGCCGAGACCCTGGCACAGGCGTACGACCACCTCGGTTTCCTGCCCGCGAAGCACTGACGGGCACCGAAGAGAAAGAGGGCCCTGGCGATCTGGGGGGTGCTGCCGCCACACTGGGGCGGCAGCACTCGTGCGACGCACATGCGGAGCACAGACCACGCACAGGACTACAGGCGGAGGAGAGCTACGTGGGGACCGTAACGCTCGGCGTTTCGATCGCGGTCCCGGAGCCGTACGGCAGCAGCCTTCAGGAGCTGCGCGCCGGCTTCGGGGACGCCGCCGCGCACGGCATTCCCACGCACGTCACCCTCGTACCGCCGACGGAGGTGGCCGCGGAGCGGCTGCCCGAGATCCGCGCCCACCTGGCCGAGGTCGCGGCCGCCGGCCGCTCCTTCGTGATGCGGCTGGCCGGCACGGGCACCTTCCGTCCCCTCTCGCCGGTCGTCTTCGTCCAGGTCGTCGAGGGCGGCCCCGGCTGCACCCGTCTCCAGGGCCAGGTCCGCGACCCGGACGGGCCGCTCAGCCGGGAGCTGTCCTTCCCGTACCACCCGCACGTCACGGTCGCCCACGGGATCTCCGAGGAGGCGATGGACGTGGCGTTCGCCGCCCTCGCCGACTACGAGGCGCAGTGGATCTGCTCCGGGTTCGCCCTCTACGAGCAGGGCTCGGACGGGGTCTGGCGCAAGCTGCGGGAATATCCGTTCGGCAACGGGGCAAGCGGTGGAGCGAGCGCCGTACCGGCGCAGCTCGGCTCGGCCACGGACAACAGCGCGGCGGCGGCCGCCACGGGCGAGGCGACCGTACGCCGTTCCTGACGCAGGAACCGGAACCGGAAACCGATCCTTCGCAGGACCAGGGCATGGAACGGCCGAGCCGTCGGGCGAAAAGTCACAATCGACGACCGTAGTCCCCAAAAGCGGCAATCCCGGCTATTTCCGACAGCTCATTTACGGTGACGGTATGGACTGGCTGACGAAACTCCCGCTGATCGGGCCCGTGGTGTCCGCCTTGATGCGGACCCACCTGTGGCGTTCGTACCAGCGGCTCGACCGGGTGCACTGGAGCCGGCTCGCCGCCGCCATCACCTTCATCAGCTTCCTGGCCCTCTTCCCGCTGATCACCGTGGCCGCCGCGATCGGCGCCGGGCTGCTCACCCAGGACCAGCTCGACAAGCTCCAGACGAACCTCGCCGAACAGGTCCCCGGCATCTCCGACCAGCTCGACATCAACGCCCTCGTCGCGAACGCCAGCACGGTCGGTCTGATCGCCGCCGCCGTGCTCCTCTTCACCGGAATCGGCTGGATCACGTCGATGAGGGACTGCCTGCGCGCGGTGTGGGAGAAGGACGACGAGGACGAGGGCAACCCCTTCGTCCGAAAGGGCAAGGACGCGCTCGTCCTCATCGGCCTGGGCGGCGTCGGCCTCTGCTCGGCCGCCGCCTCGATCTTCGGGTCCAGCGCGGTCGGCAAGGCCGGCGACTGGCTGGGCGTACCGCGCGAAGGCGCGGGCGGCGGCCTGCTGCGGGGCGGGGCCTTCCTCGTCGGAGTGGTCGCCGCCTTCCTGCTCCTGCTCTACGTCCTGACCCTGCTCCCGGGCGTCGAACCGCCCCGCCGCCGCCTGATCGAGGCGGCCCTCATCGGCGCGGCCGGCTTCGAGCTGCTGAAGCTGCTGCTCAGCGGCTACATGCGGGAGGTCGCCACGAAGAGCATGTACGGGGCCTTCGGCGTGCCGATCGCGCTGCTGATCTGGATCAACCTCACGGCGAAGCTGCTGCTGTTCTGCGCGGCGTGGACCGCGAGCCGCGACGATGCGGACGGGGACGGCGTGGAGGACCCGGAGCCGGCCGGGACCGACACCGGCACCGGCACGGCCGCGGAGCCCGCGGGCACAGGCACCGGCACGGCGGGGCCCGCCGGCTCCGCTACACCTGGCCGCGAGCCCGGCGGCCGCGCCCCCGCGGCCAGCGCCGGTTGACGGCGTAGGCCCCGCCGGCGACCACGGCCAGCACCCCGCCCGCCACGCCGAAGGCGGTACCGATCCCGCCGTCGGAGCCCGCGCCGGACGCCGACACGTTGTTCTCGTGGGACTGGGCCGGGGAGCCGAGGGAGGCGGTGTCCGCGCTCTTCGGCGGCACCAGCTCGCCCACCGGCTTGACCTTCCCGGCGGCCGCGAAACCCCAGTCGAGCAGGTCGGCGGTTTCCTCGTACACGGGGTTGGCGCCCGCGCCGTCCGGGTTCATCACCGTGACCAGCAGCTTCTTGTCACCGCGCTGGGCGGCGCCGGTGAAGGTGGCGCCGGCCATCGAGGTGTTGCCGTTCTTCACCCCGGCGATGCCCTTGTAGGGAGCGAGACCGCCGGCTCCCGTCATCAGCCGGTTGCTGTTCTGGATCTCGAATTCCTCGCGCGGCTTCCCGGGTTCCTGCTTGCCGGGGAACTTCGCGACGGCCGTGCCGCAGTACTCGCGGAAGTCCTGCTTCTGCAGACCGGAGCGGGCGATGAGGGTGAGGTCGTAGGCGCTGGAGACCTGGCCCGGCGCGTCGTACCCGTCCGGGGACACCACGTGCGTGTCCAGGGCCTGGAGCTCCTCGGCGTGCGCCTGCATGTCCTTGACGGTCTTCTCGACGCCGCCGTTCATGGCCGAAAGTACATGCACGGCGTCGTTCCCGGACTTCAGGAAGACCCCGAGCCACAGGTCGTGGACGGTGTACTCGAGGTCCTCCTTGACGCCCACCAGGCTGGAGCCGGCGCCGACCCCCTCCAGCTCCCGGTCGGTCACCTTGTGGACCTGCTCCTTGGGCATGGTCGGCAGCACCGTGTCGGCGAAGAGCATCTTCATGGTCGAGGCCGGGGGGAGCCGCCAGTGCGCGTTGTGCGCGGCGAGGATCTCGCCCGTCTCGGCGTCGGCCACGACCCACGAACGGCCCGTCAGGTGCGCCGGCAGCGCGGGCGCTCCGGGCAGCAGGCTGACCTGCGTACCGGGCTGCCCGAGCGACGAGCCGCCGACCGTGGACATGGAGGCGGGTGGCGCGGGCGCCTTGGGCGGCTGCCCCTTCCCGTCCACCGGTGGCGTCGGCGCGGCGTACGCGGGCGAGGCGAGCAGCGCCGGGACCAGCAGGGCGGGTAGCGCGGCGGAAAGGACCGTCAACGCGGTCTTCTTGGCAGACACGCAGGTGAAAGTACATCCCGATGCTGTGCTTACCGTCACGGACCGGCCAACCCGCCGCAACCACCGCCGGGACAGCCCACCCCGGCGCGTCCGTCCTGGGGACGAAACCGATACTGGGCTCATGAGACTCAGCCGCGCCGCATCCTGGTTCCTGCTCGCCTTCGGAGTGTGGAGCTGGTTCATCTGGGTGTCTTTCGTCCGGAACCTGTGGAAGGACGGCAGCGGTCTGGCCTTCGACGATGCGGGGGACCCGACCGGATACTTCTGGGTCCACCTTCTCCTGGCGGTGGCGTCCTTTCTCCTGGGGACGGCCGTCGGAGTGATCGGGTTGCGCGGGGTGCGGGCACTGCGGCGCGAATCACGTACGGAGGCGGGCGCGTGACGATCGTTCTCATCGCGGCCGTGGCCCTGCTGGTCCTGGCCCTCCTGGTCCTGGTGCACCGCTGGCTCTGGATCCGCCTGGTCCGCGACACCACCACCCCCGGCGGCGCGATCCGCCGCACGGGCACCGCCCTGGCCTTCGCGCTCCCCCTCCTGTCCGTGGCCGCCCTCGTCGCGGGCCGCGCGGGAGCCCCCTTCTGGCTGGAGCGCACGGTCGCCTGGCCCGGCTACCTCTGGCTGGCCGTCCTCCTGCTCTCCCTGGCGATGCTCCTGGCGGAGCCCGTCCGAGCGCTGTGGCTCCGCCGGTCGAACGCAGCCACCGAGCAGGCGGACTCCACCCCGGAGCCCGGGCCCACCGAGCCGACGGACCCCCCCGTCCCCGCGGGCTCCGGGGCGGAGCCCCGCTCCGGCGCCGCAGGCGCGGGCACCTCGGGGCCGGGGGCGCAGCCCGGCAGCCTCCCGGCCGCCGCAGGCGTGGCCACCCCGGGGCCCGGGGCGGAGCCCCGCAACGTCCCGGCAGGCGTGGCCGCTCCGGGGTCTGGGGCGGAGCCCCAGTTTCGGGAAGGGGCGGGGAGGGGAACTGCGCCGCAGGCCACCCTCGAAGCCACCGCCGCCCCCGTGGCCCCGGCCGGGCGGCACACCACGACGGCAGACCCGGCGGAGGCCAACCCCGCGACGGCCAACCCCGCGACGGCCAACCCCGGAACGGGCAGCCCGGCGGCCGCCCCCGCGGAGCCCGCCCCCTCCGGCGTCAGCCGCAGGCGCTTCGCGCGGATCGTCGCCGGCACGGCCGCCGCCGCCACAGCCGGCACCGTCGGCTACGGCACGTACGGCGTCCTCCGCGGCCCCCGCGTCAAGCGGGTCCAGGTCCCCCTGGCGAAGCTCCCCCGCGCGGCCCACGGCTTCCGCATCGCCGTCGTCAGCGACATCCACCTCGGCCCGATCCTGGGCCGCGCCCACACCACCCGCATCGTCGACACCATCAACCGCACGCAGCCCGACCTGATCGCCGTCGTGGGCGACCTCGTCGACGGCAGCGTCGAGGACCTCGGCCCCGCCGCCGAACCGCTCCGCGGCCTCCGCTCGCGCCACGGCTCGTACTTCGTCACCGGCAACCACGAGTACTTCTCCGGCGCCCAGCAGTGGGTCGACCACGTCCGCGAGCTCGGCCTGACCCCGCTGGAGAACGCCCGCCGCGAGCTCCCGTACTTCGACCTCGCCGGGGTCAACGACATCGCGGGCGAGAGCGAGGGCCACGGCCCGGACTTCCAGGCCGCCCTCGGCGACCGGGACCGTACCCGCACCGCCGTGCTCCTCGCCCACCAGCCGATCGTCATCGACGATGCCGTCCGCTACGGGGCCGACCTCCAGCTCTCCGGCCACACCCACGGAGGGCAGCTGTGGCCCGGCGAGTACGTCGCCGAGCTCGCCAACCCGACCGTCGCCGGGCTGGAGCGCTACGGCGACACCCAGCTGTACGTCTCGCGCGGCGCGGGCGCCTGGGGCCCGCCGGTCCGGGTCGGCGCGCCGTCGGACATCACAGTCGTCGAACTCGCCTCATATCAGGCCTGAACCCCCCGAACCCTCAACGCCACGCCACAAATCGGCCTTCCCGAGGCCGAAATTCCGTGATGGGATGTGACCGATAATCGGATAACAGGTCGCTCACTTCGGTGTGCGCCCGCGTGGGGTGGAGTCAAGGATGCTGCGGTCTGTCCGCTCGAAAGTCATCGCGGCCGGGCTGGTCCTCGGCGTGGCCGGCGTAGCCACCTGGCAGTTGCTGCCACAGACCGGCGGCGGCGGGGAGCCGATCCGCGTCGGCACGAGCGACGTGGTCTCCTCCCTCGACCCCGCGGGCGCGTACGACGCCGGCTCCTGGGCCCTGTTCAGCAACGTCTACCAGTCGCTGCTGACCATCAGGCCCGGTGCGGACACCCCGGTCCCCGACGCCGCCTCCGCCTGCAACTTCATCGGCGACAAGCTCACCACGTACCAGTGCGAGCTGCGCCCGGACGTGAAGTTCTCCTCCGGCCGCGAGATCACCGCCGAGGACGTGAAGTTCTCCTTCGACCGGATCAAGGCGATCAACTCCGACCAGGGCCCGGCGCCGCTGTTCAACACCCTGCAGTCGGTCAAGGCCGAGGGCCGCACCGTCACCTTCAGCCTCTCCGCCGGGGACGCCACCTTCCCGTTCAAGATCGCTACGGGCGCCGCCTCGATCGTGGACAAGGACAAGTACCCGGCCAAGGCCCTGCGCGAGGAGGAGAAGGTCGACGGTTCCGGCCCCTTCACCCTCGGCGACTACACGGCCGGCGCGAGCGCCGAGCTCAAGCCCAACGCCTCGTACAAGGGCCAGGGCAAGATCTCCAAGAGCCCGGTCACCGTGAAGTACTTCAAGGACTCCGCGCAGCTGGAGCAGGCCTGGACCGACCACGGGATCGAGGTCGCCCACCGCGACATGCCCCCGGCGGTCCTGGCAGGCCTGAACCCGGGCCTGGAGGACACCCGGTACCAGGCCTCGGGCGGTACGGAGATCCGCAGCATGGTCTTCAACCTCCGCCCCGGCTCCCCGGCGGCCCAGCCCGCCGTCCGCCAGGCCGTCGCCGCCACCGTGGACCGCGCCAAGGCCGCGACCGAGGTCTACAAGGGCACCGTCACCCCGCTCTACTCGCTCGTCCCGGCGGGCGTCGCCGCCCACAGCACCCCTTTCTTCGACGCCTGGCCCTCGCCGAGCGGGGTCACCGCGAAGAAGATCCTCAAGGACGCCGGCGTCACCACCCCGGTCGCGCTCACCCTCGGGGTCAACGAGCGCGGCGCGAACGTGGCCGAGGCGGAAGAACTCAAGGCGCAGCTGGAGTCCACCGGCCTCTTCAAGCTGACCCTCAAGCAGGTCGCTAAGTGGAGCGACTTCCAGAAGGCCTACGCGGCGGGCGAGTTCGACGCCTACACCATCGGCTGGATCGCCGACTTCCCCGACGCGGACAACTTCCTCGCCCCGCTCGTCGGCGCCGACAACTCGATGAACAACGGCTACTCCGACAAGGCCGTCGACGCCCTCATCGCCCGGACCCAGTCCTTCTCGGACCGCGGCGCCGCCGCCAACGACTTCCGTGACCTGCAGAAGCTGGTCGCGCAGCAGGTCCCGATGATGCCGATCTGGCAGAAGAAGGACTACGTGATGTCCCGCGAGGCCGTCACGGGCGCCCAGTACCTCTCGGACGGCACCGGCGTGTGGCGCCTGTGGGAGCTCAGCTGGCTGTAGGACCCGCTGCGGGCCCTACCTGCGGGCCCTACCTACGGACCCACCTCCGGACCCTCCTCCGGCCCCGCGTCGGGGTCGGAGGCCCGCTTGCGGCCCGGACGGGACACGGCCGACTGGGCCATGCCCGGCAGGAAGTCCGTGAACAGCTCGTGCACTTCGCGCACCAGCGGCCGCAGCACCCGGAACCGGGCCAGGATGATGCCCCGGGTCGTGAGCTGCGCGCCGCGCTGCGCGAGCTTGCGCGTCTTCTCGCTGTCCGGGGAGCGATCGAAGACCCAGTAGAGGACCAGGCCCATCTGCGAGAGCCACATCAGCTCAGGCAGTACGTCGGCCAGCTCGTCGGGGACCTTCGTCTTTGCTCCCGCCAGTACCTCGCGGTGCATGTCGATCGCGGTCTTGCGGGCCGCCTCCGACTCCGGGGAGAACGGGCTGAGCGGGCTCTCGGGGTCCGCGGCGTTCTTGAAGAACTGCGAGGCGAACTCGTGGTACGGCGCCGCGATGTCCAGCCAGCTGGTCAGGACGCCCGCGAGCCGCTTCTGCAGATCGGTCTCGTTGTCCAGGATCGGCCGGACCGCCGCCAGGTGGGCGGCGCCGATCCGGTCGTAGAAGCCCTGGACCAGGTGTTCCTTGGACTCGAAGTAGTAGTAGGCGTTGCCGACCGATACTCCGGCCTCCTTGGCGATACCGCGCATCGTCGTCTTGTCGAACCCGCGCTCCTGGAAGAGGCGGAGCGCGGTCTCGAGGATGAGCGTGCGGGTCTGCTCGCTCTTGGGAGCCTTCTGATCAGTCACGGTCCCGAGCCTATCGGGGCGCGGAACACTGGTCGTCACAGGCCGGTTCCCCTTCGTTCGCCGGTGAGCCGTCCCGCAGCGCTTCGCGCCAGGTGGAGGCGGTGTACATGGCCGCCCTGGCGAAGGGCCGGCCGGCCGGGGTGGCCAGCCAGTTCGCCTTCGGCCGGTGCTCGGCCAGCGCCCACAGGCACACGATGAAGGCGTCCGTCCCCCTCCACACCTGTCCGGAGTCGCCGATGACGGTGATCTCCTTCAGCGTCGAGGCGTGGTCGAGCCGCGGGAACCGCTGCCGCGCCGCGGCGGAGGCCGCCGGGACGAGGCGGAGCGGTACCAGCTGGCGCTGGCCGAGCAGCCAGTGCCGGATGTGCACGCAGAGCGGGCAGTTCGCGTCGTAGAGCACCGTCAGGTGCCGGGTCGCGGTGGTGGCCACGGGATCAGGCCCCGGTGGGTGCGGTCCACCCCTGGGGCGCGGTCCACCCCTGCGGGGCGACCGGCGGGGTCCCCTGGCGCTCCATGATCCCCCGGCGGCGCATCTTGTTCAGCACCCAGACGTTCCCGAGGTGCATGAAGCCGAGGACCAGGAGCACGACTCCGAGCTTGACCGACAGGGCTTCGAAGAGCCCGCGGGCGGCCACGATCTCCTCGGCCGAGCGCAGGTACAGGGTCACGAAGCCGATGTTGACCAGGTAGAAGCCGACCACCAGGAGCTGGTTGACGGCGTCCGCGAGCTTCTCGTTCCCCTGGAGGACGTCGCCGATGAAGACGCGGCCGTTGCGGCTGAGCGTGCGGGCCACCCAGACGGTGAGTCCGATGCTGATGAGCAGGTAGATGACGTACGCGACCACGGTGAGGTCCATTGCCCTCAGCCCCCTTGAACGTGTTCAACTGCTGACAGCACTGACTGTAGACCTATTTTTGAACAGGTTCAAGCGAATGTGCGGGGCGGTCCCGGTCAGCGTCCGGAGAGGAACTCGATGAGCAACCGGGTGATCTCCTCCGGGCGTTCCAGGGAGGGCAGGTGGCCGGCCCAGGGCAGCTCGAGTTGGACGGCGCCGCGCACCAGGGAGGCGAGTTCGGCGGGGACCTCGCGGAAGTCGGGGATGTCGTGCGCGCCGCCGACGGCGAGGACGGGGGCGGTGATGGCGGCAGGCTCGAAGGCGGGCTCGGGGAGGTCGTGGTCCCCGTCGGCGGCCAGGGCGCCCCGCAGGTTCCCGAGCTGCATGGCCCGCACGAGGGCGTGCGCGGCCTCGTCGGCGTCCGGACCGAGCCACTGGCGGGCATTGAGCCCGGCGGCGCCCTCCAGGTCGCCGGCGTCCAGCAGGGCGGCCTCGGCGGCGTTGAAGGCCAGGAGCGCCGGGCCGCGCCGCTGCGCGGGCCGGGCGGGACACAGCAGCGCCAGCGCGCCCACCAGCTCCGGGTGCAGCGCGGCCAGCGTCAGCGCGATCCGGCCGCCGTACGAGCTTCCGACGAACGAGGCCCGCCGGATGCCGAGGTGCTCCAGCAGCTCCCGTACGTCCCCGTGGTCGCTGTACGGGGCTTCGGCGGCGGGGGAGTCCCCGCAGGTCCGGAAGTCCGGCCGGACCACCCGGAACCCGGCGGCGAGCAGCGGCCGCCACTGCGGCTCCCACATCCGCCGGTCACACACGGAGGAGTGCAGCAGGACGACGGCCGGGGCGTCGGCGGGACCGTCCACATCATGAGAAATGATCATCCAGTGATCTTCGGGGGCCGTCCCCCCGTCCCGCCACCGGATTCCCCTCCGGTCGGCGGGACTCGGCGGACTCACATGCTCAGTGCGCGCGCCTGGTTGATCTGGCTCATGACCCACATGTAGGTGCCCGGGTCCACGGCCGGGATCATCGTGGTGTGGTGGCGGCCGCCGCTGTGGACCGTGATCTGGACGAAGCCCGTGGTGCGGCGCTCCTTCATCAGGAGGAAGAACAGGCCGAGCAGGCAGAACAGGAAGAAGATGACGGCCAGCACGATCGCGTGCGCCGGGATCTTCTCCTCGGTCCGGGAGAGGTCCGTGGCGTTCCAGATCGCGCCCCTGAGCGGCATGTTGCCCGACGGGGTGATGATCTGGTCGCCGGCGATCGTGATGTCACCCAGGGAGAGCCCGGCGGCCGGGTAGCCCATGGGGGGCGTCGGCGGCATCTGGGCCGGAATGCCCTCTCCGGCGATGGTCGGCTGGTAGGCCGGGGGCTGCGGATACCCGTACCCGGGCTGGGACGGGTCGGCCGGCGGGTAGCCGTACCCGGGCTGGGGCGGACCGGCCGGCGGGTAGCCGTATCCGGGCTGCGCAGGGGCGCCGTAACTCGGCGTGCCGGGACCCCAATGGTTGTCTCCCCGGCCGCCACCCTGATTCGGGTCGCCCGCGTACGGATTCGGCTGCTGCTCACTCATGATGTCGATCCTTACACAGCCTTCCCCGGCCCAGAAGGCCGATTGTCGGTGCCCCCTCCTAATCTCCTGACATGGGAAGCGTGATCTTCGTCGACGAGACGACTGCCGGGGGCCGCGGTGACGGCTGGGGGATGGAAATCGCCGAAGAGCGACTCGCACTGCGCGAGTTGATCCGGAGGCGGATATTCCAGGAGGTGGCCGAGGGAGGGGCGGCGCAGTCCGGGGCGGCTGCGACCGCGGCCGGGAGCCGGCTCGTGCGTCCGGCCGCGGCGGACCGCCCGGTCGATCCGCAGGCGCAGACCGAGGCGGCCCTCGCCGCCTTCGGGCGCAACGGCTTCCTCGTCCTGGTGGGGGACCGCCAGATCACCGACCTGGACGAGGAGATCGACCTCCCGCTCGGCACGGAGGTCACCTTCCTCAAGCTCGTTGCCCTGGTGGGTGGCTGACATGGCCGCCGATCTCGATGCGGCGACCCGGCAGGCCTTCGAGCAGCTGGGGCGGACGTACCACACCCGCGGCGGCAGTTGGTCGACGCGGGTGCACGGCTGGCTGGCCGCCGGACACTCCGTCCCGGCCGCCGCCGTAGCCACCCTGCGGCGCAGCGCCCTGATCTCGTCCAGCGTCTCCGACCTGAGTGCCGCCCTGGGACAGCTGGACGGTCCCGCCCTCAACGTCGGCGAGCGGTGGGCCGACGAGGCCCTGGCCGACGGGCGCTGGGACGCGCTGCTCGCCCACGCCGCCACCGCCACGGCCGCCCGCCCGCCCGAGCGCCAAGTGGGAGAAGACCGCCCGCGCGCTCCTCACGGACGCCGGAGCTGGTCCCGACGCCCTGCGCGAGGCCGTCGCCGGCTGGTTCGCACTCGTGGACCGCCCGCGCACCCTCCCCCTGACGGACACCTGGTACGAAAATCAGCTCGACCCCTTCAACGCCAACGCCTTGCGCGGTCTGGCCTGGCTGCTCGCCCTGTTGCCCCCGCACCCCGGGACACCACGCGCGCTCGGCAGGCTCGTGGAGACCTGCCTGCGCAAGATCCCGGGCCTTGGCCCGCGCAATCCCAAGGTGGCCAACGCGGGAGTCGTCGCCCTGTCCCGGACCGAGGGCGAGGCGGCCCTCGCCGAACTGGCCCGGCTGGCCGCCCGGGTGACGTTCAAGGGCACCCTCAAGGTCATCGACACGGCCCTGACCGCGCGGGCCGCGGCGCTCGGGCTCAGCCGGGAGGAGATCGAGGAGCTGGCCGTGCCTGCCTACGGCCTCACGGAGGTCGGCCGCGCCGAGTTCCGGCTCGGCGAGGCCACGGCCCTGCTGGAGGTCCGCGGCGCCAAGGCGTCGCTGTCCTGGCGCAACGCGGCGGGCAAGGCGGTCAAGGCCGTCCCCGCCGCCGTCCGCCAGGAGCACGCGGAGGAGCTGGGGGAGCTCAAGGCCGCCGTCAAGGACATCGACAAGATGCTCTCCGCCCAGGCGGAGCGCCTCGACCGGCAGTTCCTGGCCCGCCGCACCTGGACCTACCGCGCCTGGCGCGAGCGCTACCTCGACCACCCCCTGGTCGGCACCCTCGCCCGCCGCCTGGTCTGGACGGTGGACGGTACGCCCGTCGCCTTCGCGGACGGGGAGGCACGCACCCTCACCGGCGACCCTGTCACGGAGGGCACCGTTGTCGAGCTGTGGCACCCGGTCGGCCGAGGGGCGGCCGAAGTCGCCGCCGTGCGCGAGCAGCTCGAAGAGCTCGGCGTGACCCAGCCCTTCAAACAGGCCCACCGCGAGGTGTACCCGCTCACCGAGGCGGAGCGGAACACGGGGACGTACTCCAACCGCTTCGCCGCCCACATCCTGCGCCAGCACCAGTTCCACGCGCTGGCGGCCGCCCGCGGCTGGCGCAACCAACTCCGGCTCTGCGTCGACGACTCCGCGCCGCCGGCCACCCGCGAACTGCCGCAGTGGGGGCTGCGCGCCGAGTACTGGCGTGGGCAACGACCCCACCTGGTCCGACGGCGGACCCGGGGGCCGGTTCCGGGAGTACTGGACCTCGTACGGCTTCGGCGAGCTCGGCCAGAGCGCCGAGACCCGGCGGGCGCTGCTGGAGCGGCTGGTGCCGAGGCTGGCGATCGCGGACCGCTGCCGCGTCGAGGGCCGGTTCCTGCACGTCACCGGCGAGCTGCGCACGTACAAGATCCACCTGGGCTCGGGCAACATCCTGATGGAGCCGAACGACCAGTACCTGTGCATCGTGCCGAAGGCCGGCGGCTCCCCGGACGCGGGCTACCTGCCCTACGAGGGCGACCGGACCCTCGCGGTGATCCTCAGCAAGGCGATGCTGCTGGCCGATGACACGGCCATCACGGACCCGACGATCACCAGCCAGATCCGCCGGGCCTGACGCCCTGGGCCTGACACGCCGAAGGCCCCGCCCCCGGTGCGTGAACACCGGGCGCGGGGCCCCCGTACGGACTGCCTACGACGGAATCAGAAGCGGCGCGTGATGAGCGCCCGCTTCACTTCCTGGATCGCCTTCGTGACCTCGATGCCGCGGGGGCACGCGTCGGTGCAGTTGAAGGTCGTGCGGCAACGCCACACGCCGTCCTTGTCGTTGAGGATCTCCAGGCGCTGCTCGCCCGCCTCGTCACGCGAGTCGAAGATGAAGCGGTGCGCGTTGACGATCGCCGCCGGGCCGAAGTACTGGCCGTCGTTCCAGAACACCGGGCACGAGGACGTGCACGCGGCGCACAGGATGCACTTGGTGGTGTCGTCGAAGCGCTCGCGGTCCTCGGCGGACTGCAGGCGCTCGCGCGTCGGCTCGTTGCCCTTGGTGACCAGGAACGGCATGACGTCCCGGTACGCCTGGAAGAAGGGCTCCATGTCGACGACGAGGTCCTTCATCACCGTCAGGCCCTTGATGGCCTCGACCGTGATCGGCTTCTCCGGGTTGATGTCCTTGATCAGCGTCTTGCAGGCGAGCCTGTTCTTGCCGTTGATCCGCATCGCGTCGGAGCCGCAGATGCCGTGCGCGCACGAGCGACGGAAGGTCAGCGTGCCGTCGAGGTCCCACTTGATCTTGTGGAGACCGTCGAGCACGCGCTCCTTCGGGTCGATCTCGATCTGGAAGTCCTGCCAGGTCGACTCGTCCGAGATCTCCGGGTTGAACCGGCGGATCCGGAACGTGACCGTGATGAAGGGCGAGGCCGCGGCCGCGGCCTCCATCGCGTCCGTCTTGGACAGGGTCGGGGTGGCCATCAGTACTTACGCTCCATCGGCTGGTAGCGGGTGACGACGACCGGCTTGTAGTCCAGGCGGACGGAATCCTTGCCGTCGTCGCCGACCTCGCGGTACGCCATGGTGTGGCGCATGAAGTTGACGTCGTCGCGGTTCGGGTAGTCCTCGCGGTAGTGACCGCCGCGGGACTCCTTGCGCGCCAGCGCGGACACGGCCATGACCTCGGCCAGGTCGAGCAGGTTGCCCAGCTCGATGGCTTCCAGCAGGTCCGTGTTGAAGCGCTTGCCCTTGTCCTGGACGGACACGTTCAGGTAGCGCTCGCGCAGCTCCGCGATCTTCTCGACCGCGGTCTTGATCGTCTGCTCGGTGCGGAACACCATCACGCAGGCGTCCATCGTCTCCTGGAGCTCCAGGCGCAGGTCCGCGACCCGCTCGTTGCCCGTGGAGTTGCGCAGCCGCTCGACCTGGTCGATGACCTGCTGCGCCGGGTTCTCGGGCAGCTCGACGTAGTCGTGGGCGTGGGCGTACGCGGCGGCCGCGATGCCCGAGCGCTTGCCGAAGACGTTGATGTCCAGCAGCGAGTTGGTGCCCAGGCGGTTCGCGCCGTGCACCGACACGCACGCGACCTCGCCGGCCGCGTACAGGCCCGGGACGACGGTGGTGTTGTCCATGAGGACCTCACCCTCGACGTTCGTCGGGATGCCGCCCATGGCGTAGTGCGCGGTGGGCTGGATCGGGATCGGGTCCGTGTACGGCTCGATGCCCAGGTAGGTGCGCGCGAACTCGGTGATGTCCGGGAGCTTCGCGTCGAGCTGCTCCGGCGGCAGGTGCGTCAGGTCCAGGTACACGTGGTCACCGGCGGGACCGCAGCCGCGGCCCTCACGGATCTCGGTGTAGATGGAGCGCGAGACGACGTCACGGGACGCGAGGTCCTTCATGACCGGCGCGTACTTCTCCATGAAGCGCTCGCCGTCCTTGTTGCGGAGGATGCCGCCCTCACCGCGGGCGCCCTCCGTCAGCAGGATGCCCATGCGCCAGATGCCCGTCGGGTGGAACTGGAAGAACTCCATGTCCTCGAGCGGCAGGCCGCGGCGGTAGCAGGCCGCCTGGCCGTCACCCGTGAGGGTGTGCGCGTTGGAGGTCACCTTGAAGAACTTGCCGGTGCCGCCGGAGGCGTAGATGACGGACTTCGCCTGGAACACGTGGATCTCGCCGGTGGCGAGCTCGTACGCGACCACGCCGGCCGACTTCTTGACGCCGTCCTCCTCGACCAGGAGCTGGTCCAGGACGTAGAACTCGTTGAAGAACTCCACGCCCTCCTTGACGCAGTTCTGGTAGAGCGTCTGGAGGATCATGTGGCCGGTTCGGTCCGCGGCGTAGCAGGACCGGCGGACCGGCGCCTCGCCGTGGTTGCGGGAGTGCCCGCCGAAGCGGCGCTGGTCGATGGTGCCGTCCGGGGTGCGGTTGAACGGCAGGCCCATCTTCTCGAGGTCGAGGACCGCGTCGATGGCCTCCTTCGCCAGGATCTCGGCGGCGTCCTGGTCGACCAGGTAGTCACCGCCCTTGACCGTGTCGAAGGTGTGCCACTCCCAGTTGTCGTCCTCCACATTGGCGAGCGCGGCGGCCATGCCGCCCTGCGCGGCGCCCGTGTGGGAGCGGGTGGGGTAGAGCTTGGTCAGCACGGCGGTGCGGCTGCGCTTCGTCGACTCGATGGCGGCGCGCATGCCTGCGCCGCCCGCCCCGACGATGACGGTGTCGTACTTGTGGATCTTCATTGGTTTCGCCTCAGCCCCGTTGCCTAGCGGATGTTCGGGTCGAAGGTGAAGATCACCAGCGTGCCCAGAAGAATGGTGAACACCGTGGCGGTGTAGAGCAGGCCCTTGAGCCACAGACGCGTGTTGGCGCGCTCCGCGTAGTCGTTGATGACGGTACGCAGACCGTTCGCGCCGTGCAGCATCGCGAGCCACAGCATCAGCAGGTCCCAGCCCTGCCAGAACGGGGAGGCCCAGCGGCCGGCCACGAAGGCGAAGCCGATCTTGGACACCCCGCCGTCCAGCACGAGCTGGATCAGCAGGTGGCCGAGGACCAGGACGACGAGCACGATGCCCGAGAGGCGCATGAAGAGCCACGCGACCATCTCGAAGTTGCCGCGCGTCGAGCGCGGCGTCTTGCTGGTGCGCTTGCGCGGGGCCTCGATGTACGGCGCCGGGTTGTCGACGTCGTAGAGGGACACGCCCTCCACGTCACCGATGCCCTTTTCGAAAGAAGTGTCAGAAGACATGCGTGTCACTTCCCGAAGAGTTCGAGGTAAGCGTGTCCGAGGACGGGGTACAGCGCCCCGACCATCAGCACGACCCAGATGCCCACCACGGTCCAGAGCATCTGCTTCTGGTAGCGGGGGCCCTTGGACCAGAAGTCCACGGCGATGACACGGAGACCGTTGAGCGCGTGGAACAGGATTGCGGCGACGAGGCCGTACTCCAGCAGCGCGACGATCGGAGTCTTGTAGGTAGCCACGACATCGTCGTACGCCTCGGGTGAGACGCGGACGAGAGCGGTGTCGAGGACGTGTACGAACAGGAAGAAGAAAATGAGGACGCCGGTGACTCGATGAGCCACCCAGGACCACATTCCTTCCCGGCCGCGGTACAACGTTCCAGCCGGCACGGAAAACCCTCCGGAAGCGGGGCGGGGGCCAGCCGGCTTCTTTGTCGGTCGGGCCCGGCCGGGTACGGTCCTCCGGCCCCGGACATCGTAGCGACGCTTTGTCGGTTCCCTTGCGCGGGGGCCATCGGTGTGATCAAACAGGCACGGACGGACTATCCCACAGGGGCGAATAGCCCGAATTCGGCAGCAGATACCCCATCTGCCGAGGTCAGCCAGTGTGTCAGGTCGGCGAGTCGGACCTGCGCGACGCGACGGAGCTCATCCGCGGAGATCGCGCGCTCCTCGTCCACGTCCAGCTCCATCCGCCGGCGGATCGCGGCCAGCAGCTGGTCCGCCTGCTCCTCCGGAGTGGTCCCGTCGAGGCAGATCACGAAGGCGTGCCCGAAGGTCCGCTCGTACTCCCCGTGCGCCGCGTCGAGCGCGAGGAGCGCGGCGTACGAGGCCCCGTGCTCCAGCTCCGGCGGGAACTCGCAGGCCAGCGCCTCGGAGAGGTCCGCCTGGGAGAGGTCGTACGAAGCCTCGTCCGCGGCGGCGAGTAGCGCGCCGGAGTCGGGGTAAGGGCGGTGGGCGGCCACCCGGTGGGCCCAGCGACGGCTGCCGCAGCAGTGCAGCAGCGCGGAGTGCGCGGCCTCGGGGGACAGGGCGTTGAACCGCGCGAGTCCGCCGCCGTCGAAACGGCCGTCGTCGTGGAGGGGGTGGGAGCCGTGGGAAGGGTCGGAGCCTCCTCGGGCCTGTGCCGGAAGGTGGCTGGACAGCGTGGGGCTCCTGGTGGCGTGGCGCGGGTGTCCCGCCACGCTATCGACGCGGAGCCGGGTGTGTCGTACCCATTCCGGGATTTCACCCGGAAGTGAGCCGAAAGGATGACGGGAGCGCGTGTCGGGCCGGTGCGGGGCGACTCGGGGACCCGTGGGAGGCCGGGCATGACGGCCGCGGGATCGGCCGGGAAGGGGAGGGCGACCAGGGCCGCCACCCCCCACAGGAGAGGCCCCGGCCGCCATCCGTCGCGGACTCGTGCGACAAGCCCGCACCCCTCTCAGCGTCTTCGGTGCGTTTTGTGTCACACCTCGCTCCGCGCAGGGATGGTTGCGCGTTGTACAACTCGTGGACGAAGGTGCTTGAAAGCCGTAACGTGCTGATTTGCGCCACACAAACGGGACTGTGAACGGGTTGGGGATTTTGCTGGGGGACGACGCGGAGCTGACCACCGCGGTGCTCGCGGCACAAGACGGCGACGAGCTCGCGTTCCGTTCTGTGTACCGCGCCGTGCACCCGCGCCTGCTCGGATACGTCCGCACGCTCGTCGGCGACGGCGACGCCGAGGACGTCACCTCCGAAGCCTGGCTGCAGATCGCCCGCGACCTCGACTCCTTCACCGGCGACGCCGACCGCTTCCGCGGCTGGACCGCCCGCATCGCCCGCAACCGCGCCCTCGACCACATCCGCATGCGCGGACGCCGGCCCGCCGTCGGCGGGGACGAGACCGAGCTGACGGGCCACGCCGCCGAGTCCGACACCGCCGGCGAGGCCATGGAGTCCCTCTCCACCTGCCGCACGATGGAACTCATAGCCCAGCTCCCGCAGGACCAGGCCGAGGCCGTCGTCCTGCGGGTGGTCGTCGGCCTGGACGCCAAGAGCGCGGCCGAGACCCTGGGCAAGCGCCCCGGAGCGGTACGCACCGCCGCGCACCGGGGCCTGAAGAAACTGGCCGAACTGATCGGTGCGGACGTCGACGGGGCCTTCGACCCGTCCGACCCCGATTCCGGGATCGGCTCCGCCGTCGCCGTCGGCTCCGGACGGGTGCGCGGCCTCGGCGATAATGACGGGAGTCGCACACGGGACGCGGGGGGCGGGCGGGACCTCGACGCCGTACCGGCGCAGAGGGTCCGCGCCGCGGGCCTCGTGGAGCAAACCGGTGTGACGGATTCACGTTGGCGGACGCAGAAGGACATGTGATGGCCGACGAGCGCGACAGGTGGCTGGACGAAGCCGCGGCGGACAGAATGCTGCGCGGAGAACCGGCCGCACCTGGCGCCGACCACCCTGCCCGGGTCCGGGCCGAGCGGCTGCGCGCCGCCCTCGACGCACTTGCCGAGCCGCCACCCGCGGCCCCGGGCGGGCTTCCGGGGGAACTGCGCGGGGAGGCGGCCGCCGTGGCCGCGTTCCGCGCGCGCGGTTCCGTACTCCGGGCGCAGGCGCAGACGCGGGCCCCCGACTCAGCGCTGTTCGGCTCCGCCGACACGGTGGTCGAGCTCGGCGCGCCCGCCGGCCCGGTCGCAGGTGCCTCCCGGCGCGGCCGGCCGGTCCGCTTCGCCCTCGCCGCCGCCGTGGCGAGCGTCGCCGTGGGCGGCCTCGCGGCCGCCGCGGGCACCGGACTGCTGGACCGCGGCGCCCGGAACACCGCGGGCGAGCTGCCCGCGGTCTCCGTGACGGCGGGATCCTCCCCGGCGGTCCTGGCGGACGGCGGCTACGCGACACCCCTCGCGCCCTCCCGCACCACTTCGCCGCGCGGTGAGCCCCGCGGCGGCATCCCGAGCCCGGGCAACACCCCGGGCGCGGAAGGACGTACGCCGACGGGCCCCGGGGGCGCCACCGGGGTGACCGGCGACACCGGTACGCAGCCGTCCGCGGAAGGCTCGGCCGGAGACAAGGGCGGCCGGGGGGACAGGTCCCGCCAGGGCGGCGCCGACGGCGCGGCGACCGGCCTCGCGGGTGGTTCGGACCGGGACCGGGAGGGCCGCACCGGAGCGGTGGAGCTCTGCCGGGACTTCCGGGCGGGGCGGCTCGACGAGGCCGGCCGCGAGAAGCTCGTGCGGCTGGCCAAGGGGCTGTTGCGGGTCCCGCGCTACTGCCAGGCGGTGCTCGGCCTGGCCACCGGCGGAGGATCGGGCGGAGATGCGCCGGGCAAACCGTCGGGCTCCGGGCCGGGCCGGGGACCGTCCTCGGGACCGGACTCCCCGTCGCGCTCGCTGGGGCTGGTCCCGGCCGGGACGGCTGCGCCGGAGCGTCCGGACGCGGGTTCGCGCCGCTGAGGACCGGGTACCGGACACTGGCCTGAAACGGTTCGCGTCCCGCCTGTAACACTTTTCGAACCTGCGGCGCAGTACATAACGAGCCGACTGGTCATCGGCCGCGCATGAGCCGGGGTTCCCCCCGTACCCCTGGGCTCTGCGCAACCGGCGCGGGCGGGATTCGTTCCCCCGATCCCGCCCGCGCCCTCAACTTCCGACCGCGGATCACCAGTAGACGACGACCTTGTCGCCCACCTTCACCGCGTCGAACAGCGTCGCCAGCTTGGCCTTGTCCCGGACGTTCACGCAGCCGTGCGAGGCGCCGGCGTAACCGCGGGCGGCGAAGTCCGCCGAGTAGTGCACGGCCTGGCCCCGGCTGAAGAACATCGAGTACGGCATCGGCGTGTGGTAGATCGTCGACGTCCAGTCCTTGGCCTTCCACTCCACCTTGAACTCGCCCTCGCGGGTCGGGGTGTTCTCCGAACCGAAGCGCACGTCCAGCGTGGAGACGATCTTCCCGTCGATCATCCAGGCGAGGGTGCGGCTCTCCTTGCTGATGCACATCACCCGGCCCGTCATGCAGCGCGCGTCGGGAGCGTCGGGCTCGTTGACGGTCGGCGGGCGCAGCTCGGCGGCGGTCGGCTTCTTGGTGGCGTTCTGGATCTTCTTCCACGTGGGCTCGTCCACGCCGCCGGTGGCGGACAGGCCGTTCTTCGACTGGAAGGACTTCACGGCGGCGGTCGTCTTCGAACCGTAGAAGCCGGTCGGAGCGACCGACATCAGCTTGAGCTGACGCAGTCGGGCCTGCAGCTCGCGGACCAGCTCGCTGTCGTCGCCGTTCGCCATGATCTGCTTCACGGTCGGGGTGGGCGAGGCGGAGGGCGAGGGCGAGGCGGACGGCGACGGGGAAGCCGACGGCGAGGCGTCGCCCGGCTTCGGGTCCGTCGACGGCGAGGCGTCGGGAGTGGCGACCGCCGTGGGCGATGCGGGAGCGGAAGAACCGGAGCCCGCGGCCTCCGGCTTCTGCGGTCCGCAGGCGGTCGCGGCAAGTGCGACGGCGGTGGCCAGGCCGAGTGCGCGGATTATTACCTTCTGGCGGTGCATTGCAGTCCCCCGATTTCTACGTGTGTATCTAGGTGATGCGACGTGGGCGTGGTCAGTTGCAGGGACGGCCGCGATGTTGCGCCATTGTGACCAGCGGTCGCAGAACGGTCGCAGAGCGGTAGCCGCGGGGACGTTTTATCAGCCCGGGGCCCCTCTGATCCACGTAAGGAGCGCACCCCATGCAGCGGCACGAGCGGCACACCGAGAGCGGGATCCCGATCGCGCCCGTCTACCGTCCGGGCGACCTCGCCGGCTGGGACCCCGGGACCGAACTGGGGGAGCCGGGGGAGTACCCGTACACCCGGGGCGTCTACCCGACCATGTACACCGGACGGCCCTGGACCATGCGCCAGTACGCCGGTTTCGGTACGGCCGCCGAGTCCAACGCCCGCTACCGGCAGCTCATCGCGGGCGGCGCCGCCGGGCTGTCCGTGGCCTTCGACCTGCCCACCCAGATGGGTCACGACTCAGACGCCCCGCTCGCGCACGGCGAGGTCGGGAAGGTGGGCGTGGCGATCGACTCGATCGAGGACATGCGGGTGCTGTTCGACGGGATCCCGCTCGACCGGGTGTCCACCTCGATGACGATCAACGCACCGGCCGCGCTGCTGCTCCTGCTCTACCAACTGGTCGCCGAGGAACAGGGGATCGAGCCGGGCCGGCTGACCGGCACGGTCCAGAACGACGTGCTGAAGGAGTACATCGCACGGGGGACCTACATCTTCCCGCCCGGACCCTCCCTCAGGTTGACGGCCGACGTCTTCCGCTACTGCCGGGCCGAGCTCCCGAAGTGGAACACCATCTCCATCTCCGGCTACCACATGGCCGAGGCCGGGGCCTCGCCCGCGCAGGAGATTGCCTTCACCCTGGCCGACGCGATCGCGTACGTACGGACCGCGCTGGCCGCCGGGATGGAGGTCGACGCGTTCGCGCCCCGGCTGTCCTTCTTCTTCGTCGCCCGCACCACCCTCCTGGAGGAGGTCGCGAAGTTCCGTGCGGCCCGGCGGATCTGGGCCCGCGTCATGCGCGAGGAGTTCGGGGCCCGGGACCCGAAGTCCCTGATGCTGCGCTTCCACACCCAGACCGCCGGGGTGCAGCTGACGGCGCAGCAGCCGGAGCTCAACCTGGTGCGCGTGGCCGTACAGGGCCTGGCCGCCGTGCTGGGCGGCACCCAGTCGCTGCACACCAACTCCTTCGACGAGGCGATCGCGCTGCCCACCGAGAAGGCGGCCCGCCTCGCGCTGCGGACCCAGCAGGTGCTGGCGTACGAGACGGACGTGCCGCACACCGTCGACCCCTTCGCGGGGTCCTACGCCGTGGAGCGGATGACGGACGAGGTGGAGGCGGCGGCGCTCGACCTGATGGCGCGGGTCGAGGCGATGGGCGGGGCGGTGGCCGCGATCGAGGCGGGCTTCCAGAAGGAGGAGATCGAGCGGAACGCCTACCGGATCGCCCGGGAGACCGAGAGCGGCGAGCGCGTGGTGGTCGGGGTCAACCGCTTCGCGCTGGACGAGGAGGAACCGTACGAGCCGCTGCGGGTGGACCCGGCGATCGAGGACCGGCAGCGGGCCTCGCTGGCCGCGCTGCGGGCGGGCCGCGACGGGGCGGCCGTGGACGAGGCGCTCGCGGCGCTGCGGGAGGCGGCGGCGGGCACGGAGAACGTGCTCTATCCGATGCGGGAGGCGCTGCGGGCCAGGGCCACGGTGGGGGAGGTGTGCGGGGCGCTGCGCGAGGTGTGGGGGACGTACGTGCCGGCTGATTCCGGCTGGTGACCTTGGCCGGTACCGGTCTGGTCCCAGTCCGTGAAATGCGGTGGCGGGACAGGTGTGTCCTCATGGGACACTCCTGCACATGCTGGGTGTCACAGATCTTCCGACGTACATCGCCGGCCTGGTACTGATCATTTTGCTGCCGGGGCCGAACTCGCTCTACGTGCTCTCCGTCGCCGCGCGCGGCGGAGTCCGCCAGGGGTACCGGGCCGCCGCCGGCGTGTTCACCGGGGACGCCCTGCTCATGACCCTGGCCGCGGTCGGCGCCGGGGCGCTGCTGCAGACCAGCCCGATCGTGTTCGGCGTCGTCAAACTGCTCGGCGCCGGGTACCTGACCTGGCTCGCCATCGGCATGCTGCGGGGGGCCTGGACCATGTGGCGCGCCCGCCGCGAGCGCGCCGCGGCCGCCGAGCCCGCCCCCGGGGCGAGCCCGGCCGCCGCCGCGGTGAAGGCCGGCGAGAGCGAGCGGCCCTACCGGCGGGCGCTGCTGATCAGCGTGTTCAACCCGAAGGCCATCCTGTTCCTGATGTCCTTCTTCGTGCAGTTCGTGGACACCGCCTACGCCTACCCGGCGCTGTCCTTCCTGCTGCTGGGCACCCTGATGCAGATCGGCAGCTTCCTCTACCTGACCACGCTGATCTTCGGCGGCAACCGGCTGGCGGCCGCCTTCCGGCGCCGCAAGCGGCTCGCGGCCGGGGCCAGCTCGGCGGCGGGCGTGCTCTTCCTGGGCTTCGCGGCGAAGCTCGCCGTCAGCTGACCGCCCTGCGCAGCAGCCGGGCCACGCGGCGCGCGGCGCGGTTGCGCGGCAGGAAGGACAACTGCGCCGGGATGCCGCCCGGCAGGCCCAGGGTGGTCAGCCGGCGGCGGGTGAAGTAGCGCCAGGTGTCCGGGGTCAGGTGCGCGCCCAGCCACTCCTCGACCTCGGTGCGGCGCTCCGCCAGGATCTTGGGCTGCATGGTGAAGCCCACCGCCGTGATCATGCCCGTCAGCTCGGCCGCGACCCGTTCGGGCCCCGGCGGGGTCCAGGAGCGTACGGCCTCGGGATCCGCGAGGTCGGGCAGCAGGGCGTCGGCCAGCACGAGCGGGATCCGGTTGCTGTTCGGGTACGGGGACAGGCGCGCGAGGACGGCCCCCGTGCCGGTCCGGGCCACCGGCAGCCCGTACAGGGTGGCGGCGGTCAGCAGTCCCGTGGAGAAGCAGCCGACGACCAGCGCCGGGTGCAGCCGCTCGTAGAGGGTCTCGGCGAGCACCGGGGTGCTCAGCACGGTGAGCCGGACGCCGAGCCGCTCGGCCTCCTCCTCCGCCCGGCGGGAGTAGGCGGCGGGGGCGCTGGGGTGCGGTTTGAAGACCAGCTCGCGGTGGCCCAGCGCGTGCGCGCCCCGGACCATCTCCGCGTGCAGTTCCTCCTCCTCGTCGGCCGGTACCAGGTCGAGGGCGGAGAGGTACTGGCCCAGCAGGAGCGCGGGTGCCTCGGAACCCGCTCCGGCTGACTCCGCGGGCGTCTGCTCCGCTCCTTCGAGCTCACCGATGACCTTGAGGAAGGCGGCGGTCGGGATCGCCTCGGCCCGTACGCCGAACTCGGTCAGCAGCAGCGGCTCCAGGCCCGGTACGAGGTCCAGGTGCAGCACCCGCCGTACGCGCATCCCGAGCCCGGGGTCGAGGCGGAAGCGGGTGGGGCCGTAGCTCATCAGCCCGTCGGCGTAGACCTCCATGGCCGCTCCGGGGAAGAGCCGGCACAGGCTCTGGGCGGGCGGCACCTGGAGGGATTCCACGATCAGTTCGACGCGGTCGGTGCCCAGTCCCCAGGAGGAGCGCAGCTGGCGCTCCCACAGCGGGACGTCCTCGGGGCGCGGGCTCCAGGTGCTGGGGTGCATCGGGGCGATGACGGCGTTCCAGTCGAGGACCTCGTCGAAGCGGGTGCTCAGGGTGGCGAAGCCGGGCGCGTCGGTCAGGCCGGGGGCGATCTCGGCGGTGACGGAGTGGTTGCTGGTCAGCAGGATCCGGCGGCCGACGGGCGGGAAGAGGTCCGCGTCGAGGGCGGCCGCGAGGGTGGCCGTTCCGTAGAGGGTGGAGGCCATGAAGATCTGGGTGACGTTCACGCGGTCACCCCGGCGGACGCGGCGGGGGCCGAGGGAGCCGATCCGGCCGTGGAGCGCTTGCGGAGCCGACGGAGCACGGCGGCCCGGTCGGCGTCCATGGTGTCCAGTGTCTGGTCGAGGACCTGCTGGGGCATTCTGCCGAGCGCGGCCGTGCTCATCGAGCGGAGTTTTTTGGCCACGGGAGGTTCGAACCTTTCGATGGACCCGACATGGTGCGCGATAATTGCGCAATAGGTTCGGACGGCCTTCGGGAGGAGAAGATCGGAATCCCGGTCGGCGGCCGTTTCGGTCAGCACCTGATCGAATGCGCGAATGAAATCGAGCTGACGCTCGTCGCCGATCTGCGTCAGCGAGGTGGAGACCCCGCGGCGGTAGAAGATTCCGGGCAGGCCGACCGGCGCGAAGGAATCCGCCTCCCGGTGCAGCCGCCAGATCCACGGCCGGTCCTCCGCCGTCCGCAGACCGTCGGTGAAGTGCAGCAGCCCGCGGTCCAGCAGCCGCCGGTGGTACATCCCGGCCCAGGCGTACGGATAGTCCACCGAGGTCGCGCGGGTGACGGGCAGGATCCCGGTGCGCGGATCGGCCACCACCGAGTCCGGCCCGTAGGGGACGCGCTGCACCACGCGCGTCCTGTCCGTGCACTGGACGTGGTCGGTACGGACGAAATCGCAGCCCAGGGCCTCGATGGCGGCCAGGGTCCGGGCCAGATGGCCCGGCGCCAGCCAGTCGTCCCCGTCCATGAAGGTGATGTACTCCCCGCGGGCCGCGTCCAGTCCGGTGTTCCGGGCCGTCGCCAGGCCGCCGTTGCGCTCGTGTCTGAGGTGCACGGCGCCGGGCAGCTCGCGGGCCGCCCGCTCGAGGAGCGCGGGCGTCCCGTCCGTCGAGCGGTCGTCGACGAGCAGGAACTCGAAATCTTCCCGGGCGTTGAGTTCGAGGCTTTTCAGGGCATCCGGCGCATACGTCTGCACGTTGTAGAACGGCACGACAACAGAGAGCTTGAGCACGTCCGAGACATTAGGGCGCCGCTCGTCATTCACCGTGGCCCGCACGCGGATTCCACGTGAACGACGAACGGCAGGGACGTTAACCCGGACGCTTTCGCGCGGATTCGACGGGTTGTTAACCCGCTGTTGTGCGTTCGTTGGGCCGATCACCGAAAAGCCGGAATAACTTCTGCCGGGTGCCAGCAAGCAACCGCGCGGCCCCTCCGCCCGCCCTCCGTGTGGCCGTACTCGCCGATTCCGACACCCGCTGGAAATGGGGAGCGCTCACCGCCCGCCGTCTCTCCGCCGAGCCGGACTCCGTCCACCTGACCGGATTCCTGCTCCGCGGCCGGGCCACGCCCACCGCCCGCCAGCTCGGCGAGGTCGGGGTCCGGGCGGACCGGCTCACCGAAGTCACCTGCGCCGAGTTCCTCGCCGAACTCTCCGCGCCGCAGGGGGAGTCCGCGGGCGCCCACGACCGCGCCCACGACCGCGCCCACGACCGTGCTTACGACGTGGTCATCCTCGCCCTGGTCGGCGGCGCCGCCCAGGCCGTCCTGCACGGGGCCCGCGCCCTGTGGCCGGAGCCGGGCGCGCGGCCGGTGTTCGTCACCGGGTACGTCGGAGTCGTCTACGAGAAGCTCGCCGACGGCCTGCTGCTGCGCCACGGGGCCGACCTGGTCCTCGCCAACTCCCGCCACGACGCCGAGCGGTTCCGCGCGGTCTACGAGGGTGTCGGCGCCGACGCCGGAGCCCTCGTGGAGACCGCCCTCCCCTTCCTCGAACCGGCCGACGCCGACACGTACGACCCCGTCGGCACGGCCGGCACGGTCCACCGGGTGGTCTTCGCGGTCCAGCCCTCCGTGCCGGACAACCGCGCGGACCGCACCTACCTGCTGCGCCGCGCCGCGGAACACGCCCGGCTGCACCCCGCGCGCGAGGTGCTGGTCAAGCTGCGCAGCCGGCCGGGGGAGCACACCACGCACCTGGAGGAGCTTCCGTACCAGCGCCTCGCGCAGCAGCTCCCCGGCGGCCTCCCCTCCAACTGCCGTCTGGTGTACGGGAACATGGGCGAGGTCCTGGACGCCACGGACCTGCTGGTCACCGTCTCCTCCACGGCGGCCCTGGAGTCCCTGCACCGGGGCATCCCGACGGCCGTGCTCACCGACCTCGGCGTCCGCGAGACCCTCGGCAACCACCACTTCCTGGGCTCCGGCTGCATGGCCTCCTGGACCCAGCTCGACGAGGGCCTGCTCCCGAAGGCCGATCCGGACTGGCTGGCGGCCCAGGGCGTGGGCATGCCGGTGACGCCGGCCGGGGGGCCCGGGGAGCCCGGTGCGCGCGACCCCTACACCGCGGCGCGGGCACGCCTCACGGAGCTGCTGGCCGGGGGACCGCTCCCGGCCGTGGAGCCCTACTACACGCAGGACACCGCGCCGGGCTACCTTCCCGGGATCCTGGCCCGGCACCACCTCGGCCCCGACGGGCACCCGCTGCCCGGTGCGCCCGGGACCGCGGCCGGGGGTTCCCGGCTGCGCCGCCGGCTCCGCGCCCACCTGCGCGAAGCCGCCCGGGGTGCCTACCGGCACGGCGTCCAGCGCGTCGCGCCGGTGATCCGCCGCCTGGGGGAGCTGTGAGCCCCCGCCCGGCCGGAGCCGTCACGCGCGCCGCCGTCGCGCGCGCCGCGGCCACCCGCGCAGCCGCCACGCGCGCCGTCGCCACGAGCGCCGCCGCCCCCACTGCTCCTGACGCCACCGCCGCCGTCCCCGCCCCGGCCACCGCGGGATCCCTCCGCGAAGCCCGCGCCGTGCCCAGGGTGCTCGCCGTGATCCCCGCACGCGGGGGGTCCAAGGGCGTGCCCGGGAAGAACCTGGCCGACGTCGGCGGGATGCCGCTCGTGGTCCGGGCCGTCCGGGCCTGCCTGGGCGCCGCGACCGTCACCGACGTCCTGGTGTCCACCGACTCCGAGGCCATCGGCGAGGCCGCCCGCGAGGCCGGGGCCGTGGTGCTGCGGCGGCCCGCCGGGATCTCCGGGGACACCGCCACCAGCGAGGCCGCCGTGCTGCACGCCCTCGACTCCTTCGAGGAGCTGCACTCCGTCACGGTCGACGTGGTCCTGCTCGTGCAGTGCACCAGCCCCTTCATCACCGTCTCCGACGTGGAGTCCGTCGCCGCCGCCGTCGCGTCGGGCGCCGCCGACTCCGCGCTCACCGCGGCCCCCTTCCACGGCTTCCTCTGGCGGGCGGCCCCCGACGGCTCCGGGAGCGGGGTCAACCACGACGTCTCGTACCGCCCCCGCCGCCAGGACCGCCCCCAGGACCTCCTGGAGACCGGCGCCGCCTACGCCATGGACGCCGCCGGCTTCCGGACCGCCCGCCACCGCTTCTTCGGGCGGACCGTCCCGGTCGCCACCGACCCGGCACGGGTGCTGGAGATCGACGATCCCCACGACCTGGCCCGCGCCCGCGCCCTCGTACCCGTACTCACCCCCGTGGCCGAACCGGCCGCGACTCCCCTCCTCACCGCAGTCCACACCCCGGTGCCGGCACCCGTGCCCGCACCCGCTTCCCCCCGTACACCCCACGCTCCGAAGGACAGCCCTGCCATGACGGTCACCCCCGCCCCCCGCCTCCGGACCTTCGGCTCCCGCATCGCCGGCCCCGGCCACCCCGTCTACGTCGTCGGCGAGATCGGCATCAACCACAACGGCGAGCTCGGCAACGCGCTGGCCCTCATCGACGCCGCCGCCGAAGCCGGCTGCGACGCCGTGAAGTTCCAGAAGCGCACCCCCGAGATCTGCACCCCCCGCGACCAGTGGGACATCGAGCGCGACACCCCCTGGGGCCGGATGACCTACATCGACTACCGCCACCGCGTGGAGTTCGGCGAGGACGAGTACCGCGCCATCGACGAGCACTGCGCCAAGCGCGGCATCGACTGGTTCGCCTCCCCGTGGGACACCGAGGCCGTCGCCTTCCTGGAGAAGTTCGACGTCCCCGCCCACAAGGTCGCCTCCGCCTCGCTGACCGACGACGAGCTGCTGCGCGCCCTGCGCGCCACCGGTCGCACCGTCGTCCTCTCCACCGGCATGTCCACCCCGAAGCAGATCCGCCACGCGGTGGAGGTGCTCGGCAGCGACAACATCCTGCTCTGCCACGCCACGTCCACGTACCCGGCCAAGTCCGAGGAGCTCAACCTGCGGGTGATCAACACCCTCCAGGAGGAGTACCCGAACGTCCCGATCGGCTACTCCGGCCACGAGACGGGCC
This sequence comes from Streptomyces sp. NBC_01264, assembly GCF_026340675.1. NCBI lineage: Bacteria > Bacillati > Actinomycetota > Actinomycetes > Kitasatosporales > Streptomycetaceae > Streptomyces > Streptomyces sp. NBC_01264. The sequence continues at coordinate 5,986,416 of NZ_JAPEOX010000001.1, forward strand.
TGCAGACCACCCTGGCCGCCGTCGCCCTGGGCGCCACCTTCGTCGAGCGCCACATCACCCTCGACCGCGCGATGTGGGGCTCCGACCAGGCCGCCTCCGTCGAGCCGGGCGGCCTGACCCGCCTGGTCCGCGACATCCGCACCATCGAGACCGCGCTGGGCGACGGCATCAAGCGGGTCTACGACTCGGAGCTCGGCCCGATGAAGAAGCTCCGCCGCGTCCAGGGCGAGCTCGCCTCGGTCTGATCCCCGACGCGCCCCTCGCACCATCCCCCGGACTCTGTCCGGGGGGACCCCCAGGGCCCTGGCGGGCCTCCCGGGCTTCGGGGCGCTGCGCCGGACTCCGTCCGGCGTCACGCCGGCCGTGGCCGCACCCGTCCCCCACCCTCCGACGAGGAGCACATGGTGACCCGCTCAGCCCCCGCCCCGACCCTGGCCTTCGTCGAAAGCCCGGTCCAGCTCCTCAACGTCCTGGAGTGGGCGCACGCCCAGGGCTTCGGCCGTCTCCTCGGAGCCGTTCCGCGCCAGCCGGCCCGCGGCGGCGGGAACGCGTCCGGGGCGGCCGGGGAGCGGGGGCCGGCCGGGGCGGGTGCCGCGGCGGGCCTGCGGATCGTGGTGCTTCCGCCCACCGACCCCATGTCCCGGGGGCAGCTGCGCCGGATGGCGGGGCTGGCCCGGGACGAGGGGCACGAAGTGCGGTGGCAGGAGGCCCGCGGCGGCCGGCTCGCGCCGGTCAGGGCCTTCGGCGCGCTCGCGCGCGAGGTGCGGGCGGCCGGGCGGGTGGTCGTGGGGGATCCCTTCTCCCGCTACGTGCAGCTCCTGCTCACGATCGTCCGGGCCGAGGAGCTCGTCGTGGTCGACGACGGCACCGCGACCATGGAGTTCGTCGCCCAGACGGCCCGCGGCGAGCGTCTCGTGCGCTGGCACCGGGTCGGCGGCGGCGGTCTCGCGGGCCGGCTGCGCGAGCTGGCGTACGCGCCGGTCTCCGCGACGGCCCGGCGGCGGTTCACCCCGGGTTCCGGCGGCAGCCGGCGCGTCGAGGTGTTCAGCTCGATGCCGGTCACCGCGCACGGCGGGATGACCGTACGGCTCAACGACTTCGCCTGGACCCGGGCCCGCTTCGGCCCGCCCCTCCTGACCAAGGGCACCGATCTGGTCGGCACCTCGCTGGTGGAGACCGGCGTGGTGGACCCGGACCGCTACCTGGAGGCGGTGCGCGTCCTGACCCTGGAACACGGCGCCACCCGCTACTTCGCCCACCGCCGGGAATCCCCGGAGAAGCTGCGCCTGCTGAGCGAGGCGACCGGGCTGGAGATCGTACGTCCGGACCTGCCGCTGGAGCTGATCGCCCGGCGGGGCCCGGTCGGCCGGACGATCGTCAGCTTCCCCTCCACGGTCGTCCACACCCTGCCCTACGCGCTGATCGGCACCGGCGTGACCGTGGCCGTATGCGATGTCGATCCGAGCTGGCTCACACCGTCGGCTTCCGAGCGGGCCCGCGGTTTCCTCGCCGGAGTCACCGACACTGCCCGTGATGTGCACAGACTTCCTGCTCAGACGGCTCCGGCGGCCGGATGAGTGCATGGATGAGCGCGCGAGTTTACCCGCGCCTTCATCCGGTCATGCGTCCAGAGGCCGGGTTTCTTTCCCCTAACGGCATGAACTTTTTGTGATCTCCAGCCAGTTGACCCATGGGTGGGCCTACCCTTAAACGGGTGAACCAGTTGATGTCCCGCGAGTCCCAGACCGCCCAGCCCGCCGCGCCCGGCCGGCCCGAGCTGCCCGGCAAGCTTCCGGACCACCTGCGCGCCGAACTGATCGCCTTCCGCCGGGACTTGCACATGCATCCCGAGCTAGGACACCACGAGTTCCGCACCACGGCGGCGATCAAGGCCCGGCTGGAGAAAGCGGGCCTGCGTCCCAGGGTGCTGAAGTCGGGCACCGGGCTCATCTGTGACGTCGGCACCTGGGACGGCGTACGTCCGATGCTGGCCCTGCGCGCGGACATCGACGCCCTGCCCATCCCGGATGCCAAGACGCACGTCTCGTACCGCTCGACCGTCCCGGACCGCGCCCACGCCTGCGGCCACGACGTGCACACCGCCGTGGTGCTCGGCGCCGGCCTCGTCCTCGCCGAGCTCGACCGCAAGGGCGAGCTGCCCCGGCCGGTGCGGCTGCTCTTCCAGCCCGCCGAGGAAGTGCTCCCCGGCGGCGCCACCGAGGCCATCGACTCCGGGGTGCTGGACGGCGTGGGCAAGATCATCGCCCTGCACTGCGACCCCCGGGTCGACGCCGGCCGCATCGGCCTGCGCACCGGCCCCATCACCTCGGCCTGCGACCGGCTGGAGGTCACCCTCGAAGGGCCCGGCGGGCACACCGCCCGTCCGCACCTGACCACCGACCTGGTGACGGCGGCCGCCCGGCTCGCCCTGGACCTGCCGGCCCTGCTGACCAAGCGGATGGACGCCCGCTCGGGCATGTCGGTGACCTGGGGCCGGATCGAGGCGGGGCACGCCTGCAACGTGATCCCGATGCACGCGGAGCTGTCCGGAACCGTTCGGTGCCTGGACCTGAACTCCTGGCACGAGGCCCCCGACCAGATCCACGCGATCATCGACGAGATCGCCTCGATGCACCGCGCCAAGTCGGAGATCACCTACGTGCGCGGAGTCCCCCCGGTCGTCAACGATCCGATGGTCACCGAGCTGCTGCGCGAGGCGATGAGCGCCCGGCTCGGAGCCGACTCGGTCGAGGACACCGAGCAGAGCCTGGGCGGCGAGGACTTCTCCTGGTACCTGGAGCACGTCCCCGGAGCCATGGCGCGCCTGGGCGTCCGTACGCCGGGGGACACCGCGAAGCGGGATCTGCACCGGGGTGATTTCGACGTGGACGAGGCCGCGATCGGGGTCGGCGTGGAGTTCTTCACGGCCGCAGCCCTGCTCGACGGCCACCCCGTCGACCAGCGCGCGGGCCGACGCACCGGACTCGCGGGGTCGGGCGGGTAGAAGTTCTTACAACATCGGCGATTGATCCGGCGGACGCGTCCGGCCCTTGGTACACATGGGTCGGGCGCGTCGGCAGTCACCAATCGGTCACTGTCTGGTTCACGACGATCCGATAACGACTCATGAACGGGCCTTTAACTGACATCTACGCGCGTTACGATCGCGGCGAAACCAGCGCCGGTCGTGGCGCTTCGGTCAGGTTTTGAAGGAGCCTCCCCTTGCGCCGGATCACCAGGATCGCCACCGTGGGCATCGCGTCCGCAGCGCTGGCCCTCTCGGCCACCGCCTGCGGCGGTAAGAAGTCCTCGGACTCGTCGTCCGATTCCTCCTCCTCCGCGGAGAAGTCCGCCGCCATCGCGTACGACATCGGTGGCCGCGGCGACCAGTCGTTCAACGATGCCGCCTACGAGGGCCTTCATAAGGCCGAGACGGACCTGAAGATCAAGGGCGCCCAGGCGGAGCCCACCGACGGCGAGGGCGAGGCCGACAAGGTCCAGCGCCTCACCGAGCTGGCCCGCAAGGGCAACAACCCGGTCATCGGCGTCGGCTTCGCCTACGCGCCGGCCATCAAGAAGGTCGCCGAGAAGTTCCCGGACACCACGTTCGGCATCATCGACGACACCTCGGTGCAGGCGAAGAACATCGCCAACCTCGTCTTCAACGAGGAGCAGGGCTCCTACCTGGCCGGCGTCGCCGCCGCCAAGGCGTCCAAGACCGGCACGGTCGGCTTCATCGGCGGTGTCGAGGTTCCGCTGATCAAGAAGTTCGAGGCGGGCTTCGCCCAGGGCGTCAAGGACACCAACCCGAACGCCAAGGTGCTCACCCAGTACCTGACCCAGCCGCCGAACTTCGACGGCTTCGCCAAGCCCGACCTGGGCAAGGCCGCGGCCGAGGGCCAGCTCGACAAGGGCGCCGACGTGATCTACTCGGCCGCCGGTCTGGCCGGCTCGGGTGCCATCGAGGCCGCCTCCGCCAAGGGCAAGTGGTCCATCGGCGTCGACTCGGACCAGTACAACCAGGCCGGTCTGGCGAAGTACAAGGACTTCATCCTGACCTCGGTCACCAAGGACGTCTCCGACTCGGTCTACAACCTGATCAAGTCGGTCCAGGACGGCAAGCCGGAGTCCGGCGAGGTCCGCTACGGCCTGGACAAGGACGGCGTCGGCCTGGCCGACTCCAACCCGAAGTACAAGGAGATGACCGACCTCGTCGCCGCGGTCGACAAGGCGAAGGCCGACATCATCGCCAAGAAGGTCACGGCCAAGACCGCCCCGTAAGGCGTCGTCCGACCTGCATCGCGCGTGATCCCCGGGGTCCGGGCAGCGGTCTCCATCGCTCCCGGGCCCCGGCCCGTGTCACGTGGTTTCATGTGATCTTGTGGCCGGTTGGCCGCAAGTTTTCACTTTCGACAGTGCTACGCGCGTAGAAGCATCGTGGACGCGATACTTTCTCCACCCCGCCCTGTCCCCTCCCTGCCTTCAGCTCCTTCCGCGCCAAGGAGAGTGCGTCATCAACGCGTCCAGCCCGCCCCCCGCCGTAGAACTGCACGGCATCACCAAGCGCTTCCCCGGCGTCGTCGCCAACAAGGACATCGCGATCACCGTCCGCAAGGGCACGGTCCACGCCCTGATCGGTGAGAACGGCGCCGGCAAGTCGACGCTGATGAAGATCCTCTACGGCATGCAGAAGCCGGACGAGGGCACCATCGCCATCGACGGGGAGCAGGTCTCCTTCAGCAGCCCCGGCGATGCCATCGCCCGCGGCATCGGCATGGTGCACCAGCACTTCATGCTCGCCGACAACCTCACCGTCCTGGAGAACGTGGTCCTCGGCGGCGAGAAGCTCTACGGCATCGGCGCGAAGGCCCGTAAGAAGATCAAGGAGATCTCGGACGCGTACGGCCTCGGCGTGCGTCCCGACGCCCTGGTCGAGGACCTCGGGGTCGCCGACCGCCAGCGCGTGGAGATCCTCAAGGTCCTCTACCGCGGCGCGAAGATCCTCATCCTCGACGAGCCGACCGCGGTCCTCGTGCCGCAGGAGGTCGACGCGCTCTTCGACAACCTGCGCGAGCTCAAGTCCGAGGGCCTGACCGTCATCTTCATCTCGCACAAGCTGGGCGAGGTCCTGAAGGTCGCCGACGACATCACCGTCATCCGGCGCGGCACCACGGTCGGCACCGCCGACCCGCGGACCGCCACGACCAAGCAGCTCGCCGAGCTGATGGTCGGCTCCGAGCTGCCCTCGCCGGAGACCCGCGAGTCCACGGTGACCACCGTCCCGATGCTCAAGGTCGAACGGCTGACCGTCGCCGAGGGCGGGGCGCCCGTCGTCACGGAGGACACCGCGCGCACGCCGGGCCTGCCGGACGCCAACCTGCGCGACAACGCGGTCGCCGGACGCCTGCTGCTCGACGGGATCAGCCTCACGATCCACAAGGGCGAGATCCTCGGCATCGCGGGCGTCGAGGGCAACGGCCAGACCGAGCTCATCGAGGCCCTCATGGGCATGCTGACCCCCGACGCGGGCGTCATCACCCTCGACGGCAAGGACATCACCAAGTCCCCGGTGCGCAAGCGCCGCGAGGGCGGCATCGGCTACATCCCCGAGGACCGCCACCGGCACGGTCTGCTGCTGGAGTCCTCCCTCTGGGAGAACCGCATCCTCGGCCACGTCACCGAAGCCCCCAACTCCAAGCGCGGCATCATCGACCCGAAGGCCGCCCGCAAGGACACCGAGCGGATCGTGCGCGAGTACGACGTCCGCACGCCCGGCATCGAGGTCACCGCGGCCTCGCTCTCCGGCGGCAACCAGCAGAAGCTGATCGTCGGCCGCGAGATGAGCCACAACCCGAAGTTCCTCATCGCCGCCCACCCCACCCGCGGTGTGGACGTCGGTGCGCAGGCGCAGATCTGGGACGCGATCCGGGAGGCCCGCCGCGAAGGCCTGGCGGTCCTGCTGATCTCCGCCGACCTGGACGAGCTCATCGGCCTGTCCGACACCCTGCGCGTGATCTACCGCGGCCGCCTGGTCGCGGACGCCGACCCCGCGACCGTGACCCCGGAGGAGCTCGGCACCGCCATGACGGGTGCTGCATCCGGACACCTCGACGCCACAGACGCCACCGACAACCACTCCGCCGCCGGCACGGATGCCCGTACCGACTCCCCGGAGGACGAGGCCCGATGAAGAAACTCGACAAGGACCGGCTGCTCCTCGGCGTCGCCGGGCCCGCGCTCGCGCTGGTCACCGCCTTCCTGCTGACCATGGCCGTGCTGGGCGCGACGGGCATCGACCCGATCGAACCCCTGCGTCTGATGGTGGAGAACGCCGGTTACGAGGACGTCCAGATCCTCATCGTGAACCAGGCGGGCACGTACTACCTCGCGGCCCTGGCCGTGGCCGTCGGCTTCCGGATGAACCTCTTCAACATCGGTGTCGACGGTCAGTACCGCCTCGCGGCGATGCTGTCCGCGGTCGTCGGTGCCGCCGTCTCGCTGCCCGGCCCGCTCCACATCCTGCTGATCGTGGTCGTCGCCATGCTGACCGGCGCCTTCTGGGCCGGTATCGCCGGCATCCTGAAGGCCAGGCGCGGAGTCAGCGAGGTCGTCTCCACGATCATGCTGAACGCCATCGCGACCAGCCTGATCGCCTGGCTGATCCTGGCGAAGAACCTCGGCGTCCAGCCCGCGGGCTCCAACGACCTGACCACCGGTGAGATCGCGAAGTCCGGCTGGTTCCCGGCCCTCACGATCGGGGACGGCCTGGAGATCTACGGCTTCACCTTCATCGCCTTCGCGCTGGGCATCGTCTACTGGTTCGGGCTGAACCGGACCCGCTTCGGCTTCGACCTGCGCGCCACCGGTGCCAGCGAGTCCGCCGCCCAGGCCTCGGGCGTCGACGCCAAGAAGATGATCGTCACCGCGATGCTGATCTCGGGCGCGGTCGCGGGCCTCGCGGGCATGCCTCAGCTGCTGGGTGAGACCCACACCTACAACCTGGCCTTCCCGACCGGCATCGGCTTCACCGGCATCACCATCGCGCTGCTCGGACGCAACAGCCCGGTCGGCATCTTCTTCGCCGCGTTCCTGATGGCCTTCATCGACAAGGCCTCGGCCTCGCTCGACCAGGCCGGGTACGCGAAGGAGATCGGCACGATCATGAAGGGCCTGATCGTGATCGCGGTCGTCGTCTCCTACGAGCTCGTCCGCCGTTACGGGATCCGACGTCAGCAGCAGAAGGTCGGCGAGGAGCTGGCCGCGGGCCACGCCATTCCGACCGAGAAGGAGGTCTCGGCGTGAGCACCAGCACCGTTTCCGCGACCAGCGCCGCACCCAAGAAGCAGGGCGGACGCACCAAGCTCACCCTCCCGTGGATCATGCTGATCGTCGCGGGCGGCCTCGCGCTGATCTCGCTGGTCCGCGTGATCAGCGGAGCCAACGACCTGACCTCCATCGGCCAGGTCTCCGGAGCGCTCTCCCTCGCCGTGCCGATCGGCCTCGCCGGACTCGGCGGCCTGTGGGCCGAGCGCGCGGGCGTCGTCAACATCGGCCTCGAGGGCATGATGATCCTCGGCACCTGGTTCGGTGCCTGGGCCGGCTACCAGTGGGGCCCCTGGACCGGCGTCGTCGCCGGCCTGATCGGCGGCGCCATCGGCGGCCTGCTGCACGCGATCATCACGGTCACCTTCAACGTGAACCACATCGTCTCCGGTGTGGCCATCAACATCCTGGCGCTGGGCTTCACCCAGTACCTGTCGAACTTCACGTTCGCCGAGGCGCCGGGCGGCTCCTCCAAGCAGTCCCCGCGCGTCGATCCGATCTACGAGATCACCGTGCCCGGGTTGTCGGACTGGATGGCCACCCTCCAGGGCAAGCACTGGTTCTTCGTCTCCGACCTCGCCGGCGTCGTCGGCGGCCTGGTCACCGGCCTGTCGCTGCTGACCGTCGTCGCGCTGCTGCTGATCCCCGGCACCTGGTGGGTGCTGTGGCGCACCACCTTCGGCCTGCGGCTGCGCTCCTGCGGCGAGAACCCCGTCGCCGCCGAATCGCTCGGCGTCAACGTCTACAAGTACAAGTACATCGCCGTGATCGTCTCGGGCGCCCTCGCGGGCCTGGGCGGCGCGTTCCTGTCGATCGTGGCCAGCCCGATCTACCAGGAGGGCCAGACCGGCGGCCGCGGCTACATCGGTCTCGCCGCGATGATCTTCGGCAACTGGATGCCGGGCGGCATGGCACTGGGCGCCGGACTCTTCGGCTTCACCGACAGCCTCAAGCTGCGCGGCGGCGCCGAGAACGTCCACGCGATGCTGCTGCTCATCGCGATCCTGCTGGTCCTGGTCGTGGCCTGGCAGCTCTACAAGAAGCGCTACGTCCCGGCCGGTGTCTCGGCGTTCTTCGCCGTGCTGCTGTTCCTCTGGTACGCGCTCACGGACCAGGTGCCCAGCCAGTTCGTGGACGCGGCCCCGTACCTGACCACGCTGCTGGTGCTCGCGCTGTCCGCGCAGCGCCTGCGGATGCCGAAGGCGGACGGCATGCCGTACCGCAAGGGCCAGGGCAAGTGACGGCCGCTCCCGACTGGGAGGCCCTGCGCACGGCCGCCCGGGAGGCCATGGCACGGGCGTACGCCCCGTACTCGGGCTTCCCGGTCGGCGTCGCGGCGCTGGTCGACGACGGCCGCACCGTCGTCGGCTGCAACGTGGAGAACGCCAGCTACGGGCTCGGCCTGTGCGCCGAGTGCGGGCTGGTCTCCTCCCTCCAGGCCACGGGCGGCGGCCGCCTGACGCACTTCACCTGCGTGGACGGCAAGGGCGAGATCCTCGTCCCCTGCGGCCGCTGCCGCCAGCTCCTCTTCGAGTTCGGCGGCGCCGAGCTCCAGGTGGAGACGCCGGAAGGCGTCCTGCCGCTCTCCGCGATGCTGCCGCAGGCCTTCGGGCCGGACCACCTGAGATAGCCGCGCGACGGCCCTCCGCCCTGCCGGGCGGGGGGCCGCCGTCCTTTCCTCCGTACGTACCCCTCCCTCTCTCTATGCGCGTAGAAGGAAGCACTTCCATGGACGTCATCTCCGTCATCCGCACCAAGCGCGACCGCGGTGAACTGAGCCCCGAGCAGATCGACTGGGTCATCGACGCGTACACGCGCGGCGTGGTCGCCGACGAGCAGATGTCGGCGCTGGCGATGGCCATCCTGCTCAACGGCATGAACCGCACCGAGATCGCCCGCTGGACCGCCGCGATGATCGCCAGCGGCGAGCGGATGAACTTCGACTCCCTCTCCCGCCCGACCGCGGACAAGCACTCCACCGGCGGCGTCGGCGACAAGATCACCCTGCCGCTGGCCCCGCTCGTCGCCGCCTGCGGCGCGGCCGTGCCGCAGCTCTCGGGCCGTGGCCTCGGCCACACCGGCGGCACCCTGGACAAGCTGGAATCCATCCCCGGCTGGCGCGCCCTGCTCTCCAACGAGGAGATGCTGCACGTCCTGGACACCACCGGCGCCGTCATCTGCGCGGCCGGCGACGGCCTGGCCCCGGCCGACAAGAAGCTCTACGCGCTGCGCGACGTGACCGGCACCGTCGAGGCGATCCCGCTCATCGCCTCCTCGATCATGTCCAAGAAGATCGCCGAGGGCACCGGCTCCCTCGTCCTGGACGTGAAGGTCGGCACCGGCGCCTTCATGAAGAACATCGAGGACGCGCGCGAGCTGGCCCGCACGATGGTCGGCCTGGGCACGGACAGCGGGGTCAAGACCGTCGCCCTGCTCACCGACATGTCCACCCCGCTCGGCCTCACCGCCGGCAATGCCCTGGAGATCCGCGAGTCGGTCGAGGTCCTGGCCGGCGGCGGCCCCTCGGACGTGGTCGAGCTGACCCTGGCCCTGGCCCGGGAAATGCTGGACGCCGCGGGCATCAAGGACGCCGACCCGGCGAAGGCCCTGGCCGACGGCCGCGCGATGGACGTGTGGCGCCGGATGATCGCGGCCCAGGGCGGCGACCCGGACGCGGCCCTGCCCGTCGCCCGCGAGCAGCAGGTGGTCACGGCCCCGTCCTCGGGCGTCCTGACCCGCCTGGACGCGTACGGGGTGGGCGTGGGCGCCTGGCGCCTGGGCGCCGGCCGCGCGCGCAAGGAGGACCCGGTCCAGGCGGGCGCGGGCATCGAGCTCCACGCGAAGCCGGGCGACACGGTGGTCGCGGGCCAGCCCCTGATGACCCTGCACACGGACACCCCGGAGAAGTTCGACTACGCCCTCTCCGCGCTGGACGGCACCTTCGACATCGCGGCGGCGGGGACTTCCTTCTCCGCCACGCCGATCGTGCTGGACCGCATCGCCTGACCTGCGGGTTCTCACTCGGGTGAACGGGACCGGTAGACCCTTGCCGGTCCCGTTAGGCATGCTGGGATCGGTGACGAACCGAATGAGGAGCACACCATGAGCGCACTCGCAGTCGAGCATCAGCCTCCGAGCGATGACGACTGGGACCTGCTTGTCCGTTTCTGGGAGGAGACGGACTGGCAGGAGGGCTTGACGGTGGAGATCATTAAGGGGATCGTCACCGTGGCACCACCGCCTACCGGCAACCACAGCTTGATCGCGGCGAAACTGATGGCCTGCTTGCAGCCCGGTATCCCCAAGGACTGGGGACTGCACCAGACCCTTGGGGCCGTTGTCCCATCCAAGTCCGGGCTCTACATCCCCGATCTGCTGGTTGTGCCCGACGCCGTCGTGAAGGGGGCGCCCTTCATCCCGGCTGCGGCGGCCGAACTCGTCGTCGAGATCACGTCCCCCTACAACGCCAAGCATGATCGAGTCGACAAGGCCGTCGGATACGCTCGGGCCGGCGTGCCGTTCTATCTGCTCATCGATGCGTTTGCGCCCCATGGCCCCACGCTCACCTTGCACGGTGAGCCGAGGGGAGACTTGTACCGGGTCCTGCAGGTCGCAAAGTTCGGCGAGGTGTTCCACCTGCCCGCCCCCTTCGACGTGGACATCGACACCTCGCTCTTTCCCACGCCTGAGGATTCCTGACCCCGGCTGTCGATGAGTTCCACCGGCCCGGGCAGTCACCCTCTCGTGGAAGAGACCAGACTCGTGCTGCCCGGCCCCGGACCGACTCCGCGGGACACCGCCCTGCTCTGCGACCGGCTGACCCGGCTGTACGCGGCCGGCGCCCCGGCCGTGGAGTGCGACGTCGGCGCCGTCACCGCCCCGACCCTCGCCGCCGTCGAGGCCCTGGCCCGGCTGCGGATCACCGCGGCCGGCCGCCCCCTCCGGGTCACCGGGGCCGCGCCCCCGCTCCGCGCGCTACTGCACCTCGTGGGACTCATCGAGCTGCTCGAGGAGCCCGAAGAGCGGGAACCACCGGGGGGTGTCCAGGAAGGCGTTGAGCCCGACGATCTTCCCGTCTGACACCTCCAGCACCTGGAGCGCCCACGGGGTCCACCCCGGCCGCCCGTCCTCCCGCGGCCGGTACTGGCCGAAGGCCGGCATGCCGTTCGCCGTGGTCGGGACCAGCCGGGAGCCCTTGCAGCCGATGCCCTGGTTGAGGTGCCAGGCCGCGATGTCCTCGTGGCCCTGGAGCCACAGGTCGAACGGCGGCATCGACAGCACCGCGTCCTCGTGGAGCAGGGTGGTCAGCCGGGAGATGTCGTACGCCTCGAAGGCGGCGAGGTACTGCTCCAGCAGCTTGGCCTGGTCCGCGTCCAGCGGATCCGCGGACTCGCTCTCCCGGATCCGGGTCGCGGCGAGCGTCGCGCGGGCCCGCTGCAGGGCGCTGTTCACCGAGGCGACGGTGGTGTCCAGCAGGGTGGCGACCTCGTCGGCCTTCCAGGCCAGGACCTCGCGCAGGATCAGTACCGCCCGCTGCTTCGCCGGCAGGTGCTGGAGCGCGGCGACGAACGCGAGTCGTACGGACTCCTTCGCCAGCGCCATCTCCGCCGGGTCGGCGGTCTGCGGCAGCACCCGCCCGTCGGGCACCGGCTCCAGCCAGGTCACCTCGGGCCGCTCGTTGAGCACGGCGGAGGCCTGGTGCTGCGGGGCGCTCAGGTCCATCGGCCGGGCCCGCTTGTTCCCCGCGTTCAGCAGGTCCAGGCAGACGTTGGTGGCGATCCGGTACAGCCAGGACCGCAGGGAGGACCGCCCCTCGAACTTCGCGTAGCTCCGCCAGGCACGGATGTACGTGTCCTGCACCGCGTCCTCGGCGTCGAAGGCCGATCCGAGCATGCGGTAGCAGTAACCGGTGAGCTCCACGCGGTAGCGGTCGAGCGCGGCGTCGAGGTCGGGTGCGAGGTCGGTGGCTTCGGTCATGTCCCTTGATCCCCCTGGGTAGTTCCCGGTCCTTCGGAACCTACCCGAGGGGTCTGACAACCGCAGCCCGGCACGCGGCGGCGGAACGTTCCGCTAGACCTGCCACCGGGCCCGGACCACCCCGTCCGGATCCGGCAGAACCCCGGTGAACAGGGGGTCGTACTCATCGGCGGACGCCGGCAGCAGCGCCGCGGCCCGCGCCCCGGAGAGCACCTCGACCAGCTCCGCGCGGTCCTCCTCGTCGACGAGGCCGCTCCGGATCCGGCCGTCCGCGTCCTCCCACACGCACTCCAGAGAGAACTCCTCCGGCAGCCCCGCGATCAGCCCGGCGGTGTCCGCGGACAGCCCCGGCCAGACGTTCAGACGTGCGCGCGGGGCGAGCCCGGCACGCAGCGCGCCGAGCCGTCCGCCCACCTCGCCGCCACCGTCGATCCGGTGCCACCGGGTCCAGGCGTGCTGCTCCTCGACGAGCCCCGCCTCGCCGCGCGCCGCGCTCGCCCGTACCCGCTCCCAGAACTCCTCGTCGGCGGCCCGCAGCTCGTACGACTCGTCGAACTCGGGATCGTACGGCGAGACCTCGATCGGCTCCGCGAAGATCCCGAGCTCCCGGGTGCGGACCACGGCCGCCCCGCAGGCCGTGCGGGAGCCCACGTAGACGTACAGGTCCCACCCGACCTGCACGGCGAAGACCTCCCGGCCCTCCTCCGTGGCCTCCAGCCGGCAGTAGGGGCCGTCGCCGCGGAGCATGCCGCGCAGGAGTTCCAGCGCCGCGGGCACCGTCACCCGCGCGCCGTCGTGGAACCCGGCCGGGCCGTCGGGGAACAGCCCGGCCAGTCCGTACCCCTCCACCGCGGGCTCCCGCCCGAAGTGCGCGGACCCGCCGAAGACCTGCGGTTCCCGCACGGTGAGCAGTTCGACGCCGCTCTCCCGCGCGAAGGCGGCGATAGCCGCCAGGTACGCGGCCTCGACCGGCCCGTGGTCGCTGTCGGTGTCCTCCGTCCCCCGGTAGGTCCCGTCGGGGGCCCGGTCGGCGGGGTCGTACTTGGTCACCCGGTACGCGTGGGGCAGGAACGGCATCTCAGACCTCCTCCTCGGCGGCCGCGGCTGCCGTGACCGGGGGGCGGGGGAGGGGCGGGCGGTCCGGGAGGGGCCATGACGCCGGGGGGTGGAAGTCGCACCAGGTGCCGTCGAAGGGGTAGGCCGCCGCGTCGATGAGCCGCGTGACGCGGACGCCCTCCGCGCGGATGGCGGAGGCCTCGGCCTCGGTCCAGTACACCGGGTGGCCCGTCTTCGCGGCGAAGGACTCCTCGTCCTTCCACTCCCACGCGCGGTCCGGAGTCACCGTGATGTCGAGCTCCTGGTCGGTCACGTGCACGTCCGCGCCGTCCCGGCTGCGGACGCGGGATTCGAGGTTCACGTACCAGCTGCGGAACTCCAGCTCGATCGTGAAGCTCCACCACACCGCGTGCCCCGCCCCGGCCGGCTGCAGGATCAGCGCGCCCCCGTGCCGCCACCGGTCGGGCCGCAGCGGGTACGAGCCCTCCGGCGGCAGGTCCCGCAGATGGGTGCCGGGCGGGATGGTGGCGCGCCAGAGCGGGGTGCCGGGGGCCACCCACAGCAGCAGGCCGCCCTCGCCCGACTCCACGACGCGGGCCGGGACGATCATGCTGACCGTGCTGCCGAGTATGAGGTGAATGTTGACTGTCGACATGACCGGCGATCATGCCATCCGCGGATTGCGGGACTCTTGCCCGGGAGCCCTCGGCGGTGCGGCGGACCGCAGCCCCTCAACGCGCCGCCGGCGCCGCGATCCGGGCGCTGCGGGCCGCGTGGGACCCGTACAGGGTGATCGTGACGACCCCGGCCACCGCGAGCAGCGCGAGGGTGACCGTGGCCGCCCAGCCCGCCGAGTTGTAGGCGAGGGCGCCCAGCGTGCCGCCGGCGCTGGATCCGACGTAGTACGCCGACTGGTAGAGCGCCGAGGCCTGCGCGCGGCCCGTCTTCGCCGTACGGCTCACCGCCGCGGACGCCACCGCGTGGCCCGCGAAGAAGCCCGCCGTGATCAGGATCAGGCCGAGCAGGATCGCGGTGAGGGACTCCGCGAGGGACAGGAACAGGCCCGCCGCCGTCGTGGTCACCGCCAGGTACAGCGCACCGCGCCGGCCCAGCCGGGCCACCAGCTGCCCGGCCGCCGCCGAGGAGACCGTACCGACCAGGTAGACCAGGAAGATCGAGCCGATGAGGCCCTGCCCGAGCGAGAACGGCTCGTCCACTAGGCGGTAGCCGATGACCGTGTACACCGCCCCGAACACGGTCATGAACAGCGCCCCGATCCCGTACAGCCGCAGCAGCAGCGGATCGCGCAGGTGCCCGGCGACGGTACGTCCCACCGCGCGCGGGTTGAGCGAGGCCGCCCGGAAGAACCGGGCCCGGGGGAGGAGGATCAGGAACGCCGCCGCGCAGGCCAGAGACATCAGGCCCACCGTCAGCAGCCCGCCGCGCCAGCCCCAGGCCTGGGCCGCCCAGCCCGTGACGAGGCGGCCGCTCATGCCGCCGATGGAGTTGCCCGCCACGAACAGGCCGATCGCGGCGACCAGCGCCTTCGGCTTCACCTCTTCCGCCAGGTACGCCATCGCGGAGGCCGGGACGCCGGCGATCGCCGCGCCCTGGACGGCGCGCAGCGCGATCAGCCACTCCAGGTTAGGCGCGAAGGGCACCAGCAGGCCGACGCCGACCGCGGTCACCATCGAGCAGGTCATCATCCGGGTCCGGCCGAAGCGCTCCGAGAGCGCGCTGAGCGGCAGGACGAACAGGGCGAGCGCGCCGGTGGACGCGGAGACCGTCCAGCTGGCCTGACCCGCCGTCACCCCGAAGCCCTCGGAGATCGCGGGCAGCAGCGCCTGGGTGGAGTAGAGGAGGGCGAAGGTGGCCAGTCCGGCGGCGAAGAGCGCGAGGCTGAGGCGGCGGTAGCCGGGGCGGCCGGGCTCGTGCGCCTCGGGTGCGGAGGCGGGGAACGACGGGGTGGAGGCACCCGTGATGACGGATGCCCCGGTATGAGCGGGAGGCATGCCTACGACGGTAGGGCCGTCCTTTTCATGCGTCCAATGCACGGATTCGCGATAATCAATCCATCCATGCATCACCACAGGTCAGATGGGTGCCTATCGATGAGTCGTTACGAAGAAGACATGGCCGTGACACAGGCCCTTGCCCCGCGCCTCGCCTACTTCGCCGCCGTCGCCCGGCACGAGCACGTCACCCGCGCCGCGCAGGAGCTGGGGGTCCCGCAGTCCACCCTGTCGCGGGCCATGGTCCGCCTCGAACAGGACCTGGGCGTCACCCTGTTCGCCCGCAAGGGCCGCACGGTCGCGCTCACCACCGCCGGCCGCACCTTCCTCGCCTCGGCGGAACGCTCGCTGGCCGAGATCGCCCGCGCCGCCGGCTCCGTACAGCAGGACGCCGACCCGTCCTTCGGCAAGGTCGCCTTCGGCTTCCTGCACACCCTGGGCTCCGAGACCGTACCCGGGCTGATCCGGGCCTTCCGGGCCGACCACCCCGGCGTACGGTTCTCGCTGGTCCAGAACTACGGCGAGGCCATGATCGAGAAGCTGCGCGCCGGAGAGCTCGACCTCTGCCTGACCTCGCCGGTCCCCGACGCACCCGACCTGGTGGCCCGCCGGCTCGACGAGCAGCGGCTGCGCCTGGTGGTCCCCGACGACCACCGGCTCGCCGCGCGCAAGCGGATCCGCCTCGCGGAGGCCGCCGAGGAAACCTTCGTCACCCTGGAGCCCGGCTACGGGCTGCGCCGCATCACCGACGACCTGTGCGCGGAGGCCGGTTTCACGCCCCGGGTCGCCTTCGAGGGGGAGGAGGCCGAGACCCTGCGCGGGCTCGTCGCCGCGGGCCTCGGCGTGGCGCTGCTGCCGCCGCCCGCGGTGGCCCGGCCCGGGGTCGTCGAGCTGACGGTCACCGCCCCGCGCGCGGTCCGCGAGATCGGGGTCGCCTGGCTCGACGGGCACCCGGACACGCCTCCGGTGGCGGAGTTCAAGCGGTTCCTGCTGTCCCGTCGGGGGCGGCTGATTCCGGAGCTTCAGCCGGAGGGCGGGTGAGCGGGGCCGCCGCGGAGGCCGCAGCCGCCGTGGCGGACAGCAGGAACCCGGCCTGGAAGCGGGACTTGGCCCCCACCGCCCGCATGATCTCGGCGATGTGGCGCTGACAGGTCCGCTCCGACATGCCGAGGCGCCGGGCGATGACCTTGTCCTCCAGCCCCTCCGCCAGCAGCCGCACGATGGTCTGGCGCAGCTCGTCGGAGATGGAACGGGCCTGGTCCGGCCCGACGGTGGTGCTGAAGGGCTCGGCCTCCGCCCAGCAGCGCTCGAAGGTCTGCGCCATGAAGTGGACGACGTTGGGCTCGCGCACCACCAGCGCCGCCTTGATGTCGTCCTGCACCTCCATCAGCCCGGTGTGCCCGTCGACGAGGATCATCCGCATCAGCCCGTCGCCGACGGTACGGACCTGCGAGCCGAGCGCGGTCACCCGCTCGACGTAGGCGGCCGTCGGGCGGGAGTAGCGGGCGGTGTGCTGGTAGAGGGTGCGCATCCGCACGCCCCGGGCCAGCATCGCCTCGTCCCGCACCACCGCCCCCTCCAGGGTCGCGGTGCTGCGGCCGCCGCCCGGGTGGCAGGTCAGCACCTCGGACTCGGCCGAGGCGACGAGCTCCCCGATCAGGTCCTGCAGCGCGGCCGGGTCGGTGACCAGCTCCAGGGCGTTCGCCCGGCCCCGGTCGCGCAGGTCGGTACCCGCGTCGTAGGCGGGGAGCAGGTCCTCCAGCCGCACGCGCAGCCGGTCCATCTCGTCGTGGGTCTCGCGCACCCGCAGGGCCAGCGGCGCCAGCGTGCGGGCCACCGCGGCCCGCGGGGACACGGCGCTCCAGCACGCCCGCGCCGGCTCGCCGGGGTGGCCGTCGTCCGTGGCGGCGGTGGCCGGGCGGGAGCGCGGCTGGATCAGGTGGGCGGCCGCGAGTTCGGCGAGGGCGGCGCCGACGGACTCGCCGAGCGCCTCGCCGGCTTCCGCCTCGGAGAAGGCGTGCCGCTCGGCCGCGTACGCGTATAGACGCCGGGCCACGGAGCTCAGTTGGTCCGTTTCATCCGATGGCATATGCATATTCGTCCCGGCTTGTGCCGATTCGTAAACCCCTCGTGTTCCCGCAAGGCACCAAGACGATGCCCTCCGATCTTCGTGAGGATAGGCCTAACCGGCACAGTGGTACCACGGCGTTCTCGGGGGAGGGCGCGGGCACCTTCGAGTCCGCGCTTCGCCGTCCAGGCACCGCGCCCTCACGTGGGCGCGTGCCTGCAAGGTGGTCGCGCCGGGCCCGCCCGTGTCGTCCGACCGGGAGGGGGCGGCGCGGCCGGCACGGACGGCCCCGCGCGACCACCGCCACATCCGGGTGCGCGGCCACCGCCACGTCCGGGCGCGCGGCCACCGCCGCATCCCGCCGCGCGGCCGCCGTCAGCCGCGCAGGGACCGTCCGTAGCCCGAGGCGAGCGGCATCCGCAGGCCCAGCGGCGGGGGAGCCGCCAGCGCGTCGGTGACCGGCCGCGAGTAGGGCCCGCAGAACACGGAACCGAGCACGAAGTCCACGGACAGGGCCACGACTTCGTCCTGGTGCTCGCGCAGCCCGTGCCCGTCGGAGTGCACCTCGAAGCGGCACGTCGTGCGGTTCGCCTTCTTCGCCCGCGTGGCCAGCCGGTACGACAACTCCGGGTCGCTGCGCGCGTCGTTGGTGCCGTGCACGATCAGGACCCGGCGTCCCGAGAGCTGCTTCACCGGTTCGGGGGAGTCCGTGTCGGACTGCCGGGGGAGCGAAGGGGCGAGCGCCAGCACGGAGTTGACGGCCTCGTGGCCGGCCGCCGCGAGCGCCGCCCGGCCGCCCGCGTCGTACCCGGCCAGGCACACCGGGACGTCCCCGTAGCGCCGGACCACCTCGTCGGCGGCCCACTCGGCGTCCCCTTCACGGGTTCCCGCACCGTGGATGACCTGGTGCGTGACCAGCCCGTCCGCCGCGCCCGCCCGGGCCAGGGCCCGCGCCAGCGGACGCACCGGACCGGGGGACAATCTGGACGCTCCGGGGAGAAGGAGCACCACACCACTGACCGTTGAGACCGAGCCGGTCGCGCCGGCCGCCCGCCCCAGGCGGGCCCCGCGCGCCGGCGGCGCATGCTGTGCCATGACGGAACAGTCTCAGACGTCGAGGTGTACGCCACCCGTCCGCGCGGTCACTGTTACATATCGGGGGTGGACTCCGTCTCACCGCTCTACGCGCGTAGGAGCTAGAGTGCCCAGATGACGAGCGAGACCCCCAACCTGCCCACCCCGGATCAGATCCGCCGCTCCCCGAAGGTGCTCCTGCACGACCACCTCGACGGTGGCCTGCGCCCCGGGACCATCATCGAGCTGGCTCGCGAGGTCGGCTACGAGAACCTTCCCGAGTCCGACGCCGACAAGCTCGGCATCTGGTTCCGGGAAGCCGCGGACTCCGGTTCCCTCCCGCGCTACCTGGAGACCTTCGCCCACACCTGCGCGGTCATGCAGACGAAGGTGGCCCTCTTCCGGGTGGCCGCCGAGTGTGCCGAGGACCTCGCCGAGGACGGCGTGGTCTACGCGGAGATCCGCTACGCGCCCGAGCAGCACCTGGAAGCCGGCCTGACCCTCGAAGAGGTCGTCGAGACGGTCAACGAGGGCTTCCGCGAGGGCGAGCGCCGCGCCAAGGCCAACGGTCACCGGATCCGCGTCGGCGCGCTGCTGACCGCGATGCGGCACGCGGCCCGCGCGCTGGAGATCGCGGAACTGGCCAACCGCTACCGCGACAACGGCGTCGTCGGCTTCGACATCGCCGGCGCCGAGGCCGGGTTCCCTCCCACCCGCCACCTCGACGCCTTCGAGTACCTCAAGCGCGAGAACAACCACTTCACCATCCACGCGGGCGAGGCCTTCGGTCTGCCGTCGATCTGGCAGGCCCTGCAGTGGTGCGGCGCCGACCGGCTCGGCCACGGCGTGAAGATCATCGATGACATCGAGGTCGCCGCCGACGGTTCCGTGACGCTGGGTCGCCTGGCCTCGTACGTCCGGGACAAGCGGATCCCGCTGGAGATGTGCCCGACGTCGAACCTGCAGACGGGCGCGGCGGTCTCCTATGCCGAGCACCCGATCGGCCTGCTGCGGAAACTGCACTTCAGGCTGACCGTCAATACCGACAACCGGCTGATGAGCGGTACCAGCATGAGCCGCGAGTTCGAGCACCTGGTCGATACCTTCGGGTACTCGCTCGAGGACATGCAGTGGTTCACCGTCAATGCGATGAAGTCCGCGTTCATTCCTTTCGATGAACGACTGGCCATGATCAACGACGTGATCAAGCCCGGTTATGCGGAGCTGAAGTCGGAATGGCTGTTCCGTCAAACCGCTTCCACCAGCGGTTCCGTCTCGGCCTAGGCCATGGCGTGACGGACTGAAAGCGCCCGGGAGGAGCAATTCCCGGGCGCTTTCTCGTATTTAACGATGTTTGCGGGAGGGGGTTTGAAGTGACTAGTTTGCGGAGCCGCTCATTTCCCCGTCGCAAGGACGATTCTTCATGAAGCAGTCAGCTGCCAAGACCCTCGGTGTTGCCGCTCTCGGCGCCGCCTTTGCCGCCGTCGCCGCCGGTACCGCCTCGGCCGCCGTTCCCGCCGTCGGTCTCGGTGACGCGCTGGGCACCGTCACGGGCGCGGTCCAGGGTGCGACCAGCCAGCAGCACGTGAGCGCCGAAGAGGGGCAGCAGGCCCCCGACGCGGCAGACCCGCTCGCCCCGGTGACCAGCCTGCTCGGCGGTCTGCCGACCAACAACCTCGGCGGCTGATCCACTCCGGATCCCCGGTCGGATCGGTACGCGATTCACACGCGACCCGTACGCGATTCGTACGCACGGCCACGCGGCGCACACCTCTTCGAGCAGGTGTGTGCCGCGTCGCGGCGTGTGCCAGGATCACCGCCAACTGCCCGCCACACACCTGGGTATGAGGTTTCGATCATGCGCATGAAGGCACGAACGGCCACGGCCGTGCTGCTCCCCGCCCTGCTGTCCGTGACGGTGGGCTGCGGGAGCACCAACACCCCCGCCTCCGGCAAGGGACCGGACCCGAAGGGCTCCGCGAGCGCACCCGGGAAGTCCGCGTCGGCGGGCACGTCCGGCGCGGCGGGAGCCGCCGGCTCCTCGGGCACCGGCGGAGCCGGTGAGACGGGCGCCACGGCCGGTACGGGCGGACCCCGGCGCGGTTCCAGCCGGCTGGAGCGCGCCGCCCTGGAACAGGGCGACCTGGCCGGCTACCAGATCTCCGCGAACGGCAAGAACCCGAACGCCCCCGACGGCCAGCCGCAGGCGGACCGCAAGGCCTGCCAGCCGCTCGCCGACATCATGGGGGACAAGCCCGACCCGGCGGCCCGCGAGACCGTCAACCGGGGCGTCGGCTCCCAGAAGCAACTGGGCCTGGCCGTCTCCGCCTCCGTCAGCTCCTACGCGGAGTCCGACGCCAAGGCGCTGATCGCCCGGCTGAAGGACGCCGTGGCCGCCTGCGCGACCGGCTTCACCGCCACCGTCGAGAAGCAGACGGGCACGTACCGCGAGGTGAAGGCGGCCGACTACAAGACCGGCGGCGACGAGAGCGTCAGCTGGACCACGACCGCTGCCGCCGAGGGCGTCACCGCCCAGGTGCACCTGGTCGTCGTACGCCAGGGCGACACCGTCGTGCGCCTCATGGCGCTCAATGTCACGGGCGGCCGTCAGACCCCCCAGGTTCCGCACGAGGTCGCGGACAAGCAGCTCCAGAAAGTCCGCGCCGCGCGCTGAATTCCGAATCTTCCCGCTCCGGCTCTTCCCGCTCCGGCTGTTCCTACCAGCCGGTGGCGGCGGACGTGGCGCTCGACTTCTCGTTCGGCAGGAGCACCCACAGCGCCAGGTAAAGCAGGAACTGCGGGCCGGGCAGCAGGCACGAGACGACGAAGATGATCCGCATCGTGTTCGCGGATATTCCGAAGCGGCGCGCCAGACCGGCACAGACTCCGCCGATCCATCGTCCGTCACGGGGGCGGGCAAGGGCGCTCATGGTCTCTCCTCGGTCGTTGTGCGGTCCGCGGGACGCTTTCCCGCGATGCCTCAATACTCCCGCTGAACAGAGGACAGAACGTCGGTCCAAGGGCCGAGCCCGACCCTGGTAATTCTCGGGGTCGCCCCCTGAGAACGCCTCAGCCGCAATCTCAGGGCCGGGACGACGGCCAGGTGCGCGAGCATCACGCCGAGGGTGTTCAGCAGGACCGAATCCACGTCGACCACCTGCCCCGGCACCGCCATCTGGAACATCTCGATGCCGACCGAGACCAGCGCGCCCGCGGCGGCCGTCCGGGCCAGCGAGGACCACGTGGCCAGCGGTGAAAGCTCCACCCGACCGCTGATCAGCGGCAGCAGCACCCCGAGCGGGGCCAGCAGCGCCAGCCCGCCGCCGATCCGGCGGGCGGCCTCCAGGGGCCCGTAGGAGAGGTCCGCCCTGATCCCCTCCAGCGGGGTCAGATTGGCGGCCGCCGCCCAGGGCACGTCCAGTGGGCGCAGCATCAGCCAGCCGACGAGGAGGAGGTGGGCGACCAGCAGGACCGCGGCGAGGATCCGGATCCACTGCTGTACGACGGCGCTGCCGCTGCCCTTGACACGCTTGCCCTTGAGACGGTGCACGCCAGAGGAGACGCGGGTTGCGATGCCCGCGGTTCCGGGGAAACCGCCGGTCAGCCCGTGGCGAGCAGCACAATCAGGATGAGCGCGCCGACCACGGCGGGCGCGATGATCTCGTACGACCAGGTGACCTTCACGGAGCCCTGGGCGCCGGGGCGCGAGGCGCCGCGCTCTTGCAGTTCCCGCAGCTCTTCCACGTTCTGGTCCGCGGTGGCGCGGAGGACTTCCTGGTCCGGCGTCCCGCCCTGGCCGTTGCCCGCGCCGAGCCGGCCCGCCTGGCGGCGGGTGGCCTTCTTGCGCTCCCGCAGGGAGACCGGGATGGACCACAGCTGGTACGTCGACCCCTCCGCCAGCACCTCGGCGGAGAACCGGGCGCGCACGACGTCGACGGCGGCCCAGGGCAGCTCGATGGTCCGGAAGGGGTTGCGCACGCGCATCCGGTCGGCGCCGGCGAAGACGGCCGGACGGAGCGTGAACGCGACGATGAGCGGGGCCGCGCACAGGGCGATGGCGAGGGCGATCCACGGGACGTTCCCGGAGCCCCGCACCACGGAGTCACCGCAGAGCCACGCGAGCAGCACCAGCAGCACCACCCCGGTGACGGAGGCCATCGGGGAGCGGTAGACCCGGTCGTCGTACGTCGGCTCTTCGGTGGGCTGATCGCTGCTCATGCGGCCGATTGTGCCTCAAGCCGTCTCACCCCACGAGATCGGCATACAAGATGATGTTGTCGGGGCGGTGGCCGTCGGTGATTTCACCGCCGCAGGTGATCACGCGCAGCTCGGGGCGGGCGGTGTTCCCGTAGACCTTGTCGGTGGGGAATCGTTTCTTGTCGACCTGCTCCAGCTCGCGGACACGGAAGACGGCGGTGCTCCCGTCCTTGCGGGAGACGGTGACCTCGTCGCCGACGCGGACCTTGGCGACGTCTTTGAGCACGGCCGGGCCGCGCGCGGTGTCGAAGTGGCCGATCAGCACGGCGGGCCCGGTCTCGCCGGGGGTGACGCCCTTGTCGTACCAGCCGATCCGGTCCCCGTCGGCCACCGAGGGCACCTCGACGGTGCCGTCGGCGGCCAGGCCGAGCGACAGCAGGGGCGAGGCGTCGACCCCGGCCGCGGGGATCCGTACGCGTACGGGCGCGGAGGCGGCCATCGGGGCGGCCGTCGCGGGGGCCGCCGGGGCGGAGGTGGGGGTGACGGCGGGCGGCGCCGAAGCCGAGGCGGCGGCCGGGGCGCCGGGCGCGGCGGACGGCGCGGCGCCGCCGCATCCGGTCAGCGCGGCGGCGAGGAGCACGGCGGCGACCAGCGGGCGGCGGGCGGTGCGGCGGGACATGTGGGGCTCCGGCGGAACGGGCCGCGGCGGGCCACCCGTGGGGTGGCCCGCCGGAGGCGAGCGGGGATCGGAAGGGGTGTGGGTCAGCCCTGGGCGCGGCGGCGCCGCAGCACCGCGCTCGCCCCGAGCGCGCCGAAGGCCGCGACCAGACCGACGCCGGCCGCCACCGTGGCGGTGTCACTCGTCCCCTCGGCCGGGACGACGGCGCCGGCGGCGACCCCGCCCTTGGGGACGACGCTGGTCTGGCCCGCGGGCTTCGGCTTGTTGCCGGCCGGGGTGGACGCGCTCGCGGACGGCTTCGGCTTGGGGGTGACGGGCTTCGTGTCGTTGGTGAACTCGTAGTCCGGCTTGCACCCCTTGGGGAACGCGGGGAACGAGGTCCGGCCCATCGGCATGTCGCCGCCCTGGGTCTTCCACTCGAAGACCGGCGTGGCGCTGCTGGGGTTCACGATCCGGGCGATGATGCCCGCGGACTGGGGCAGCGAGGGCTCCTTGCGGCTCAGGGTGGCCCAGGGGGCGTCGCCGTCCCCGGCGGTGCGGAGCGTGGCCACCGGACCGTACTCCGCGACGCGCAGCTCGGCCATGACGCCCGCACCCATGTCCACCTTCTTGAGTCCCGAGCGGCAGTCGACGCCGGGCTCGCCCTTCGGCAGCGGGAAGGACTTCTCGGTGCCGCCGTCCGTGGCCACGACGAGGAGCGGGGTGGCCGACTCCAGGTGGGTGAGGGCGAAGAGCGTCCCCTGGATCTTCTCCTTGGTGTGCGACCGGTCGAGGGACACCAGCGGCTTCGGCCTGGTCGCGCCGTCCTCCACGACGTGGATCACGGCGCGGGGCCCCTCCTTCACGGTGTTGCTCACGAACGCGATCAGGTTGTCGCCGATGTCGATCTTCTGGACCGGGGACGCGCCCGCCTTCGTCGAAGTGGCCGCAGGCGCCGCCGGGGCCGCGAAGGCGGCGCCCGCGGCCGGCGCGAGCAGTGCGCCGGCGAGCGCGGCGGTGACGATCGAGGTGCGGAGGGCGGTACGCATAACGACTCCTGAGGCGTGGGTGAGGAAAGTGGAGGAGAGTCGCATGCCGCGTTGAGTCTGTTCGGTCTCGTTCACCGGGTCAGGTGTGGCGGGGCTGCTGAGAAAGAACTTACGGATCTTGTGCGTGTGGACGATCTGCTTCCCGTCCTGGCCGCGTAACAGCAAACGGGGGGGTCCGATTCCGAATGAATCGGGGGGAGGGGGTGACAGGTCGCTACGCGCGTAGATATGCTCATGTGGTGACCATGCCCACCACCCTCACCGCATTCGCTGACGTGACGACGTCCGACAGTGCGCTGCGCCGCTTCCTGCACGGGCTGCCCGGCGTCGACGCTGTCGGCCTGGAGGCCCGCGCGGCCTCCCTCGGCACCCGCTCGATCAAGACGACGGCCAAGGCGTACGCCATCGACCTCGCCATCTCGATGATCGACCTGACGACGCTGGAAGGCGCGGATACCCCGGGCAAGGTCCGGGCGCTCTCCGTCAAGGCCGCCAACCCCGATCCGACCGACCGCACCACGCCCATGACGGCCGCCGTCTGCGTGTACCCGGACATGGTGGCCACCGCCAAGGCAGCCCTGAACGGCGCCGACGTCAAGGTCGCCTCCGTCGCCACCGCCTTCCCGGCCGGCCGGGCCGCCCTGCCCGTCAAGCTCGCCGACACGGCCGACGCCGTGGCCGCCGGCGCCGACGAGATCGACATGGTCATCGACCGTGGAGCCTTCCTCGCCGGCCGCTACCTCGACACCTACGAGCTGATCCGCTCCGTCAAGGCGGCCTGCGTCCGCCCCGACGGCAGCGCCGCCCGCCTCAAGGTGATCTTCGAGACCGGCGAGCTGTCCACGTACGACAACATCCGCCGCGCCTCCTGGATCGGCATGATGGCCGGCGCCGACTTCATCAAGACGTCCACCGGCAAGGTCGGCGTCAACGCGACCCCCGCGAACACGCTCCTCATGCTCGAAGCCGTCCGCGACTTCAAGGCGCAGACTGGAATCCAGATCGGCGTGAAGCCGGCCGGCGGCATCCGGACCACCAAGGACGCGATCAAGTTCCTGGTCCTGGTCAACGAGACCGTGGGCGAGGACTGGCTGTCCAACCACTGGTTCCGCTTCGGAGCCTCCAGCCTGCTCAACGACCTGTTGATGCAGCGCCAGAAGCTGAGCACCGGCCGCTACTCCGGTCCCGACTACGTGACGGTGGACTGATCGACATGGCATCGCTTTTCGAGTACGCACCCGCCCCCGAGTCCCGCTCGGTCGTCGACATCGCGCCCTCCTACGGGCTGTTCATCGACGGCGAGTTCACCGACGCGGCGGACGGCAAGGTCTTCAAGACCGTCTCCCCGGCCTCCGAAGAGGTCCTCGCCGAGATCGCGCAGGCCGGTACCGCCGATGTGGACCGCGCCGTGAAGGCCGCCCGCAAGGCCTTCGAGAAGTGGTCCGCGCTGCCCGGCTCCGAGCGCGCCAAGTACCTCTTCCGCATCGCCCGGATCATCCAGGAGCGCAGCCGCGAACTGGCCGTCCTGGAGACCCTCGACAACGGCAAGCCGATCCGGGAGACCCGCGACGCGGACCTCCCGCTCGTCGCCGCGCACTTCTTCTACTACGCGGGCTGGGCCGACAAGCTCGACCACGCGGGCTACGGCGCGAACCCGCGCCCCCTCGGCGTGGCCGGCCAGGTCATCCCGTGGAACTTCCCGCTGATGATGCTCGCGTGGAAGATCGCCCCGGCGCTCGCCACCGGCAACACCGTCGTGCTCAAGCCGGCCCAGACGACCCCGCTGTCCGCGCTCTTCTTCGCGGACATCTGCCGCCAGGCGGGCCTGCCCAAGGGCGTCGTCAACATCCTCCCCGGATTCGGCGACGCGGGCGCGGCCCTCGTCGAGCACCCGGACGTGAACAAGGTCGCCTTCACCGGCTCCACCGCCGTCGGCAAGGCCATCGCGCGCCAGGTCGCCGGCACCTCCAAGAAGCTCACCCTGGAGCTGGGCGGCAAGGGCGCCAACATCGTCTTCGACGACGCCCCCATCGACCAGGCCGTCGAGGGCATCGTCAGCGGCATCTTCTTCAACCAGGGCCAGGTCTGCTGCGCGGGCTCGCGCCTCCTGGTCCAGGAGTCGATCCACGACGAGCTGATCGACTCGCTCAAGCGCCGGCTGACCACGCTGCGCCTGGGCGACCCGCTCGACAAGAACACCGACATCGGCGCGATCAACTCCGCCGAGCAGCTCGCCCGGATCACCGCCCTCGCGGACACCGGCGAGGCGGAGGGCGCCGAGCGCTGGTCGGCGCCGTGCGAACTGCCGAACGCCGGCTACTGGTTCGCCCCGACGCTCTTCACGAACGTCTCCCAGTCGCACACCGTCGCCCGTGACGAGATCTTCGGTCCGGTGCTGTCCGTGCTGACCTTCCGTACGCCCGACGAGGCCGTCGCCAAGGCGAACAACAGCCAGTACGGCCTGTCCGCCGGCATCTGGACGGAGAAGGGCAGCCGCATCCTCGCGGTGGCCAACAAGCTCCGCGCGGGTGTGGTGTGGGCCAACACGTTCAACAAGTTCGACCCGACCTCGCCCTTCGGCGGCTACAAGGAATCGGGCTTCGGGCGCGAAGGCGGCCGTCACGGCCTGGAGGGGTACCTCGATGTCTGAGTCGTCGACGCAGGCGCGTCTGAGCGTCTTCAAGACCTACAAGCTGTACGTCGGGGGCAAGTTCCCCCGCTCCGAGAGCGGCCGGGTGTACGAGGTGACTGACTCGAAGGGCAAGTGGCTGGCCAACGCCCCGCTGTCCTCCCGCAAGGACGCCCGTGACGCGGTCGTCGCCGCACGCAAGGCCTTCGGCGGCTGGTCGGGCGCGACCGCGTACAACCGCGGCCAGATCCTCTACCGCGTCGCCGAGATGCTGGAGGGCCGCCGCGAGCAGTTCGTCCGCGAGGTCGGCGAGGCCGAGGGCCTGTCCAAGACGAAGGCCGCGGCCGTCGTCGACGCGGCGATCGACCGCTGGGTCTGGTACGCGGGCTGGACCGACAAGATCGGCCAGATCGTGGGCGGGGCCAACCCGGTCGCGGGTCCCTTCTTCAACCTCTCCACCCCGGAGCCGACGGGTGTGGTCACGGTCGTGGCCCCGCAGGACTCGTCCTTCCTGGGGCTGGTCTCCGTGATCGCCCCGGTGATCGCCACCGGCAACACGGTCGTCGTCATCGCCTCCGAGAAGGCGCCGCTCCCGGCGCTCTCCCTCGGCGAGGTACTGGCCACCTCCGACCTGCCCGGCGGCGTCGTCAACATCCTGTCCGGCAAGGCCGCCGAGATGGGCCCGCACCTGGCCTCCCACCAGGACGTCAACGCGATCGACCTGGCGGGCGCCGGCGAGGCGCTGGCCAAGGAGCTGGAGATCGCGGCCGCGGACAACCTCAAGCGCGTCCTGCGTCCACAGCCTGTGGACGACTGGAGCGCGGACCCGGGCACGGCGCGCATGACGGCGTTCCTGGAGACCAAGACCGTCTGGCACCCGACCGGGTCGCTGGGCGCGGGCGGGTCTTCCTACTAGAAGCCCTTCCCCCGCATACGGGCCCCGGCAGCGTCCCCCGCGCTGCCGGGGCCTCTTCGTGCCTACGGCTTCGGGAGCACCGGTCCGAGCAGCGAGGAGACCGCCGTGGTGGGCAGCTCGCCGACCGACGGCCCCTGGGTCAGGATCCCCGTGACCATGCCGGTGCCGACGGAGGGGAAATCCGCGACCTTGGTGGCGACGCCGTTGTCGAGGGGGTCCACACCGGTGTGGGCCAGGGGATTCACCTTGAGGTTCGCGATCGGGTTGGAGACGCCCGCCAGGGCCGCCGGAACGTCGAGCTCGCCCGCCTGTGCGCCGCCGACGGCCATCGCCAGGGCCGCGCCGGCCATCGAGAGGGTCAGGCCTGCGGAGCGCAGCGCCTTGGGTTGGGGGGCTTTGGGGGCCGCGTGACGTGCCATGGATTCCCGCCTGTGGGCTCGTGTGGGGACGTAGTCGTGCGCGCACGCAGCGTAGCGATGCGGGCTCGTCCACCGGTACCTCGACTTGGGCGCCATCACTCGTTCGAGGAGATCCCTGGGAGATCGCAGTGAAGGCGACGCATCACGCCGTTACGTTCGCGGCATGAAGGCGCCGACCGAAGTCGAGGAGCCCGGGTACGCTCGGTTCACCTACCGGCTTCGCGTATCGTCGACCGCGCTCGTCAAGCTGTCGGCTGAGTGGGCGCGGTGCCGGTGGGTCTGGAACGAATGCACCGCGCGGTCGAAGAAGAGCCACGCCGAGGGTGAGAAATGCGGTCCGGCCCGGCTGGACAAAATGCTGACCGAGGCCCGCAACCACATCACCTGGTTGGGCGACGGCAGCAGCGTTCCGCAGCAGCAGCTCATCCGGGACTTCGAGAAGTCCCGCGCCATAGCCCTGAAGGACATCAAGGCCGGGTTGCCGATGCGGCAGCGGGCGGGAATGCCCACGTACAAGAAGAAGTACGCGGCCGATCCGAGTCTCAACTACACCCGCCGAGGTTTCCGCATCCGGGACGGCCGTCTCCATCTTGCGGGCGGCATCGCCCTGACCGTGGTGTGGTCCCGGGTTCTTCCGGTGGATCCGTCGTCGGTACGGATCTTCCGCGACAGCCTCGGCCACTGGTACGCGTCCTTCGTCATCCCCGCCGAAGTGCAGCCGCTCCCGGAAACGGGTGCGGTGATCGGGATCGACTGGGGCGTGAAGGAGACCGCGACCACCACCAGTGACGCGCACGACCTCCCCCACGCCGAGTACGGCAAGAAGGCAGCAGCCGGGCTCGCCCGCTATCAGCGGACGATGGCCCGACGGAAGCCGGCGAAGGGCAAGCCCGGGTCGAGGGGCTACCGGGCGGCGAAGAAGCTGACCGCGAAGCTCCACAAGAAGGTGGCCCGGCAGCGGCAGGACACCGGCCGCAAGTGGGCGAAGTCCGTGGTCCGCGATCACGACGCCCTCGCGGTGGAGGACTTCCGGCCGAAGTTCCTCGCCAAGTCGGCCATGGCCCGCAAGGCCGCCGATGCGGCGATCTCCGCCACCAAGCGCGAGCTGATCAATATGGCCCGCAAGCACCAGCACGTTCTGTACCTGGTGCACCCGTCGCACACCACCATGGACTGCGGGCGGCGCGGAGCGAGAGCCAAGCACGCACTGCCGCTGTCGGAACGC
The DNA here is from genome assembly GCF_026340675.1 of Streptomyces sp. NBC_01264. Taxonomy (NCBI): domain Bacteria; kingdom Bacillati; phylum Actinomycetota; class Actinomycetes; order Kitasatosporales; family Streptomycetaceae; genus Streptomyces; species Streptomyces sp. NBC_01264. The sequence continues at coordinate 6,016,019 of NZ_JAPEOX010000001.1, forward strand.
ACATACGCGTGCACCGCGTGCGGAGCCGTCTCTCCCCGGTACAAGAACTCCGCACACGTGATGCTCGTCCGGGCAGGACTCGACCCGGCTGGCGCTGATCGTGGAAGACCTGCCGGCCCGCCGGGCCGCCAGGCTGCGTGAGCCAGGATTCCCCGTCTTTTGTCTTTGGGAGGGGGAGGAGTCAAACTGTTGTTCCGTGAGCTGTTCCTCTCCTTTGCCTACGCGTGTCGTCCTGCTGACCGGGCCCTCGGGCTCCGGCAAGTCCTCGTTGGCGGCCCGTTCCGGGTTGCCCGTGCTGCGCCTGGACGACTTCTACAAGGACGGCGACGACCTCACCCTCCCGCGGGTCGAGGGCAGCGCCGACATCGACTGGGACTCCCCGCTGTCCTGGGACGCGGAGGCGGCCGTGGCCGCGATCGCCGAGCTGTGCGCGGCCGGGCGGACCGAGGTTCCGGTCTACGACATCGCCACCTCCTCGCGGACCGGCACCGAGGCGCTGGACATCTCCCGCACCCCGCTGTTCATCGCCGAGGGGATCTTCGCGGCGGACATCGCGGTGCGGTGCCAGGAGCTGGGGCTGCTGGCGGACGCGATCTGCCTGCGCGGGCGGCCCAGCACCACCTTCCGGCGGCGCCTGGCCCGTGACCTGCGCGAGGGCCGCAAGTCGGTGCCGATGCTCCTGCGACGCGGCTGGCGGCTGATGCGGGCCGAGCGGGGCATCGTGGCCCGGCACACCGCGCTGGGGGCTCACGCCTGCGGCCGCGACGAGGCGCTCGGCCGCCTGGCCGCCGCCGCTGCGGGGCGTCACCGGGCCGCGATCCCGGCGTAGCGGCAACGTGAAAAGGCGGGACCCCGCGGACCCCCGGCCGCGTGATCCCGCCTTTTTCCCCCGTGGCCCCCGTCCCACCCCCGCAGGACGGGCCCCCTGGCCCGATGGTCTTTGTGTACCGGCCGCCGTTACGCGACCAGGTCCTCGAAGGACTCCGCCTCGTCGCGGCCGAAGCTCAGCGCCTCGTCCTCGCGCATGCGGCGCAGGGAGCGCCAGATGCTCGACTTCACCGTGCCGACGCTGATGCCGAGGATCTCCGCGATCTCCGGGTCCGTTCGGCCCTCGTAGTACCGGAGCACCAGCATCGTGCGCTGCGGCTCCGGGATGCGGGTGAGCGCCTGCCACAGCACGGCGCGCAGCTCCGTACCGCCCATGGCGTCCGTGTCCGAGGCCGTCTCCGGCAGCTCTTCCGTCGGGTACTCGTTGAGCTTGCGCCGGCGCCAGGCGCTGATGTGCAGGTTCGTCATCGTGCGGCGCAGGTACCCGCCGACGGCGGCCTTGTCGCTGATGCGGTCCCAGGCGCGGTACGTGGAGAACAGCGCGGTCTGCAGCAGGTCCTCGGCCTCGTAGCGGTCGCCGGTCAGGTGGAAGGCCGTCGCGTAGAGGGCGGCCCGCCGCTCCTGGACGTACGCCGTGAACTCGGCTTCGTTGGAGGAGTCCGGGACGTCCGCGGAGCCCGGCGTGCGCTGGGCGGGGACGGAGGGGCGCTCGTAGGTCTTCGCGTCGATGGCCACCACGTGCGCCGGCCGCCGGGAAGGGGCCGTCGCCGTACGGATTGCCGTGCGGCGGTTCACATCGTGCAGCCGCGTGACAATCGCGCTGGTGTTGAGGCTGTGCAGCGTGTTCATCTCGCGCCCCCCGTCGTGGAGTCTGTCTGGTCCGTTGCCTAGAAGACTGCCCGGCCGACATAACCGGGGTGTCCTTCGACTGTCACAGGCCTGTCACAGGGTCCGGGTGGGGCGGGGTCGGGGCCGCGGCGGGATTGGAGGCCCCCGGAGGTCGAAGTCCCGCGGGGCGATGGGACAGAATGAGCGCGTGCCTTTCCTGTTGCTCATCGAGGACGACGACGCCATCCGCACGGCCCTCGAACTCTCCCTGTCACGCCAGGGCCACCGTGTGGCCACCGCGGCGACGGGCGAGGACGGCCTCAAACTGCTGCGCGAGCAGCGGCCCGACCTGATCGTGCTCGACGTCATGCTGCCCGGCATCGACGGCTTCGAGGTGTGCCGGCGCATCCGCCGCACCGACCAGCTGCCGATCATCCTGCTCACCGCGCGCAACGACGACATCGACGTGGTCGTCGGCCTGGAGTCGGGAGCCGACGACTACGTCGTCAAGCCCGTGCAGGGGCGGGTGCTCGACGCCCGCATCCGGGCGGTGCTGCGCCGCGGCGAGCGCGAGTCCACCGACACCGCGGTCTTCGGCCCGCTGGTCATCGACCGCTCCGCCATGACGGTGACCAAGAACGGCGAGGACCTCCAGCTCACCCCGACCGAGCTGCGGCTGCTCCTGGAGCTCAGCCGCCGTCCCGGCCAGGCGCTCTCGCGCCAGCAACTGCTGCGGCTGGTGTGGGAGCACGACTACCTCGGTGACTCGCGCCTCGTCGACGCCTGCGTGCAGCGGCTGCGCGCCAAGGTCGAGGAAGTGCCCTCGTCGCCGACCCTGATCCGTACCGTGCGGGGCGTCGGCTACCGGCTGGACTCCCCGCAGTGATCCGAGCCCTGTTCGCGGGCCGGCGCTGGACCAGCCTGCGGCTGCGGCTCCTCGTCGTGTTCGCACTGGTCGCGCTGACGGCCGCCGTCTCCGCGTCCGGGATCGCTTACTGGCTCAACCGCGAGGCCGTCCTGACCCGGACCCAGGACGCCGCCCTCGGCGACTTCCGGCAGGAGATGCAGAACCGGGCCGCGGCCCTGCCCGCCGACCCGACGCAGGAGGAGCTGCAGCACACCGCCGAGATGATGGCGGGCAGCAGCCCCGGCTACAGCGTGCTGCTGGTCGACGAGAAGAACGGCCGCAAGGTGTCCGGTACGGCCGGTCCCGACGCCTTCTCGCTGGCCGACGTACCGAAGTCGCTCCAGCACGCCGTGGACGACCGGCAGAAGACCACCTCGGCCAACGACGCCGCGTACCACGTGTACTGGCAGCGCACGAAGCCGAACGGGAACCCGTACCTGGTCGGCGGCACCCGGATCGTGGGCGGCGGCCCGACCGGCTACATGTACAAGTCCCTCGCCCAGGAGCGCGACGACCTCAACGCCCTGGCCTGGTCGCTGACCATCGCCACCGGGCTCGCACTGCTCGGGTCGGCGCTGCTCGCGCAGGCCGCCGCCCGTACGGTGCTGCGGCCCGTGCAGCGGCTCGGCGACGCGGCGCGGCGGCTCGGCGAAGGGGAGCTGGACCACCGGCTGGAGGTGTCGGGGACGGACGAACTCGCCGACCTGGCCCACACCTTCAACAAGACGGCGGAGGCGCTGGAGAAGAAGGTCGCCGACATGAGCGCGCGGGAGGAGTCCAGCCGGCGGTTCGTCGCGGACATGTCCCACGAACTGCGCACGCCGCTGACGGCGCTGACGGCGGTCGCCGAGGTGCTGGAAGACGAGGTCGAGTTCCTCGATCCGATGATCGCACCGGCGGTGGGCCTGGTCGTGAGCGAGACCAGGCGGCTGAACGACCTCGTGGAGAACCTCATGGAGGTCACCCGCTTCGACGCGGGCACGGCGCGCCTCGTGCTGGACGACGTGGACGTCGCCGACCAGGTGACGGCGTGCATCGACACACGGGCGTGGCTCGACGCGGTCGAAATCGACGCGGAGCGCGGGATCGTGGCGCGGCTCGACCCGCGGCGGCTCGACGTGATCCTCGCCAATCTGATCGGCAACGCGCTCAAGCACGGCGGATCGCCGGTGCGGGTCTCCATCCGGGTGGAGGGGGACTGGCTGGTGATCGCCGTACGGGACAACGGGCCGGGCATCCCCGAGGCCGTACTGCCGCACGTCTTCGACCGGTTCTACAAGGCGAGCGCGTCGCGGCCGAAGTCGGACGGCAGCGGGCTCGGCCTGTCCATCGCGATGGAGAACGCGCACATCCACGGCGGCGACATCACCGCGGAGAACGGGGCGCAGGGCGGTGCGCTGTTCACGCTGCGGCTGCCGGTGGACGTGGGGAAGGTGATCGCCGGTGGTGGCGACGACGAGGCGTAGGGCGGCGGAGCGCGGGACGCCGGGGAGCGGGACCGTGCTGCGCGGGAGCGCGAGGCGCGGTGTGGTGCTCGGCGCGACGCTCGGTACGACGGCCGTCGTGGTGGCCCTGGGCCTGTTGTCCCTGGGCGTCCTGACGGGCTGCGGGATCCGGGCGACCACCGTGCCGGTGGACGTGGGACCGGCGCCCTCGCGGGTCTCCTGCAAGACCCCGGCGGGTACCGCGTCGTCGGGAACGGGCGGAGTGCAGGGCGTCCGGGCCACGGTGGAACTTGTCTGCGGGGCGCAGCTGGTGGGCGTCCAGCGGGTGGTGCCGCTGCCGGAGAAGCAGCCCGCGCGGGACGTGGCGGTGCTCGTCACCCAGGCCCTGCTGGAGATGCTCCAGCGGGAGCCGTCGGCGGAGGAGCGGGAGGCCGGCTTCACGACCGAGGTACCGGCGACGCTGACGGCCTCGGCGCCGCGGGCGGGCGATCCTGCGGGCACGGTGCGGCTGAGCCGCAAGCCCGAGGACCTGCCCCCGGTGGCGCTGTCGCAGCTGGTGTGCACGCTCGCGGAGACCGACGTGCTGTCGGCGGGGCCGGGCCCGGTGGTCCTGGGCGGTCCCGACGCGGATCCGCCGAGGGCCTGGGAGTGCACGGACGCCGTCCGCTCCCGCCCGGAGTCGGTCGCGACCCTGGGCGACGTGGTCCGGCCGACGCCCACTCCGGCGCCCTCGGCTTCCTGACCCGGTACGACGAAGGCCCCCCGAGCAGCGGCTCGGGGGGCCTTGGTACTGCCCGGTGCGTCGCCGGACGGAGTCCGGCGCAGCGGCGCGACGCCCGCGCAGCGGTGCGAGCGGCGCGTGAAGGATCAGATGCCGGCCGCCGCCGCGAGGTCCTTCTTGATCGCGTCCAGGACCTCCTGGCCGCGGGCGCGGGCCGGGAGCAGGTCCGAGGCCTCCGCCACCGGGACCACGACCTCCAGGTAGCACTTCAGCTTGGGCTCCGTGCCGGACGGGCGGACGATCACCCGGGCCTTGTAGTCGCCCTCCAGGTAGTAGCGCAGCCCGTCCGTGGGCGGGAGCGTCGCCGTGCCCTCGTTCAGGTCCTCCGCCGAGGTGACCCGCAGGCCCGCCAGCGAGACCGGGGGCTCCGCGCGCAGCGCCGCCATCGCCGAGGCGATGACCGACAGGTCCTCCACGCGGAACGACAGCTGGTCGGTGGCGTGCAGGCCGTGCTCCATCGCCAGGTCGTCCAGCAGGTCGGTCAGGGTCCGGCCCTGCTCCTTGAGCTCCGAGGCCAGCTCCGCGACGAGCAGGGCGGCCGTGACGCCGTCCTTGTCGCGGACGCCCTCGGGGTCCACGCAGTAGCCGAGCGCCTCCTCGTACCCGTAGCGCAGGCCCTCGACGCGGGAGATCCACTTGAAGCCCGTCAGGGTCTCCTCGTAGCCGACGCCCGCGGCCTCCGCGATCCGTCCCAGGAGGGAGGAGGAGACGATGGACTCGGCGAAGACGCCCCGCGCCCCCTTGTGCACGAGGTGGGCGGCGAGCAGCGCGCCGACCTCGTCGCCGCGCAGCATCCGCCAGCCGGAGGCCGCGGAGGTGTCCGGGACGGCCACCGCGCAGCGGTCGGCGTCCGGGTCGTTGGCGATCACGATGTCGGGGTCGACGCGGGCGGCCGTCGCGAAGGACAGATCCATCGCGCCCGGCTCCTCCGGGTTGGGGAAGGCCACCGTCGGGAAGGCCGGGTCCGGCTCCGCCTGCTCGGCCACCAGGACCGGGGCCGGGAAGCCGGCGCGGGCGAAGGCGGCCAGGACCACGTCCTTGCCGACGCCGTGCATGGCCGTGTAGACGGTCCGCACGCCCCGGGGGGACCCGGGGGTCAGGACGGCGTCGGTGCGGGCCAGGTAGGCCTCCAGGACCTCGTCGCCGAGGTCCTGCCAGCCGTCCTCGGCCCGCGGTACGTCGGCCAGCGCGGCGATCGCGTCGATCTGCGCGGCGATCTCCGCGTCGGCCGGGGAGACGATCTGTGAACCGTCGCCGAGGTAGACCTTGTAGCCGTTGTCCCGGGGCGGGTTGTGGCTCGCGGTCACCTCGACGCCGGCGACGGCGCCCAGGTGCCTTATGGCGTACGCGAGGACGGGCGTCGGCAGCGGACGGGGCAGGACGGCGGCGCGCAGCCCGGCGCCGGTCATCACCGCGGCCGTGTCGCGGGCGAAGTCGGCCGACTTGTAGCGGGCGTCGTAGCCGACGACGACCAGGCCGCCGGCGTGGCCCTGGGCCTTGAGGTAGGCGGCGAGGCCCGCCGCGGCGCGGATGACCACGTTGCGGTTCATCCGCATCGGGCCCGCGCCCAGCTCGCCGCGGAGTCCGGCGGTGCCGAACTGCAGCATGCCGGAGAAGCGGTCCGCCAGCTCGGCCGCGACCTTGGCGTCCGCCGACGCTTCGATGAGCTTCGCGAGCTCGTCGGCCGTCTCCGGGTCCGGGTCCTCGGCCAGCCAGGCCTGCGCCCGTGCGATCAGATCGTCCTGCACGTCCTGCACTACCTCTCGTCGGTCGGTCGGGTCGCTCGTTCAGATCCCGGCGAGGACCTGGGTCAGCAGCTTGCCCATGCGCGAGGCCGAGTCGCGGCCGGCCTGGAGCACCTCTTCGTGGTTCAGCGGCTCGCCGGAGAGGCCCGCCGCGAGGTTGGTGACCAGCGAGATGCCGAGCACCTCGGCGCCGGCCTCACGGGCGGCGATGGCCTCGAGCACGGTGGACATGCCGACCAGGTCGGCGCCCATGACGCGGATCATGTTGATCTCGGCCGGGGTCTCGTAGTGCGGGCCGGGGAACTGCACGTAGACGCCCTCTTCGAGGGTCTCGTCGATCTCCTTGCACATCGCGCGCAGGCGCGGCGAGTACAGGTCGGTGAGGTCCACGAAGTTCGCGCCGACGATCGGCGAGGTGGCCGTGAGGTTCAGGTGGTCGCTGATCAGGACCGGCTGGCCGGGCTTCATGCCCTCGCGCAGGCCACCGCAGCCGTTGGTCAGGACGATGGTCTTGCAGCCGGCGGCGACGGCCGTGCGCACGCCGTGGGCGACGGCGGCGACGCCGCGGCCCTCGTAGTAGTGGGTCCGGCCGAGGAAGAGCAGCGCGCGCTTGTCGCCGATCTTGTACGAGCGGATCTTGCCGCCGTGGCCCTCGACGGCGGGGGGCGGGAAGCCGGGCAGCTCGGTGACCGGGAACTCGGCCTCGGGCGCGCCGAGCGCCTCCGCGGCGGGGGCCCAGCCGGAGCCCATCACGAGGGCGACGTCGTGGGTCTCGGCGCCGGTCAGTTCGCGCAGGCGGGCGGCGGCGGCGTCGGCGGCGGCGAAGGGGTCGGTAACAGATGCGTTCACGCGGAAGAGCGTAGCCGCTCTCGGCCTACGCGCGTAGATGGCACCGCTCACGGTATTCGGATCGTTGCTTTGTCGTTTCCGACCAATTGTCCCGGGCGCCGTGCGCGAGGTGCGCGGGCACCGGCTCAGCAGGGGCGCTTGCGCAGTTCCATCACGTAGTCGTGCGGGGCGCCCGCGGATTCGGCGGCGTCGGCGAGTTCGCCCAGGTAGCGGGCCGAGGGCAGGCCGCCCTCGTAGCCGTTGAGCACGTACACCCAGGCCGCCTCCTCGCCGTCCAGCGTGTGCACGCGCACCCGCATGCGGCGGTAGATGTCGAGCCCGACGCCCTCCCACCGGTCCATGGAGTCCTCGTCGAGCGGGGCCACGTCGTACAGCGCGACGAAGACCTGGTGGCGCGGCGCTTCGACGATCGTCGCCAGCGCGCCCTCCCAGCCCATCTGCTCGCCGCCGAAGGTCAGCCGCCAGTCATTGATCCAGCCCGTTCCGCGCAGCGGCGAATGCGGAGCGCGGCGCGTCATCAGCCGCGGGTCGAGGTTGCCGGCGTACGCGGCGTAGAGCGACATGAGACCGAGGGTACGGGAGGGGCGGCCCGGACAGCGCTCCCGGCAGCGTGGGGGGCCGACGTCCCGGATGGTGGGACCGGGCGTGAAGCACCTTGATGCGTGCGGGACAATGACGTACGGAATGCATCCCCCGGGGAGACCCCCCGGAAGCCCCGGCCGGGGCGGCAGCCGGCCGGGTAGACGTGAGGCGGAGTTTTCGTGACCCGGATCGTGATCATCGGCGGCGGACCCGGCGGGTATGAGGCGGCCCTCGTGGGGGCCCAGCTCGGCGCGGAGGTGACCGTCGTGGACTGCGACGGTCTGGGCGGCGCGTCGGTGCTCACCGACTGCGTGCCCTCCAAGACTCTCATCGCGACCGCCGAGGTCATGACGACCTTCGACTCGTCGTACGAGGAGCTCGGCATCGTCGTCGCGGACGACACCCCGCACATCGAACAGGCCGCGCGCGTCGTCGGCGTGGACCTCGGCAAGGTGAACCGGCGCGTCAAGCGCCTGGCGCTCGCCCAGTCCCACGACATCACCGCCTCGGTCACCCGGGCCGGCGCCCGGGTCGTACGGGGCCGCGCCAAGCTGGGCGGCCCGCAGGGCATCGACGGCACGCGCGACGTCATCGTCACCGCGGCCGACGGCTCGGAGACGATCCTCACCGCCGACGCCGTGCTCATCGCGACCGGCGGCCACCCCCGCGAGATCCCCGACGCGATGCCCGACGGCGAGCGGATCCTGAACTGGACCCAGGTCTACGACCTCGATGAGCTCCCGGAGGAGCTCATCGTGGTGGGCTCCGGCGTGACCGGCGCCGAGTTCGCCGGCGCGTACCAGGCCCTCGGCTCCCGGGTGACCCTCGTGTCCTCCCGCGACCGCGTGCTCCCCGGCGAGGACCCGGACGCCGCCGCCGTGCTGGAGGACGTCTTCAGGCGCCGCGGCATGAACGTCATCGGCCGCTCCCGCGCCGAGTCCGCCAAGCGGGTGGGCGACCGGGTCGAGGTCACCCTCTCCGACGGCCGGGTCATCAGCGGCACGCACTGCCTGATGGCGGTCGGCGCGGTGCCCAACACCAGCGGCATGAACCTGGAGGAGTCCGGGGTCAAGCTCAAGGAGTCCGGGCACATCTGGACCGACAAGGTCTCGCGCACCTCCTCGCCCGGCGTGTACGCGGCCGGCGACGTGACCGGCATCTTCGCCCTCGCCTCGGTGGCCGCCATGCAGGGCCGCATCGCGATGTACCACTTCCTCGGCGACGCGGTGGCCCCGCTGAACCTGAAGACGGTCTCCTCGAACGTCTTCACCGACCCCGAGATCGCCACCGTCGGCTACACCCAGGCCGACGTGGACTCCGGCAAGATCGACGCCCGGTGCGTGAAGCTCCCGCTGCTGCGCAACCCGCGCGCCAAGATGCAGGGCATCCGGGACGGCTTCGTGAAGCTGTTCTGCCGTCCGGGCACCGGGATCGTCGTGGGCGGCGTGGTGGTCTCCCCGCGCGCGAGCGAGCTCATCCACCCGATCTCGATCGCGGTCGACAACAACCTGACGGTCGAGCAGATCGCAAACGCGTTCACCGTGTACCCCTCGCTGTCCGGTTCGATCGCCGAGGTCGCCCGCCAGCTGCACACGCGGAAGGCCTCCGGCGAGGCGTAAGTACCGATAACGGCCCTTGTGTGCAAGGGCTTTGGAGTCAACGGTCGGCCCGTCGCGGAGCAGGTGCGCGGCGGGCCGACCGCGTATACCACTAACTGCCTCACGGTACGGACAACTTCGGAATTCCGGCGCAAGGAGCTGAAAGCAGACGGTCACCCGGGTTACTGTCAGTTTCGTGTTCGCTGCAGAACGTCGCCAATTGATCCTCGAAATGGTGCGGGCCAACGGAGCGGTTTCGCTCCGGGAGCTCGCCCGCGTCGTCCAGACCTCCGAAGTGACCGTACGGCGGGACGTGCGGGCACTGGAGGCAGAAGGACTCCTCGACCGCCGGCACGGCGGTGCGGTACTGCCGGGCGGTTTCACGCGTGAATCCGGCTTTCCGCAAAAGTCCCATCTCGCGACGGCGGAGAAGACCGCCATCGCCGATGTCGCGGCCGGACTCGTCGAAGAAGGCGAGGCCGTGGTCGTCGGCGCCGGCACCACCACCCAGGAGCTGGCCCGCCGGCTCGCCCGGGTGCCCGGACTCACCGTCGTGACCAACTCGCTGCTCGTCGCACAGGCACTGGCCCATGCGAACCGGGTGGAGGTGGTGATGACGGGCGGAACCCTGCGCGGGTCCAACTACGCGCTGGTCGGCAGCGGTGCCGAGCAGTCCCTCCAGGGGCTGCGGGTCTCGCGGGCCTTCCTGTCCGGCAGTGGCCTGACCGCCGAGCGCGGGCTGTCCACGTCCAACATGCTCTCCGCGAGCGTGGACCGGGCGCTGGTGCAGGCCGCGGCAGAGGTGGTGGTCCTGGCCGACCACACGAAGCTCGGGACGGACACCATGTTCCAGACCGTGCCGACCGATGTGATCACCCGTCTGGTGACGGACGAGCCGCCACCGCACGACGACCGGGCCGGTACGGAGCTGCAGGCGCTGGCGGACCAGGGCGTGCAGATCACCGTGGCCGGAGCGAGTGCCTCCGGCGGTGGCGAGGGGATGGCCGGGCGTCGCCCGCGCCGGGAATCCCCGCTCCCCGTCCAGCGGCGGGGCGGGCCGACGGCCCAGCTCCGCAGCGCGGGACCGTTGCACGAGCAGCAGGCGGAGCGTGCGCGGGTGGCGGACATGCGGCGGCGCTAGGTCGTCTGCGGCGCCGTTGCCGGGGGCCAGCCCCCGGACCCCCGCTCCTCAAACGCCGGAGGGGCTGAAAAGATCGCCTCAAACGCCGGCGGGGCTGGATAAATCCAGCCCCGCCGGCGTTTGAGGCGTGGGGTCTGGGGCGAAGCCCCAGGGGCTTTTCAGCCGCGCCCGGGGTTCCGGGGCGCGGCCCCGGAACCCCGGCCGAGGACGTCAGTCCTTGATCTCGCAGATCGCCGCGCCGGAGGTGAGCGACGCTCCGACCTCCGCCGCGAGGCCCACGATCGTGCCCGAGCGGTGCGCGTTGAGCGGCTGTTCCATCTTCATGGCTTCGAGGACGACGATGAGGTCGCCCTCGTTGACCTGCTGGCCTTCCTCGACCGCGACCTTGACGATCGTGCCCTGCATGGGCGAGGCCAGGGTGTCGCCGGAGGCCGCCGGGCCGGACTTCTTCGCCGCGCGGCGCTTGGGCTTCGCGCCGCCCGCGGCCGCCGTGCGGGCCAGGGTCATGCCGAGCGAGGACGGGAGGGAGACTTCGAGGCGCTTGCCGCCGACCTCGACGACCACGGTCTCGCGGCCCGGCTCGTCCTCGGAGTCGTCCGCGGAGGGGACCACGAACGCGGGGATCTCGTTGACGAACTCGGTCTCGATCCAGCGGGTGTGGATCGTGAACGGGTTCGCGGTGAAGGCGGGGTCGACGACGACCGCGCGGTGGAAGGGGATGGCGGTGGCCATGCCTTCGACCTCGAACTCGGCCAGTGCGCGGGCCGCCCGCTGCAGGGCCTGCTCGCGCGTGGCACCCGTAACGATGAGCTTGGCGAGGAGGGAGTCCCAGGCGGGCCCGATGACCGAACCGGACTCCACCCCCGCGTCCAGGCGGACGCCCGGGCCGGTGGGCGGGGCGAACCGAGTGACGGTGCCCGGAGCCGGCAGGAAGCCGCGGCCCGGGTCTTCGCCGTTGATGCGGAACTCGAAGGAGTGGCCGCGCAGGACGGGGTCCCCGTAGCCGAGCTCCTCGCCGTCCGCGATGCGGAACATCTCGCGGACCAGGTCGAGGCCGGTGACCTCTTCGGTGACCGGGTGCTCGACCTGGAGGCGGGTGTTGACCTCGAGGAAGGAGATGAGGCCGTCGGCGGAGACGAGGAATTCGACGGTTCCGGCGCCGACGTAGCCGGCTTCCTTCAGGATCGCCTTCGACGCGGCGTACAGCTCGGCGTTCTGGGCGTCCGTCAGGAACGGCGCGGGGGCCTCCTCCACCAGCTTCTGGTGGCGGCGCTGCAGCGAGCAGTCACGGGTGGAGACGACCACCACGTTGCCATGTGAGTCGGCCAGGCACTGGGTCTCCACGTGGCGCGGCTTGTCGAGGTACTGCTCGACGAAGCACTCGCCTCGCCCGAACGCGGCCACGGCCTCGCGCACGGCGGAGTCGTACAGCTCGGGGACCTCTTCGAGGTTCCGGGCGACCTTCAGACCGCGGCCGCCGCCGCCGAAGGCGGCCTTGATCGCGATCGGCAGACCGTGTTCCTTGGCGAACGCGACGACCTCGTCCGAGCCGGAGACCGGGTCGGGGGTGCCGGCGACGAGCGGGGCGCCGGCGCGGAGCGCGATGTGGCGGGCGGCGACCTTGTCGCCGAGGTCGCGGATGGCCTGCGGGGGCGGGCCGATCCAGATGAGGCCCGCGTCGATGACGGCCTGGGCGAATTCGGCGTTCTCGGAGAGGAAGCCGTATCCGGGATGGATGGCGTCCGCACCGGAGTCGGCTGCGGCCTGCAGGATCTTGGAGATGTCCAAGTAGCTGGCGGCCGGGGTGTCACCGCCCAACGCGAAAGCTTCGTCGGCCGCGCGGACATGCGACGCATCCCGGTCCGGGTCGGCGTAGACGGCTACGCTCGCGATCCCGGCATCCCGGCAGGCCCGAGCAACGCGGACTGCGATTTCGCCACGGTTGGCGATGAGCACCTTGCGCACGATGGCTCCCTCCTTGAAACAAGCTGAGTTTAGGGACAGCCCACACGGCCTTTCGACCCTTCCCCGGTGGTGACCTTGCCCACACGGACTGTGATCCGAGTCGACCCCGGGTCGATAAAACCCTTGTGGCGCCCCAAGTCAGGGGGATCCCCGACTGCACAGTAACCCTGCCGTGTGTCCGGGGTCTCTGTTCCCCGGGTCAGCGGGCCGGGGTGATTCTTTGTCGAATCCCTACGAACGGCCCATGCATTCGTTGCACGGGCGCCGTGTCGCCACCGGGGCGCCGCCGTACGGCAGCGCGACCGTAACGAAGCGACCCCGGCCCCTTGTCCCAAGGTTTACCCGTTAGTAGCCTCCAGGCGTCGAGCGGGCTTGTGCATGCGGGGTGGGGGCGTCGTGGCTGGTGTGGGTGGCGTGGGTGGCATGGTGCTGCGGAGATCCGTGGCCGGAGCGACCGCGGTCGTACTCGTCGTGGAGGCGGCGGTGCTCGGCTTCGTCCACCTCGTCCTCGGGCGGACCACCGAGAACCAGTCGATGTCCATCGCGGGCGCCGATCCGGATGTCATGTCCAAGGCAACCTATGCGCTGGGCGCCGGCATGGCCGCGTTCCTGCTCGCCTGCGCCGTGTTCCTCCTCGTCGCTGCGATCCGCGACCGGGCCCCGGGCGCCTTCGCGCGCGTGCTCCTCATCAGCGCCGCCATCGTCCACGGACTGCTAGGCGCCCTCGTCGTCGGCCTGGTGGGCTGGGGCGCCTTCGCGGTGATGATGCTGATCCTCTGCCTGCTGGTGCTGAGCCTGACGCTCTACGCGGCCAAGGGCGCGGGCGGGGCCGGCAGCGCCGCGAGCGGCCCCGTGGAGGGCTCCAGCGGCCCCCAGGGCGGCTTCGGAGGCCCGGGCGGGCCCGAAGGCGGGCCGCGCGGCGGTGGGGCCGGTGGGGCCACTGGTGGGCCCGACGGTGGTCGCGACGGCGGGTCCGGCGGCGGGCCCGACCGCGGCCCCGGCGTCCGGGACGCGGCGCCGGGTCACCCGCTCGCGGACTTCGGGGACTTCGGCAGGGTCGGGGACGTCAAGCCCACAAGTCCGTGATGGACACGCCCAGTTCGGCCAGCAGCGAGCGCAGCAGCGGCATGGAGATCCCGATCACGTTGCCGTGATCCCCGTCGATCCCCTCGATGAACGGGGCCGACAGCCCGTCCAGGGTGAACGCTCCCGCCACGTGCAGCGGTTCCCCGCTCGCCACGTACGCCGCCACCTCCGCGTCCGTCGGCTCGCCGAAGCGGACCGTCGTCGACGCCGTGGCTGAAACCTGGCGGCCGCTCGCCGTGTCGATCACGCAGTGCCCGGTGCGCAGCACCCCGGCGCGCCCGCGCATCGACTTCCAGCGGGCCGTGGCCTCCTCGGCGTCCGCCGGCTTGCCCAGCGCCTCGCCGTCCAGCTCCAGCACGGAGTCGCAGCCGATCACCAGGGCTCCCGCGGCCTCGTCCAGGGCCGCCACGACGGCCGCCTTCGCCTCGGCCAGCGCGAGAGCGAGCTCGGAGGGGGAGTCTGCGGTGAGGGCGTCCTCGTCGAAGCCGCTCACGATCACGTGCGGGGCGAGCCCGGCCTGCCGCAGCAGGTTCAGCCGGGCGGGCGAAGCGGAGGCGAGGACGAGGGCGTGGCGGGGGGCGGCAGCAGTCATGCCCGCCATCGTAGGGGCGGCCCGGGGGGCCCGGCTCGCGGCGTCAGAAACCGCCCACGCCCAGTACGTACACCACGACGACCATCGCGATGACGACGATCACCGTCATCCGCCGGACCATCGCCTCGGCGTCGCGCATGTCCTTGGGCGGCTCGTTCTTCGGGTCTGACCAGAGCATGCTCCGATCCTGACCCCGAGCACTCCTGTGGCGCCTGAGTACGGGTACTCAGGCGCCACGGGCAGTTCACGCCATCTTCATTTCCGCTCCGTACGTCCCGCCACGACTACGCGGGCCAGTACGTACGGCCCCACGCGCCCGGACCGGGGCGCGGCAGGGTCCGCCGGGCCACCCGGCCCGGCGCCGCCCACGCGTCGCCCACCCGCGCCGCGCCCGACGGCTCCGACGCGAGGGCCGCCGCGCGCGCTCGGACCACCGCCAGTGCGGCGGCCAACTCCTCCGGGGTGGGGTTCCCCTTGACGACCTTGATCACCACGGGACTGCCTCCTAGCGTCCTACCAGCGTCCTAGAGCGGGATGTTGCCGTGCTTCTTCGGGGGCAGGGACTCGCGCTTGGTGCGCAGCTGCCGCAGCCCCTTCACCACGTGCGCCCGGGTCTCGGACGGCATGGTCACCGCGTCGACGTAGCCGCGCTCGGCGGCCGTGTACGGGTTCAGCAGCGCGTCCTCGTACTCGGTGATGAGCCGCGCCCGGGTCTCCTCGGCGGTGCCGGCCTCCTCCGCTTCGGCGATCGCGCGGCGGTGCAGGATGTTGACCGCGCCCTGCGCGCCCATGACGGCGATCTGCGCCGTCGGCCAGGCGAGGTTCAGGTCGGCTCCGAGGTGCTTGGAGCCCATTACATCGTAGGCACCGCCGAACGCCTTGCGCGTGATGACGGTGATCAGGGGGACGGTCGCCTCGGCGTACGCGTAGATCAGCTTGGCGCCGCGCCTGATGATTCCGTTGTACTCCTGGTCGGTGCCCGGCAGGAAGCCCGGCACGTCGACGAAGGTCAGCACCGGGATGTTGAAGGCGTCGCAGGTCCGGACGAACCGGGCCGCCTTCTCGGAGGCGTCGATGTCCAGGCAGCCGGCGAACTGCATCGGCTGGTTGGCGACGACCCCGACCGGGTGCCCCTCGACGCGGCCGAAGCCGGTGAGGATGTTCGGCGCGAAGAGCGACTGGGTCTCCAGGAACTCCGCGTCGTCGAGCACGTGCTCGATCACCTTGTGCATGTCGTACGGCTGGTTCGCGCTGTCCGGGATCAGCACGTCGAGCTCGCGGTCGCTGTCGGAGACCTCGGTGTCGGCCTCCTCGGGGAAGGCCGGGGGCTCGGAGAGGTTGTTCGACGGGAGGTAGGAGAGGAGCGACTTCACGTACTCGATGGCGTCCTTCTCGTCACCCGCCATGTGGTGTGCGACGCCGGACACACTGTTGTGCGTGCGCGCCCCGCCCAGCTCCTCGAAGCCGACGTCCTCGCCGGTGACGGTCTTGATGACGTCCGGGCCGGTGATGAACATGTGCGAGGTCTGGTCGACCATGACCGTGAAGTCGGTGATGGCCGGGGAGTACACGGCGCCGCCGGCGCACGGGCCGACGACCAGGCTGATCTGCGGGATCACGCCGGAGGCGTGGACGTTGCGGCGGAAGATCTCGCCGTACATGCCCAGCGCGCTGACGCCCTCCTGGATGCGGGCGCCGCCGGAGTCGTTGATCCCGATCAGCGGACAGCCGGTCTTCAGCGCGAAGTCCATGACCTTCATGATCTTCTGGCCGTAGACCTCGCCCAGGGCCCCGCCGAAGACGGTGAAGTCCTGGGAGAACAGGGCGACGGGCCGCCCGTCGACGGTCCCGTAGCCGGTGACGACGCCGTCGCCGTACGGCCGGGTCTTCTCCAGCCCGAAGTTCGTCGACCGGTGCCGGGCGAACTCGTCCAGCTCGACGAAGGACCCCTCGTCCAGCAGCAGGGCCACCCGCTCACGCGCCGTCAGCTTGCCCTTGGCGTGCTGCTTTTCCACCGCCCGCCCGGACCCGGCGTGCGTGGCTTCCTCGACGCGGCGCTGCAGATCCGCGATCTTCCCCGCGGTGGTGTGCATGTCGATCGGCTCTGACGGTTGTGACATCGGGGTCGCGGCTCCCTGCGTGGTGTCAACTGCCTGGTGACTTACTTGGTTTTTACTAGCTACTGGTGCGTAGCGTATCGGCGGGCATGGCGCTCGGCGGTGCGGCGTTTGACACACCTAATGTGGCTTGCATGACGCCATCAGATGCATCAGGCGGAGCTTCGAACGGAGCTCCCGCGGGCCGTTGGTCGAGTCTGGACCGGCCGCCCTTGAACGTTGCCGCGCTGCAGCGGGCCCTCGTGACCGGTGAGGGGCTGTGGAGCTCGCTGGAGGTCGTGTCCTCCACCGGGTCCACCAACAGTGATCTCGCCGCCCGGGCCGCGAAGCTGCCCGAGGGGGCCGTCCTCGTCGCCGAGGAGCAGACCGCCGGGCGGGGCAGGCTGGACCGGAGCTGGGTCGCGCCCGCCCGGTCCGGACTGTTCTTCTCCGTGCTCCTGAAGCCCGGGCCCTCGGTGCCGCAGGAGCGGTGGGGCTGGCTGACGCTGCTGGCCGGGGTGGCCACGGCCACCGGGCTCTCGCGCGCCGCCGGGGTGGACACCGCCCTCAAGTGGCCCAACGACCTCCTGGTCACCGTCGACGGTGAGGAGCGCAAGACCGGCGGGATCCTCGCCGAGCGCGTGGGCGACGGGGTCGTCCTCGGGATCGGGCTCAACGTGACGCTGACCGACGCCGAGCTGCCGGTGGACACCGCCGGGTCGCTGGTCCTGGCCAAGGCCACCGTCACCGACCGGGACCCGCTGCTCAAGGCCGTACTGCGCTCCCTGGAGCAGTGGTACGGAAACTGGCGCGCGGCCGGCGGCGATCCGGCGGCCAGCGGCCTGCAGGAGACGTACGCGGCGGGCTGCGCGACCCTCGGCAAGCACGTGCGGGCCGAGCTGCCGGGCGGGCGCACCCTCACCGGGACGGCCGAAGCGGTGGACACCGACGGGCGGCTCGTCGTACGGACGGCCGAGGACAAGCACGAGGCCGTGGGGGCGGGGGACGTCGTCCATCTGCGGTCCGTGCGGTAGCCCGCGGGGGACCGCCCCGGGTGACGGAGTAGGGGAGTGAGCTACGGCACACCTGCCGTATGGTTTAGGCGATCCCGGTCCCACGGTGATCACCCGGTTCGGCAGTGCGCACGGCAATGGACAGGAGGCGGCCCTTGACCGTCGACGACCCTCGGTCCAGCGCGCCCGCCCCCGGCACGACGACGGGCGGCTCCGGCAGCTCCGGCAGCTCCGGCGCTTCGGGCGGCACCTCGGGCGGTTCGGGAGTCCACGCCACCCCGATCGGGCGCGAGCAGCACACTCCCCACCACGAGGTCGACCACACGGCGCAGCCGACGGCCGACCCGCTCGCCATCCGCCTGGAACAGCTGATCCTGGGCGCCGAGCGCCGGTACACCCCCTTCCAGGCGGCCCGTAGCGCCGGGGTCTCGATGGAGCTCGCCTCCCGCTTCTGGCGGGCCATGGGCTTCGCGGACATCGGCCAGGCCAGGGCCCTGACGGAGGCCGACGTACTGGCGCTGCGCCGGCTCGCCGGCCTCGTCGAGGCCGGGCTGCTGAGCGAGCCGATGGCGGTCCAGGTGGCGCGGTCCACCGGGCAGACCACGGCCCGGCTCGCGGAGTGGCAGATCGACTCCTTCCTGGAGGGGCTGACCGAGCCGCCGGAGCCGGGGATG
Source organism: Streptomyces sp. NBC_01264 (assembly GCF_026340675.1). NCBI lineage: Bacteria > Bacillati > Actinomycetota > Actinomycetes > Kitasatosporales > Streptomycetaceae > Streptomyces > Streptomyces sp. NBC_01264. Next base: position 6,034,149 of record NZ_JAPEOX010000001.1, read on the forward strand.
ACCCGCACGGAGGTCACGTACCCGCTGGTCGAGCTGTTGCTGCCGGAGCTGGAGGAGTTCCTCGTCTACGTGTGGCGGCGCCAGCTCGCGGCCGCGACCGGGCGGGTCGTGCAGGTGGCGGACGACGAGGAGATGGTCGACCGGCGCCTCGCGGTGGGCTTCGCCGACCTGGTGGGCTTCACGCGCCTGACGCGGCGGCTGGAGGAGGAGGAGCTCGGCGAGCTGGTCGAGTCCTTCGAGACGACCTCGGCGGACCTGGTGGCGGCGCACGGCGGCCGGCTGATCAAGACGCTGGGCGACGAGGTGCTGTACTGCGCCGACGACGCGGCGACGGCGGCGGAGATCGCGCTGCGGCTGATCGAGACGATGGAAGCCGATCCGCAGATGCCGGAGCTGCGCGTGGGCATCGCCTTCGGGACGGTGACCACCCGCATGGGCGATGTCTTCGGGACCACGGTGAACCTGGCCTCGCGGCTGACGTCGATAGCCCCCAAGGACGCGGTCCTGGTGGACGGCGCGATGGCCCAGGAGCTGGGCCGCACGGGCGCGGCGCCGGTCTCGGAGAAGGAAGCGGAGAACGAGGAGGGCGGCGGCACCTACCGCTTCGCGCTCCAGCCGATGTTCCAGCGCCCGGTGCGTGGTCTCGGCGTCGTCGAGCCCTGGTCGCTGACGCGCCGGAGCCCTAAGATCCCCGGATAACGTTCGTTAACCGGGAGGGTCCCTGTGTCCGAGTTCGTGGTTGTGCACCGGCATGAGGGCGGGGTCGCCGAGCTGGTTCTGGACCGGCCCAAGGCGATGAACGCCGTGTCGACCGAGATGGCGCGGGGGATCGGTGCCGCCTGCGCCGAGCTCGCCGCGGACCCGGCGGTACGGGTGGTCGTGCTCTCCTCGACCGCCGAGAGGGCGTTCTGCGTGGGCGCGGACCTCAAGGAGCGCAACTCCTTCTCGGACGCCGAGCTGCTGCGCCAGCGGCCCACCACGCGGGGTGCGTACGGGGGAGTGCTGGAGCTTCCGATGCCGGTGATCGCGGCGGTGCACGGGTTCGCGCTGGGGGGCGGCTTCGAGCTGGCCCTCGCCTGCGACGTCATCGTCGCCGACGAGACGGCCGTCGTCGGGCTGCCCGAGGTGTCGGTCGGGGTGATCCCGGGCGGCGGCGGTACGCAGCTGCTGCCGAGGCGCGTGGGGGCGGCGCGGGCGGCGGAGCTGATCTTCACCGCGCGGCGGGTGGAGGCCGCGGAGGCGCTGGGCCTGGGCCTGGTGGACTCGGTGGTGCCGGCGGGGACGGACCGCGAGGCCGCCCTGGCGATGGCGGCGGCGATGGCGGCGAACTCCCCGGTGGGGCTGCGGGCGGCCAAGCGGGCGCTGCGGCTCGGGCACGGCATGGATCTGGCGGCCGGGCTGGAGATCGAGGACGCGGCGTGGCGGACGGTGGCCTTCTCCGGGGACCGGGCCGAGGGTGTGGCGGCGTTCAACGAGAAGCGGAAGCCGGAGTGGCCCGGGGTGTGAGGTGCCGGCGGGGCCGGCGGGCCGGCTGCCCCTACGGTCACCCGGTGTGATCTTGATGCCACCGAATGTCGCGCCAATTGTCACTAAATCGGACAAAACTCCCTAACCTGGGGTGATGGGTGTTGACGGGCGGCTTCGAGCCGTTGTGGGCCTCGCGCAGGCCATGGCCGCCGCGTGCGCGCCGCGGGACAGTGTGCGGGCCGCCGCGCGCGGGGCGAGGCTGGCGATGGACGGATCGTTCGCCGCCATCTCCGCGTGGGAGCGGGAGCGGGGGCGCCTGCGGGTGCTCGTGAACGAGGGGGAGCGCCGGGACGGGGAGGAGGAGTTCCCCGAGGACGAGTCGTACCCCGTGCACGATTTCCCCGAGATCACGGAGTTCCTGCACGAGCGCTGGGTCGGCGGGGGCGGGCCCCACGCCTGGGTGGACAGCGCGGTCGGGGACCGGCCGGGACGCCGCGGCGATGCGCTGCGGCGGCGCGGGCGCGGTACGTGCGTGGTGGCCCCGATCGTGCTGAGCGGGCGGGCCTGGGGCGAGCTGTACGTGGCCCGGGACGAGGGCATGGCGGACTTCGACGAGGACGACGCGGAGTTCGCCACCGTGCTCGCGGCGGTGATCGCGGCCGGGCTCGCGCAGAGCGACCGGCTGGAGGAGGCCCGGCGGCTCGCCTTCACCGACCCGCTGACCGGGCTGGCCAACCGGCGGGCCGTGGACATGCGGCTCGACGAGGCGCTGGAGGAGCACCGCAGGGGCGGGGCCGAGGTGGTCGTGAGCCTGGTCGTCTGCGACCTGAACGGCCTCAAGAAGGTCAACGACACCCTCGGGCACGCGATGGGCGACCGTCTGCTGGAACGTTTCGGCTCGGTGCTGAGCCTGTGCGGGGCGATGCTGCCGGGTGCGCTGGTCGCCCGGCTGGGCGGGGACGAGTTCTGCCTGGTCAGCGTGGGGCCTTCGGCGGACGAGGTGGTACGGGTCACCGAGGAGGTGTGCCTGCGGGCCGCCGAGCTGGAGCTGGGGGAGGGGGTCGCCTGCGGGGTCGCCTCCACGGGGGACCCGATCGGGCCGGTGAAATCGTCCCGGCGGTTGTTCCGGCTGGCGGATGCGGCGCAGTACAAGGCGAAGGCGGCGCGGTCGGCGAAGCCGGTGGTGGCGGGCCGGGACACTGCCGTGGTCCGCCTCGCCGACGCGGAGCCCGGCGGCCCGGGCGACCGCCGCCGCTTCCGCGGCCGGGCGTAGCCGGGGCGGGGCGTAGCCCTGGCCGGGCAGCCTTGGCCGCGGACCCGGCCGGGCCTGTGCCCCGCCGCGGCCCCGGCCCCGCCGCGGCCCCGGCCCCGCCGCGGCCCCGGCCCCGCCGCGGCCCCGGCCCCGGACCGGCCCCGGCCCCGGACCGGCCCCGGCCCCGGACCGGCCCCGGCCCCGGACCGGCCCCGGCCCCGGACCGGCCCCGGCCCCGGACCGGCCCCGGACCGGCCCCGGCCCCGGACCGGCCCCGGCCCCGGCCCCGGACCGGCCCCGGCCCCGGACCGGCCCCGGCCCCGGACCGGCCCCGGCCCGGACCGGCCCCGGCCCGGACCCGGGCCCGGCGTTCGGCCCTGGCCGGGCGGGCGGCCCGGCCCGGCGCGCGGGCCCGGCCCCGCCTCGGCGCGCGGCCCCGGTCCCGGCCTGCCGTGCGGCCCCGGGCCCGCCTCGGCGTGCGGCCCGGCCTCGGTCGGCGATCCCGCCCCGGCGTGCGGGCGAGGCCGGGCTGCGGGTGTGCCGCTGCGCGGGGCGGAGTTCCCCTACCCGCCCTTCGCCCGTTCCCCGGGCTCCGCCCGGACCCGCGCCTCAAGCGCCGGCGGGGCTGGGTGGGTCCCCGGGCTCTGCCCGGACCCCGGTCCTCAAACGCCGGACGGGCTGAAGGACAGGGGGTACCGGGCTCCGCCCCGGACCCCCTGGGGCTCCGCCCCGGACCCCGGTCCTCAAACGCCGGACGGCTGGATTGGTGCGGGCTTCGCCCCGGAGACCGGTTCTCGCTTCGGCGGGGCTGGAGTCGGTCGGGCCGACTCATGCAGCCTCGTCGGCGTTTGAGGCGCGGGGGTGCGGGGGCCGGCCCCCGGAACGGCGCCGCCGGCGGGGTCGGGTCCGGGGCGGAGCCCCGGGGAACGGGCGAAGGGTGGGTAGGGGATTCCGCCCCGCAGGGCCGACCCAGCCGCACCCGCCCACCGGACCCCGCGCCGGGACGGCTGTGGCGTGCACGCCGACCGGCCACCGCCGGACGGAGTCCGGTGCAGCGGCGCGAAGCCGGTGAGGCCCGCCAGGGCCGCACCGCGCGAGCGGCGCGTCAAGAAGGAGTCCGGCGCAGCGGCGCGAAGCCGGTAAGGCCCGCCAGGGCCGCACCGTGCGAGCGGCGCATTGAGAGGGGTGACATGGAGGGATTCAGTCCGTACGCTGCTGAATATGGATATGCACACTGTCGTGGTGGGAACGTCCGGGACCACCGCCGAAGACGTGATCGCCGTCGCCCGCGGCAACGCCCGCGTGGAGCTCTCCGCCGAGGCCGTCGCCGCGCTCGCGGCGGCCCGCGAGATCGTGGACGCGCTCGCCGCGAAGCCCGAGCCCGTCTACGGGGTGTCCACCGGGTTCGGGGCGCTCGCCTCCCGGCACATCAGCCCGGAGCTGCGCGCGCAGCTCCAGCGCAACATCGTCCGCTCGCACGCCGCCGGCATGGGCCCGCGCGTCGAGCGCGAGGTCGTGCGGGCGCTGATGTTCCTGCGGCTGAAGACCGTCGCGTCCGGGCACACCGGCGTCCGGCCGTCCGTCGCGCAGACGATGGCCGACGTGCTCAACGCCGGGATCACCCCCGTCGTGCACGAGTACGGCTCGCTGGGCTGCTCGGGAGACCTCGCCCCGCTCTCGCACTGCGCGCTCGCGCTGATGGGCGAGGGTGACGCGGAGGGCCCCGACGGAGTCGTGCGGCCCGCCGGGGAGCTGCTCGCCGAGGCCGGGATCGAGCCGGTCGAGCTGCGCGAGAAGGAGGGGCTCGCCCTCCTCAACGGCACCGACGGCATGCTCGGCATGCTGGTCATGGCCCTCGCCGACCTCGGCAGGCTGTACACCGCCGCCGACATCACCGCCGCGCTGACCCTGGAGGCGCTGCTCGGCACCGAGAAGGTGCTCCAGCCCGAGCTGCACGCCATCCGCCCGCACCCGGGGCAGAGTGCCTCCGCCGCGAACATGGCCGCCGTCCTGAAGGGTTCCGGGCTCGTCCGGCACTACCAGGAGGAGACCGCCCCGCGCGTGCAGGACGCCTACTCCGTGCGCTGCGCCCCGCAGGTCGCCGGCGCGGGCCGCGACACCATGGCGCACGCCGCCCTCGTCGCCTCCCGCGAGCTGGCCGCCGCCGTCGACAACCCGGTCGTGCTGCCCGACGGGCGCGTGGAGTCCAACGGAAACTTCCACGGCGCCCCGGTCGCCTACGTGCTCGACTTCCTCGCCATCGCGGCCGCCGACCTCGGGTCGATCGCCGAGCGGCGCACCGACCGGCTGCTCGACAAGAACCGGAGCCACGGCCTGCCGCCGTTCCTCGCGGACGACGCCGGCGTGGACTCCGGGCTCATGATCGCCCAGTACACGCAGGCCGCACTGGTGAGCGAGATGAAGCGGCTCGCGGTTCCCGCCTCCGCCGACTCGATCCCCTCCTCCGCCATGCAGGAGGACCACGTCTCGATGGGCTGGTCGGCCGCGCGCAAGCTCCGTACCGCCGTCGACAACCTGACCCGGATCGTCGCGATCGAGATGTACGCGGCCACCCGCGCCATCGAGCTGCGCCACGGGCTCACCCCGGCGCCGGCCAGCCAGGCCGCCATCGCCGCGGCGCGTGCGGCGGGCGTGCAGGGTCCCGGTCCGGACCGGTTCCTCGCGCCCGACCTGGCCGCCGCGGACGCCTTCGTTCGTTCGGGTGGACTCGTGGACGCCGTCGAGACCGTCACCGGTCCCCTCGCCTGAGGTCAAGCGGAAGGGTGCGGCCCCCGGGGGATCCCCCGGGGGCCGCACCCTTCCGTGGTTCCGCGGGCTGTTTACACCGCGCGCGAACGGCGTACGGAGAAGGCCACGAAGCCCGCTCCGGCGCCCAGGCAGAGCGTGCCGCCGAGCAGGTAGGGCGTGGTGTCCACGCCGCCCGTGTCGGCGAGCGCGAGGGCGGGGCCGGGCGCGGAGACGGCCTGGACCTCCACGTTCGCGGCGGCGGGCGCGCCGGAGGCGGCCTTCGCGTGCCCGGGCGCGGTGGCGTTGGCCGAGGGGACGAACCACAGGACGGCGAGGAGGGTGGTCGCTCCGAGAGCGGTGAGTGTTGATCGACGTGCGGACACGGTGCGATCCCCCTTGTGGCAGCAGCGAATTGGCCCCGTGCGGTGATGCTACGGAAAGGGGCGGGTCGTGGGAAAGCCGGGGCTGCCGCGGGATTACTCTCCGTCGTATGAACCCTTCTGAGACCTCACGATACGTCCGCCTTCGAGTGGATTTGGTCCTCGAAGTGCCGGACGTCGACGCGCTCACCGGAGCCGCCCTCGCGCACATCAAGGCCGACGAGTTCATGCCGGACGAGGAGCGCGGCCACGCCGAGGCGGCCGTCCGGGAGGACGAGTCGGAGGCCCTGGCCTACCTGGTGGACCCCACTGACCTGGTCGCGGACATCCCCGGGGTGGAGCTCGCGCAGGCCTCCTGGAGCAGCGAGCCCGTGGAATACGACCCCGAGTCCATGGAGTGGGACCTCGACGAGGAAGATGGGGAGCTCGACGAAGAGACTGACAACGCCTGACGGTGGGGTTGACCACATTCGAACGGAATGAGGCGGCACCTCGGGGTGTAATGCGTTGTCAGGACGAGGCAGGGGGGTCATGCCCCCTGCCCGGGGAGTTCGGGGTTCAGGCAACGATGGAGTGGCGTGTGAGGACGGACAGCAAGCGGCGGAGAAGGTCCCTGGTGGCCATATCCGCTGTACTCGGCGGCGTACTGGTGCTCGCGGGATGCGGCGGTGACGACGGCAAGGCGCAGACGCCGAAGGCCAGCGGGGAGGCGTCGGCCAAGTCCCAGGCGGACGTGGACGCGGCCGCGGCCAAGGACGCCTCGCAGGCCAAGATAGTCATCACGCCCAAGGACGGCGCCACCAACATAGGCCTGAACGACGCGGCCACGGTGGCCGTCACCGAGGGCACGCTCACCGCGGTCGAGCTGAAGAGCTCCGAGGGCACGAAGGTGGCGGGCAAGATAGCCGCCGACGGGAAGAGCTGGAAGCCGGACGGCACGCTGAAGCGCTCCACGAAGTACGCGCTGTCGGCGACCGCGAAGGACGAGGCGGGCCGCGAGGCGCACGAGAACGCCTCCTTCACCACCGTCTCCCCGCAGAACAGCTTCGTGGGCTCCTTCATCCCCGACGCGGGTCAGACCGTCGGCGTGGGCATGCCGGTGTCGATCACCTTCGACAAGCAGATCAAGGACAAGAAGGCCGTCCAGGCCGGCATCACGGTCACCTCCAGCAGCGGCCAGGAGGTCGTGGGCCACTGGTTCAGCACGCAGCGGCTGGACTTCCGCCCGGAGAAGTACTGGCAGGCGGGTTCCACCGTCACCCTGAAGCTGGCGCTGGACGGGGTCCAGGGCGGCCCGGGCATCCAGGGCGTGCAGAGCAAGACCGTCACCTTCAAGATCGGCCGGAGCCAGGTCTCCACGGTCGACGCGAAGAGCAAGAAGATGACGGTCACCCGTGACGGCGCGGTCCTCAAGACCATCCCGATCTCGGCGGGCTCCCCGGAGAACCCGACCTACAACGGTCAGATGGTGATCTCCGAGAAGTTCAAGGAGACCCGGATGAACGGCGCCACCGTCGGCTTCACGGACGACGACGGCAAGGGCGAGTACGACATCAAGGACGTGCCGCACGCGATGCGCCTGTCCAACTCCGGCACCTTCGTGCACGGCAACTACTGGGGCCCGGACTCGGTCTTCGGCAGCGCCAACACCAGCCACGGCTGCGTCGGTCTGAACGACGCCAAGGGTGCGAACGACCCGAGCCAGCCCGCGGCCTGGTTCTACGACAACTCCCTCATCGGAGACGTCGTCACGGTCGTCAACTCCCCGGACAAGACGATCAAGCCGGACAACGGCCTCAACGGCTGGAACATGGGCTGGGCGGAATGGAAGGCCGGCTCGGCCGTCTGACCTGATCCACGGCACCACAGCTTCACCCCGACGAAGCAACAGACGGACGGCGGGGAGCCCCGGCCAGGGGGCTCCCCGCCGTCCGTCCGCGCGTACCCCCGGATGCCGCCATCCCGCATTCCTGTACGCCACCTGTGAGTTCGTGTTCTCATCCGGCTCTTATGGACGCCTTATCCGGCCGTCACGGGTGCTGCCTAGCTTCGGCCGCATGTTCTTCACCTACCTCCGGCGCGAGCTGCGCCGCCGCAGGAAGGCGGCGCTCGTCGTCGCCTCCGGGCTCGCCCTGGGCATCGCCCTCGTCATCGTCGTCACCTCCGTCTCGGCGGGCATGACACAGGCCCAGGGCAAGGTCCTCCAGTCGCTCTACGGCCTCGGCACGGACATGACCGTGACCAAGGCCCAGACCCCGCCGGCCGAGGGAGACACCACGGCCCGGCCCCGGTTCAGGTTCGACGCGCAGGGCGAGGGCGACGCGAACGCCGGGGCCGAGCAGAGCAGCGACCTCGTGATGCCCCAGGGCTTCCAGACCCTCGACGCCTCGACCGTGGACAAGGTGTCCGGCCAGGCCGGGGTCGCGCAGGCCGTCGGCGGCCTCAGCCTCCAGGTGATGAAGGTCAACGGGCAGTTCAAGCGCGGCGAGTTCAAGCGCGCGGAGGGCCAGACGGGCGGCGGAGCCGCCACCAAGCCGGGCGCCACGGGCGGCGGCCAGGGCGGTACGGTCGAGGGCGGCGGCGCCGACTTCGACGTCAACTCCTTCTCCGTCTACGGCGCGGACGTCGCCCACCCCGAGCTGGGCCCGCTCACCACCTCCAGGATCACCTCGGGCCGCACCTTCGCGGCGGGTGAGAGCGACGCGGCCGTCGCCGTCGTCGACAGCGCCCACGCCACCAAGAACAAGCTCGCCGTCGGCTCCGAAGTCACCGTCAAGGGAACGAAGTTCAAGGTGATCGGGATCGCCACCGCCGACAGCGGCGACGCGGCCGCCAACGTCTACCTCCCGCTCAAGCAGGCCCAGACCCTCGCCGCGACCCCGGGCAAGATCACCACGGTCTACGTCCAGGCGAAGGACTCCCAGGCGATCGGCTCCGTCAAGCAGGCCATCCAGAAGAACGTCCCGGACACCACCGTCACCACCTCGGCCGACCTGGCCGACACCGTCTCCGGTTCGCTCTCCACCGCCGCCTCGCTCGCCTCCACCGTCGGCACGTGGCTCTCGTACGCCGTCCTCCTCGCCGCCTTCCTCGTCGCCGGCCTGCTGACCTCCTCGGCCGTGTCCCGGCGCGTCCGCGAGTTCGGCACGCTCAAGGCGCTCGGCTGGAAGAGCGGCCGCGTCACCGGACAGGTCGTCGGCGAGGCCCTGGTCAACGGGCTCATCGGCGGCGCACTGGGCATCGGCCTCGGGCTCGCGGCCGCGTACGCCATCACCGCGATCAGCCCGCAGCTGACCGCGCAGCTCGCGGGTGGCGCCGGCCGGGGTCAGGGCCCGGGCGGGGGCGGCGGCGGGATGATGCGCTCCGCGCAGCAGAGCGCCGGCAAGGCCCTCGACATCGCGCTCACCGCACCCGTCTCGGTCTCCACCATCGGCCTGGCCGTCGCCCTCGCGGTCGCGGGCGGACTGATCGCGGGCGGCTTCGGCGGCTGGCGCGCCTCCCGGCTGCGGCCGGCGGACGCCCTGCGCCGCGTCGAATAGCCCCCGCCCCCGCCGCCGGTCCGCCCCCGCGGCCCCGCATCCCCGCCCGTCCCACCGCCCCGCAACCCCGAGGGAACGAACCAGAGATGTACCAACTCACCGGTGTCACCAAGCGCTACCAGCGCGGCAAGGAATCCATCGACGCGCTCGCCGGCGTCGACCTGACCATCGAGGACGGCGGCCGGCTCGTCATCCAGGGCCCCACCGGCGGCGGCAAGTCCACCTTGCTCCAGATGCTCGGCGCCCTCGACCGCCCGACGGCGGGACAGATCGTCCTCGACGGACTCGACCTCGCCACCGTCTCCGAATCCCGCCTCACCCGGGTCCGCGCGGAGAGCATCGGCTTCGTGTTCCAGTCCTTCAACCTGATTCCCACGCTCACCGCCCAGGAGAACGTGGAGACGGCCCTCGTCCCGCTCGGGCTGAAGGCCCGCGAGCGGCGTGACCGGGCCGCCGAGGCGCTGGACTCCGTAGGACTCGGCGAGCGGATGGGGCACCTGCCCGGGGAGATGTCAGGCGGTCAGCAGCAGCGCGTGGCCATCGCGCGGGCGCTGGTCAAGCGGCCCAAGGTGCTGCTGGCCGACGAGCCCACCGGCAACCTCGACGAGTCCATGCGCGACGAGGTCATGGAACTGCTCGAAGGGCTCTGGAAGGAACACGGCCTGACCTTCGTCATGGTCACCCACGACAGCGCGCTCGCGAAGCGGGCCCCGCGGGTGGCGACCATCCGCCGGGGGAAGGTGACCGTCACCGAAAACGCCTGAGCGCTCCGCGCCCTCAGGTTTAGGGTCCGGAACATGATGATCACCGCACTCTCCGTGCCCCCGACGGACCCCGAAGTCGACCACTGGTGGGCCGTCCTGGCAGCGGCCAGGACGGCAGACCTGCCGGGGACTCCGCCGCCCTCCCGGACGGAGGTGGCCGGAGCGCTCCGGGTGCCCTCGGCGCGGGGGCGCTCGGTGCACTGGGCGACGGAGGAGGCGGTCGCCTCGCTGGTCCTCTTCACCGACGGGGCCAACGACCACACCGCGCACCTGGCGGAGCTGACCGTACGGCCGGACGCGCGGCGGCGCGGTGTGGGAACGGCCCTGTGGGCGCGGGTCCGCGAGGAGCTGCTCGCGAACGGCCGTACCTCGGTGTCGGCGGAGGTGGACCTGGGCGGTCCGGGGCAGGCGTTCGTGGAGTCCGTGGGCTTCGAGAACGTCCTGTCGATGGCATGGAGGACGCGCCGTCGGGGGAGCTGGACCAGCAGATCCAGACCTGGACGGCGGAGCGGCTGCACGCGGCCCACCGCAGGATCCTGGACCAGGGAGGCGCCCTGACCACGGTCGCCGCCGTCACCCCGGACGGCGAGGTGGCGGCCTACACGGAACGGGTCCTGACCGACCCGGCGGGCCCGCGCGCGCTCCAGTACGACACCGTGGTCGTCCCGGCCCACCCGGGCCACGGCCTCGGCCGCGCGGTCAAGCTCCGCATGCTCGCCGAGGCGGCGACCCGCCACCCGGCCCTGCGCACCGTCGTCACCTCGGTGGCGGACGACAACACCCCGATGCTCGCGGTCAACGAGGCCCTGGGGTACCGGCGCGAGCGCGGGGTCGGGTACTTCCAGCTGAAGCTGTAGCTCCGGCCGGGGGACGCCGCGCTGCGGGGCGCTACGGGGCGGATTCCCCGACGGGGCCGGGGGCGTGCTTCCGGCCCGGGGCGGCCGGGGACGCCGACCAGGAGGCGAGGAGGCTGAGGGCGTCGGCCGAGGGGGAGCCCGGGGCCGCGTGGTAGGTGACCAGGAACTGCGCCGGGTCGTCCGGGAGGGCCAGCGTCTCGAAGGAGAGCCGGAGCTCGCCGACCAGCGGATGGCGCAGCCGCTTGACGCCGTGGATCTTGTTGTCGGCCACCGTGTGGGCCGCCCACAGCCGGCGGAACTCCTCGTTCTTCACGGACAGTTCGCCGACCAGCGCGGACAGCTGCTCGTCGTCGGGGAACTGTCCGGCGTACACGCGCAGGTTGCTCACCACCTCGCACGCCCGGCATTCCCAGTCCGCGTACAGCTCCGCCGTCGCCGGGTCCAGGAAGACCAGCCGCACCAGATTGCGTTCCTGCGCGGGGAAGGCTCCGAAGTCACCGAAGACGGCCGCGGCCAGCGGGTTCCAGCCTATGACGTCCTGGCGCCGCCCGACCAGGTACGCCGGTACGCCGTCCATCGCGTCCAGCAGCGTCCGCAGCTCCGGCCTGACCTGCTGGGGGCGCGGGGTCTGGCGGCGCTTGCGGGGCTTGGGGCCGGCCAGGTGGCTCAGGTGCGCACGCTCCGTACCGTCCAGGCGCAGGGCCCGCGCGATGGCGTCGAGGATCTCCGCCGACACGTTCTGGCCGTGCCCCTGCTCCAGGCGGGTGTAGTACGCGACCGACACCCCGGCCAGCTGCGCCAGCTCCTCGCGGCGCAGGCCGGGGACCCGGCGGTGGCGCCCGTAGTCGGGCAGGCCCACGTCCTCGGGCCGCAGCCGGGCGCGCCGGGAGCGCAGGAACTCGCCGAGCTCGGCTCGCTGATCAAGGTGGTCCATTACCCCAGTATCGCCGCGCGGGCGCGCGGAGCGGGGGAGCGAGCCTGACCCCGCCAAGGGTAGGTCCGCCAGACCTAGGCAGGGCAGGGGGATGGGTGTCCGGGGCGGGGAGGTGCAGGCTGTGAACACACAGCGGCCCGGCAGGGCGGTCTGCACGGAGGTCCCCTACCTGGGCCTCGTACGGCGGTCCCGTACCTCGGGCCCGTACAGCGGGCCTGTACGGCACTCCCGTACGGCAAGGCCCGCACCCGCAGCACCGCACACCAGGTCCGCACCGCAGGTCCCCGTACCGCAGTCTTCCGAGGAGCCCCATCGTGTCCGTCACCCAGGTCGCCGCCTACGCCGCTCCCGCGCCCAAGGCCCCGCTGGAGCGCATCACCGTCCCGCGCCGTCCGGTCGGCGCGCACGACGTCCTCATCGACATCAAGTTCGCCGGCATCTGCCACTCCGACATCCACCAGGTCACCGACGGCTGGGGCGAGGGCATCTACCCCATGGTCCCGGGCCACGAGATCGCCGGTGTCGTCACCGAGGTCGGCCCCGGGGTCACCAAGTTCGCGGTCGGCGACCGGGTCGGCGTCGGCTGCTTCGTCGACTCCTGCCGCGAGTGCGAGCAGTGCCTCGCCGGGCAAGAGCAGTACTGCGCCAAGGGCATGACCGGCACGTACAACGCCCTCGACAAGAACGGCGAGCCCACGTACGGCGGTTACTCCACGCACGTCGTCGTCGACGAGAACTACACCGTCCGCATCCCCGACGCCCTCCCCCTCGACATCGCCGCCCCGCTGCTGTGCGCCGGCATCACCCTCTACTCGCCGCTCAAGCACTGGCAGGCCGGCCCCGGCAAGCAGGTCGCGATCGTCGGCCTCGGCGGCCTCGGCCACATGGGTGTCAAGATCGCCCACGCGCTCGGCGCCGAGGTCACCGTCCTATCCCAGACCCTGCGCAAGCAGGAGGACGGGCTCAAGCTGGGCGCCGACCACTTCTACGCCACGAACGACGAGGCCACCTTCAAGGAGCTGGCCGGCCGCTTCGACCTGATCGTGTCCACCGTCTCCGCGCCGCTCGCGCTCGACGCCTACCTGGGCCTGCTCAAGGTGGACGGGGCCCTGGTGAACGTCGGCGCCCCGGAGGAGCCGGTCTCGCTGAACCTGTTCTCCCTCATCGGCGGCCGCAGGACGCTGGCCGGCTCGGCGATCGGCGGGATCGCCGAGACGCAGGAGATGCTCGACTTCTGCGCCGAGCACGGGCTCGGTTCGGACATCGAGGTGATCCGTGCCGAGGAGGTCAACGAGGCCTACGTGCGCGTCCAGTCGGGCGACGTCCGCTACCGCTTCGTCATCGACACCTCGACCATCTGACCGGCGCCTGACGGCGGCCCCCCGGGTGCACGTCACCCCGGGGGCCGCCGTCGCACGCCTGCCGTCGCACGCCTGCCGTCACACGCTTTTCATGCCCCGTGCATGGTCCCGGCGGCCGTCCGCGCGGACGATCTTCCCATCAGCCTTCTGCCACCGGGGAGTTCGAGATGTCCAGCCGCCGCCATTTCCTCGCGGGGTCCGCGGCCGCCGCCGTAGGCCTCGCGGCCCTCCCGCAGGCCGTCCAGCCGGCGCGGGCGGCCGCCGCCGGGACCCCGGCGGGGGCGGAGGCCGGGGCCGAGGGGCCGCCGAACCTCGTGGTGATCCTGGCCGACGATCTGGGCTACGGCGACCTGGGCGCGTACGGCCAGAAGCTGATCACCACCCCGCGCATCGACCAACTGGCCGCCGAGGGGCTCCGGTTCACCGACGCCTACGCCGCGGCCGCCGTCTGCGCGCCCTCCCGCGCCGCGCTGCTGACCGGCCTGCACACCGGCCACGCCGCCGTCCGGGCCAACCCCTCCAGCGGCGGCCAGGGCAGCCTCGGAGCGGGCGACACCACCTTCGCGGAGGTGCTCCGGGCACGCGGGTACCGTACGGGCCTCTTCGGCAAGTGGGGCTTCGGACCCGAGGCCGGGGACCAGCCGAGCCACCCGTCCGCGCGCGGCTTCGAGGAGTTCTACGGATACATCGACCACGGGCACGCCCACCAGTACTACCCGGCGTACCTCTGGAACGGCAACGCCAAGGAGACCGTCCCGACGGGCACCTTCGCCCCCGACGCGATCGCCGCGCGCGCCCTCGGCTTCATCGACGCCCACGCCGCCGGCCCCGCCCCCTTCCTGCTCTTCCTCACCCCGAACCTCCCGCACGCCCCGAGCGAGATCCCCGACGCGAGCGCCTACGCCTCCCAGCCCTGGACTCAGGCGAACAAAGCGCACGCGGCGCAGATCAGCCTCCTCGACGCGCAGGTCGGCGCGGTCGTGGACCGGCTGAAGGCGCGGGGCGTCGCCGAGCGCACGGTCGTCCTGGTGGCCTCCGACAACGGCCCGCACGAGGAGGGCGGGGTGAACCCGGACCTCTTCGACGCCAACGGCCCGCTGCGCGGCTACAAGCGCAACCTGTACGAGGGCGGCGTCCGCGTCCCCCTCGTCGCCTGGTCCCCGGGCCGGATCGCCGCCGGCACCACCAGCGCCCGCCCCACCCCGCTCTACGACCTCCTGCCCACCCTCGCCGACCTGGCGGGCGGCGCCCCGGCCCCCTCCGACATCGACGGGCTCTCGGCGGCCCCCGTCCTGAACGGCGCCCCGGCTCTCGCCCCGGTCCACGACCACCTGTACTGGTACCGGGACGAGCAGGGCGTCACGAGCCGGGCCAACGCGCAGGACGGCGGCCGGGCGAAGCAGGTCGCGGAGGCCATCCGCAAGGACCGGTGGAAGGCCGTACGGTTCGCGCCGGCGCGGGACCGGACCGTACCGGACGCGCAGTGGCGGTTCGAGCTCTACGACCTCACGGCGGACCTCGCCGAGCAGCGCGACGTGGCGGCGGCGAACCCGTCGGTGGTGGCCTCCCTCACCGCCGCGCTGCGCGCCTCCTGGGCGGACACCTACGTACGCCGCCCCTGGGGCCTGACCACGACCGCCGACCCCTCCGCCGGATCGCTCACCACCACCCTGGCCAACGGCACGGCCCGCCCCTGGGCGGACGCCCGGGTGTCGCTGGACGTCCCGGCGGGCTGGACCGCGACCCCGGCGGGCCCCGCCACGGCCGCCTCCCTTGCCCCGGGAGCGTCCCTGACGACGGTGTGGACCCTGACCGTCCCGCAGGGGGCCGGGCCCGCCACCCTCACGGCGTCGGCCACGGCGGGCGGCTCCGCCTTCACCGCGCGGACCCCGTACGCCCCGCTGCCGGCCCCGCCCACGCGGGACAGCTACCTCAGCGACCTTCCCTGGGTCTCGGCGGCCAACGGCTGGGGCCCGGTGGAGATCGACCGCTCCAACGGCAAGCAGGCGGCGGGCGACGGCACCCCGATCGCCTTCGGCGGGGTCAGTCACGCGAAGGGCCTCGGCGTGCACGCCCCGTCGGAGATCGTCTACCACCTGGGCGGCCGCGGGAACCGCTTCACGGCCCTGGTCGGCATCGACGACTTCTCGAAGAAGCAGTCGGCGTCCGGAGCCACCCGCGCGACCGTGCGCGGCGACGGCCGGATCCTCGCCACGACGGGCACCCTGACCGGCGCCTCGGGCCCCACGGCCCTCGACGTGGACGTCCGCGGCATCCGCCTCCTCCACCTGGTGGTGGAGGACGCCAACGCCAACTCGGCCTTCGACCACACCTCGTGGGCGTCGGCGCGGGTGACGGTGGTCTGACGGCGGCCCCGGAATGAAGGGAGCCCCGGACCCCCGCACGCGGCGGGGGTCCGGGGCTCCGGTCGTGGTGCCGGTCAGCCGTCGGCGCGGGCCACGCCGATCGGGCAGGAGACGCCCGTGCCGCCGATGCCGCAGTAGCCGCCGGGGTTCTTGTCCAGGTACTGCTGGTGGTACGCCTCTGCGGGCCAGAAGGGGCGCTCCGACGCCGGGAGGACGGCCGTGGCGATCGTGCCGTGGCCGGCGGCGGTCAGGACGCGCTGGTAGGCCTCGCGGGAGGCTTCGGCGGTGGCCTGGGCGGCGGGGGAGTGGGTGTAGACCGCCGAGCGGTACTGGGTGCCCACGTCGTTGCCCTGGCGGAAGCCCTGGGTGGGGTCGTGGGACTCCCAGAAGAGCTTCAGCAGGGCTTCGTAGGAGACCAGCGTCGGGTCGAAGACGACCCGGACCACCTCGGTGTGGCCGGTGCCGCCCGAGCAGACCTCTTCGTAGGTCGGGTTCTCGGTGAACCCGCCCTGGTAGCCGGCCAGGGTGGTCCACACCCCCGGGGTCTGCCAGAACTTGCGCTCGGCGCCCCAGAAACAGCCGAGGCCGAAGTCCGCGACCTCCAGATGGGCGGGGTACGGGCCCGCGAGGGGGTTGCCGAGCACGGTGTGCACGGCGGGCAGACCGAAGAGCGGCTCCGCGCGGCCGGTCAGGGCTTCCTCGCGGGTGGGGAGCTCGGGCGTGCGGCGGTACGAGAACATGGATTCCCTCCTTGTGGTCTACCGGCAACGGCGGACGGGGGGCCGGGATTCCCCGGGCCGTCGCCGGACGGAGTCCGGCGCAGCGGCCCGAAGCCCGCGCAGCGGTGCGAGGGGCGCGTCGGGAAGGAGTCAGTGCGGGAGCGTCGCCGGGGAGCCGCCGTTGGCCTCGTAGCCGGCCACCGCCAGGGCGCGGTAGATCGCGTACGAGGCGGCCGGGTCCGGGTCGGCGGACCAGGGGAGGGCGCCGACGTAGCCGTCGACGTGGCGGATCTGGTCCATCGCCTCCGCCCAGCGCTCCCCGCCGACCAGGAAGAGGATGAGCAGGTGGCGCACGTGCGCCAGCATCGGGTCGTCGGGACGCGCGCTGTGCACCGCGTACAGCGCGCCCTCCACCGCCCGGGTCACGGACGCGCTCTGGTGGAAGCTGCGGATCAGGACCACGTCCGGGACGTGCTCGTAGAGCGCGAAGAGCGGCAGCGCCGCCAGCAGGGAGCCCCGCGGGGCACGGGCCGCCGCGTGGTGGGTGAAGGCGTCGGCCTTCTCCCGGGAGCCGTGCCACTTCTCGCACCAGTAGTTCAGCGCCGCCAGGTGCGCGCCCATGTGCTGGGGCGCCCGGTCGATGATCTTCGCCCACAGGGCGTCGTACTCGGGCTCGGAGTAGTGCAGCATGCGAGCCACGGACAGCTCGATGATGTACGGCACCGGGTCGCCCGGGGCCAGCAGCGCGGCCTTGTGGCAGGACTCCCGGGCCTCCTCCGCGATGATCCGTACGTCGGCCTCGCTCATGCCCTCCGGACGCCGCCACATCTGCTGCGCCAGCAGCTCGGCGTGCACCTGCGCACCGGCCGCGTCCTTCGGCGCCTCCAGCCGCCACGCCTTCAGCCACGCGGCCCCGGCCCCGGGCTCCTGGGAGAGCTCCAGCGCCGCCGAGCCGGCGAAGGCCTGCACGCGCTGCCAGCGCACCTCGCCCTCCCGGGGGGTGCCGGCCAGCAGCTGGGAGGCGGCCTGCCACTGCCCGGTGCGCCGCACGTGGTCGAGGGCGTCCATCAGGTCCTGGTCGGGGCCGGGGATCCGGACGTCGAGCTCCTCCTGCAGGGCGAATCCGTAGGCCGCCGGGTCGGCGGCGTCCGGGCTCCCGGGCTCGACCAGGCGCAGTCCGCCGCGCCTGCGCCGCAGGATCGGTGAGAGGGCGGCGAAGAGCAGACCCATCGCGAGCAGGAACCACAGAATCTCCATGACCCCAGCGAACCAGACCGACCCGTCCGAAAGCCAATAGGAGGCAAAGAGACCGGGGGAGGGGACCGTCGGGCACGTGCCCCCGCACGCCCCGGGGCGGGGCCGCGGCGGGGTCGGACGGGGCATAGCATCGAGCCATGAGCGACGACAGCCACGAGCACCAGAGCTTCGAGACCCGTGCCATCCACGCGGGCAATACGGCGGACCCCCTGACCGGCGCGGTCGTGCCCCCGATCTACCAGGTGTCCACGTACAAGCAGGACGGCGTCGGCGGACTGCGCGGCGGTTACGAGTACAGCCGCAGCGGCAACCCGACCCGTACCGCACTGGAGGAGAACCTCGCGGCGCTGGAGGGCGGCCGGCGCGGCCTCGCCTTCGCGTCCGGGCTCGCCGCCGAGGACTGCCTGCTGCGTACGCTGCTCTCCCCGGGCGACCACGTGGTCATCCCGAACGACGCCTACGGCGGCACCTTCCGCCTCTTCGCGAAGGTCGTCTCCCGCTGGGGCGTCGAGTGGTCGGTCGCCGACACCTCCGACCCGGCTTCGGTGCGCGCGGCGATCACCCCGAAGACCAAGGCCATCTGGGTCGAGACCCCCTCCAACCCGCTGCTCGGCATCACGGACATCGCCGTCGTCGCCGACATCGCGCGGACGGCCGGCGCCAAGCTGGTCGTGGACAACACCTTCGCGTCCCCCTACCTGCAGCAGCCCCTCGCGCTCGGCGCGGACGTGGTCGTGCACTCGCTGACCAAATACATGGGCGGTCACTCCGACGTCGTGGGCGGTGCGCTCGTCGCCGCCGACGCGGCCCTGGGCGAGGAACTGGCCTACCACCAGAACGCCATGGGCGCGGTGGCGGGGCCCTTCGACTCGTGGCTGGTGCTGCGCGGCATCAAGACCCTGGCCGTCCGCATGGACCGGCACGCGGAGAACGCGGGCAAGATCGCCGAGATGCTGGTCCGTCACCCCAAGGTGCACACGGTCCTCTACCCGGGCCTGCCCGAGCACCCGGGCCACGAGATCGCCGCCAAGCAGATGCGCAACTTCGGCGGCATGATCTCCTTCCGGGTCACCGGTGGCGAGGAGGAGGCCGTCGCGCTCTGCGGCCGGACCAAGATCTTCACCCTGGGCGAGTCCCTCGGCGGCGTCGAGTCCCTCATCGAGCACCCGGGCCGCATGACCCACGCCTCGGTGGCCGGCTCGGCCCTGGAGGTCCCGGGCGACCTGGTCCGCCTGTCGGTCGGCATCGAGAACGCCGACGATCTGCTGGCCGACCTCGCGCAGGCGCTGGGCTAGCCGACCGGCAGGAGCAAGCCGTACGGGATCTCCCCGTCCCCGTTCACCAGGGCGGGGAGACCTCGGCCGAAGGCGTCGACCAGGCGCCGGTCAGCGAGGCCCACACCACGAAGGCCACCACCGCCGCCCACAGCAGGGCCCAGCCGGCCCGTCGCAGGGCCCTGCGGCGGCGCAGCAGCCGGTCGCCGCGCGCGGCCGCGCCCGCCGCGAGATCGGGCGGCACCGCCGGGTAAGGCCCCTCCAGAAGCCGCCTGACCTGGGCTTCGCCGGGCTCGGGGCGGTTCACGCCGCCTCCCGGTGTCGAGGGTCCGGCCCTGACCCGGTGGTGGCCGCGGGGGCCGCGCGCAGCCGGGCGACGGCCCGGTCGCACAGGGTCCGCACCCGCTCGGGCGTCAGCCCCAGCTGCGCGGCCGTGACCTCCTCCGCGACCCCTTCGTAGAGCCGCAGCACCACGACGAGCCGCTCCAGCGGGGTCAGCCGGCCCAGCACCCCGCTGCCCCCGTGGTGGCGGCGGCCGGTGTGGGCGAAGGCGGCGCACAGCTCCTGGCGGGTGTGGTCGTACGGGTCGTCCCCGCGCAGCCTGCGCCAGTTCGCGTACGTACGGGCCAGCGCGGTGGCGAGCAGTGCGCGCGCGGCGGGTGCTCCGGCGGTGGCCGAAGCTTCGGCCGCGGGCGTCGCGGGCTCCGCCGTCAGCAGGATCGCGACGCGCAGGAGCCGCCCCGCCGCGCCCGCGACGAAGGCCTCGAACTCCGCGTAGGGGCCCGGCCCGTGGTCCACAGTCCACATAGTGCGGCCGGAGGGACCGCCTCGGAAGGGGTCGGGAGCCAGTCGGGCCCGGGCGGGCCCGGTGTCAGGAGGCGGGGCCGGCCTCGGACCCGGGCTCGGCGCCGGCCGACATCAGCTCGGACAGCGAGACGTTGAAACGGGTCAGCAGACCGGTGAACGCCTCGCGCTCCTCCGCCTCCCAGCCGTCCGTCACCCGGGCCATCAGCTCGCGCCGCGAGGAGCGGACCTCCTCCAGCCGCGCCAGCCCGCGCGGGGACAGCGCGAGCACCACGGCCCGGCCGTCCTCGGGGTGCGAGGTCCGCTTGACCAGGCCGCTGTCGACGAGCGGGGCGACCTGGCGGGTGACCGTGGAGGAGTCGATGCCCATGCCGCCGGCGAGCGCCTTCACGCCCATCGGGCCTTCCAGGTCGAGCCGGTTCAGCAGCAGGTAGGCGGCCCGGTCCATGGAGTTGCGGGCCTGGCCGACCCCGCCCAGGCGGGTCTGCTCGGCGCGCCGGGCGAAGACCGCCACCTGGTGCTGGAGCGCGTCGAGGAGTCCGGCTTCGGCGGGCGCGCCGGCCGGCGCGGGCAGGTCGGAACTGGCCGGGGTGGAGGGCATGGCCGTGGGCTCTCTTCGCATGGGGCCGACAAGGATGGGGGACAGAGTACGCGGCCGTGCGACGGCTCGTACGCCTCGTACAAGAACTGATACGGCAGCGGTGAAACGGCGACTACGAGCCGTCCCGCATGGCGAGATATCGCCGCTCCGGCGCGCCGCCCGCCCGGCTCCCGCACTGGCTGTGTACCCGGGCGCACCCGCCGCGCTCACCCGTCCCGCCCAGCACGGCGGAGCGCGCGACGGGCCGGCTGCGAGACTGGCCGTATGAACTACCGCGTGCCGCAGCCCGTCCCGCAGGTCATCCTCGACGACATCCGGGGGGCCCAGAAGATGCTCTCCGGCGTCTCCCGGGTGACCGCGATGGAGGGCAGCCGGTACCTCTCCAGCCTCACCGGCTCCCCGGTCCACTTCAAGTGCGAGAACCTCCAGCGCACCGGCTCCTTCAAGCTGCGCGGGGCGTACGTGCGCATCGCGGGCCTGCGCCCCGAGCAGCGGGCCGCCGGGGTCGTCGCCGCCAGCGCGGGCAACCACGCCCAGGGCGTGGCCCTGGCCTCCTCCCTCCTCGGGGTCCGCTCGACCGTGTTCATGCCGGTCGGGGCGCCCCTGCCGAAGGTGGCCGCGACCCAGGACTACGGGGCCGAGGTGCGGATGCACGGGCAGGTCGTGGACGAGACGCTGGCCGCGGCCCAGGAGTACGCGGACCGCACGGGCGCGGTGTTCATCCACCCCTTCGACCACCGCGACATCATCGCGGGCCAGGGCACGGTCGGCCTGGAGATCCTGGAGCAGTGCCCCGAGGTGCGCACGATCCTGGTCGGCATCGGCGGCGGCGGGCTCGCCGCCGGGATGGCGGTCGCGGTGAAGGCGCTGCGCCCCGACGTCCGGGTGATCGGGGTCCAGGCGGCGGGCGCGGCCGCGTACCCGCCCTCGCTCAAGGTCGGGCACCCGGTGTCCATCGACAACCCGAACACGATGGCGGACGGCATCAAGGTGGGCCGGCCCGGCGACATCCCCTTCAAAATCATTGGCGAGCTGCTCGACGACGTCCGTACGGTGTCCGAAGACGCGCTCTCCAGCGCGCTGTTGCTCTGCCTGGAACGGGCGAAGATGGTGGTCGAGCCGGCCGGGTGCAGCCCGGTGGCCGCCCTGCTGAGCGAGCCCGAACGGTACGGGGACGGCCCGGTGGTGGCCGTGCTGTCCGGCGGCAACATCGATCCGCTGCTCCTGCAGCGGATCCTGCGCCACGGCATGGCGGCCGCCGGCCGCTACCTGTCGCTGCGGCTGCGGGTGACCGACCGGCCGGGGGCCCTGGCCGGTCTGCTGGGGGAGTTGTCAGTGGTGGATGCGAACGTGTTGGACGTGAGCCACGTGCGGACCGATCCGCGCCTGGGGCTCACGGAGGTGGAGGTGGAGCTGCACCTGGAGACGAAGGGGCCGAAGCACTGCGCGGACGTCGCGCGGGCGCTGCACGGCGCGGGGTACACGGTGATGAGCTAGCGCGCTCACCCCCTCGGGGCGGCACCCCCGGGATGACACTCCCCGATCCGGTGGCGAGACGCGATATGACGCGATACGGTGTCGCCCGTTCGGCCGAGCGAGGTCGGCTCGGCGCCCATAGGATTCGCGTAGGAATGTCACGATTCAACCGGTTCGATTCGCACTGGGAGCACCCATATGCCAGGCGCCATCTACGCCGAAGGTCTGGTCAAGACCTTCGGCGACGTACGGGCTCTGGACGGCGTTGACCTCGATGTACCCGAAGGCACGGTCCTCGGCCTGCTCGGCCCCAACGGCGCGGGCAAGACGACGACCGTCCGCGTCCTGACCACCCTCCTCCAGCCCGACAGCGGCAAGGCGGTCGTGGCCGGGATCGACGTCCTCAAACACCCCAACGAAGTCCGGCGCTCGATCGGCCTCTCCGGCCAGTTCGCCGCCGTCGACGAATACCTCACCGGCCGGGAAAACCTCCAGATGGTCGGCCAGCTCTACCAGATGGGCGCCAAGGCGGCCAAGGCCCGGGCCACCGAACTGCTGGAGCGCTTCAACCTCGGCGACGCCGCCGACCGCACCGCCAAGACGTACTCCGGCGGCATGCGCAGGCGCCTCGACCTCGCCGCGGCCCTCGTCGTCAGCCCGCCCGTGATGTTCATGGACGAGCCCACCACCGGCCTCGACCCGCGCAACCGCCAGCAGCTGTGGGGGATCATCCAGGAACTCGTCGCCGGCGGCACCACCCTCCTCCTCACCACCCAGTACCTGGAGGAGGCAGACCACCTCGCGCACGACATCTGCGTCGTCGACCACGGCAGGGTCATCGCGCGCGGCACCTCCGACCAGCTCAAGGCCCAGACGGGCGGCGAGCGCGTCGAGGTCGTCGTGCACGAGCGGGACCACATCGCCACGGCCCGCGAGGTGCTCGCCGGCTTCGGCAAGGGCGAGACCACCGTCGAGGAGCACACCCGCAAGCTGACCGTGCCGGTCTCCGGCGGCGCCAAGCTGCTCGCCGAGGTCATCCGTGAACTCGACGGGCGCGGCATCGAGATCGACGACATCGGCCTGCGCCGTCCCACCCTGGACGACGTGTTCATCTCCCTGACCGGCCACGCGGCGGAGCTCACCGCCGAGGAGAACGCAGAGGCGCCCGCCGACGCGAAGTCGGCGAAGGGCGCGAAGTCGGCGGGCAGCCGCAAGGACCGTAAGGAGGTGGCGAAGTGACCCTCACCTCCACGACCCCGGAGCTGGCGGCGCCCCGCCCGCGCGGCGGCATCGTCCAGGGGATCAACGACTCCCTGGTCATGGCCAAGCGCAACCTGATCCGGATGTCCCGGATCCCCGAGATGGTCATCTTCGGGCTGATCCAGCCGATCATGTTCGTCGTGCTGTTCAGCTACGTCTTCGGCGGCTCGATGATGATCGGCGGCTCCACCAGCGCCAGCGACTACCGGAACTTCCTGATGGCCGGCATCTTCGCGCAGACCGTCACCTTCGCCACCGCCGGAGCCGGCGCGGGCATCGCCGACGACATGCACAAGGGCCTGATCGACCGCTTCCGGTCGCTGCCGATGGCCCGCGGCGCGGTCCTCACCGGCCGCACCCTGGCCGACCTCGTCCAGACCGCCCTGACCATGGTCGTCCTGGCGATCGTGGCGCTCCTGGTGGGCTGGCGCATCCACGAGGGCGTACCGAAGGCACTGGCGGGCTTCCTCCTGCTGCTGCTCCTGGGCTACGCCTTCTCCTGGATCGGCGCGCTGATCGGCCTGTCGGTGCGGACCCCGGAGGCGGCCACCTCGGGCGGGCTGATCTGGCTGTTCCCGGTCACCTTCATCTCCAACGCGTTCGTGCCCACCGAGAACATGGCGGGCTGGCTGCAGCCCATCGCGGAGTGGAACCCGTTCAGCGCGACCGTCCAGGCCTGCCGGGAACTGTTCGGCAACCCGGGCGTGTCACCCTCGGACGCCTGGCCGATGACGCACCCGGTCTGGGCCTCGCTGCTCTGGTCCGTGGTGATCATCGCGGTGTTCCGCACCCTCGCCGTACGCAAGTACCGCTCGGCGACGGCGTAGCCATCGCCCTCAGCACGAAGCCCCGCCGAGCAGCGGCTCGGCGGGGCTTCGTGCTGAAAAGAAAGGGGGGTGATCAGCCGGTGAAGGGCTTGACGTCGAGGATCTTGACCGACGCCTGCTTGCCGTTCGGCAGCTCGTACTGGGCGTCCTCGCCGATCTTCTTGCCCAGCACGCCGGAGCCCAGCGGGGACTGCGGGGAGTAGGTCTCGAAGTCCGAGGACGCGTACTCGCGCGAGGCCAGCAGGAACTCCATGGTGTCGCTCTCGTCACCGTCGAAGGCGATCTTGACCAGGGTGCCCGGGGCCACCTCGCCCTCGGAGGCGGGGGCCGTGCCGACCTTGGCCTTCTCCAGGAGCTGCGTGAGCTGGCGGATGCGCAGCTCCTGCTTGCCCTGCTCCTCCTTGGCCGCGTGGTAACCGCCGTTCTCACGGAGGTCGCCCTCCTCACGGGCCGCCGCGATCTTGATCGTGATCTCCGACCGTGCGGGACCAGAGAGGTACTCCAGCTCGGCCTTCAGCTGGTCGTACGCCGCCTGGGTCAGCCAGGTGACGCTCTCGCTCGTCTGGGTCACGGGTGCTCCTCGTCGGTACAGGGACTACAAAGCCGCCAGCGGCGGACGAAACCACGAGCCTAACAATTCGGGAAGAAAAGGGGGAGGACGCCAGGTGTGTGAACTGCGTCAGGTCACGTCGCGGAGCACGCCCCGGGGACGGCTCAGGGCACCCCCCCCAGGGCACGCCTCGGGTCAGTTCGCGGAGCCGGCCGCGCGGCAGCCGATGATTTCGATCATCGTGGCCCGGCCGGTGGTCTTCAGCGTCACCATCTCGTCCACGCGCCCGCTCTTCTGTGCGAACGTGAAATCGGCCCGGCCGACCTCGCCGTGCGCCTCGTCCTGCGAGCTCAGCGTGCACACACCGGTCACCGAGGCCTCCTTGCGCACCTCCAGGTGCACCTCGACCGCGGAGTCGGAGACGACCTTGTACTTGATCAGCTCGGCGCTGACGCTCTGCCCGGCCACGTAGTCCCAGCCGATCCAGCCGACCACACCCAGCAGGGCGACCCCCAGGACCGACCCGACGACCTTGAGCTTGCGGTCGGCACGCTCGTCCGCCGACCGGCCGTAGCGGCCCTCGGGCAGGTCCTCGCGCACCGCGCTCATCGATCGTTCCCTTCGAGGTGGGCGAACACCGGGATCCCGGGGTGCCCCCGGAATTTTTCCACCCTCCGATTCGGTCACTATAGGAGCGCCCGCCCTGACGACTCAAAGAGGATCCTGTCTTGACCGAGCAGCTTCGACTGATGGCCGTCCACGCCCACCCCGACGACGAGTCGAGCAAGGGCGCGGCCACCATGGCCAAGTACGTGTCCGAGGGGGTGTCCGTGCTGGTCGTGACCTGCACGGGCGGCGAGCGCGGCTCCGTCCTGAACCCCAAGCTCCAGGGCGACAAGTACATCGAGGAGAACATCCACGAGGTGCGCGCCAAGGAGATGGACGAGGCGCGCGAGATCCTCGGCGTCGACCAGGAATGGCTGGGATACGTCGACTCCGGACTGCCCGAGGGCGACCCGCTGCCGCCCCTGCCCGAGGGCTGCTTCGCCCTGGTGGACGTCGACGAGGCCGCCGGCCGCCTGGTGAAGAAGATCCGCGCCTTCCGGCCGCAGGCCATCACCACGTACGACGAGAACGGGGGCTACCCGCACCCCGACCACATCATGACCCACAAGATCTCGATGGTGGCCTTCGATCACGCGGCCGACACCGAGAAGTACCCCGAGGCCGAGTTCGGCCCGGCGTACCAGCCGCAGAAGCTCTACTACAACCAGGGCTTCAACAAGCCGCGCACCATCGCCCTGCACGAGGCGCTGCTCGCCCGCGGCCTGGAATCCCCGTACGGCGAGTGGCTGGAGCGGTGGAAGGAGTTCGAGCGCAAGGAGCGGACCCTGACCACCCACGTGCCCTGCGCCGACTTCTACGAGATCCGTGACAAGGCCCTCATCGCCCACGCCACGCAGATCGACCCCGACGGCGGCTGGTTCCGCGTCCCGATGGAGATCCAGAAGGAGGTCTGGCCGACGGAGGAGTACGAGCTCGCGAAGTCCCTCGTGGACACTTCCCTCCCCGAGTCCGACCTCTTCGCGGGCATCCGGGAGAATGCGTAGCTATGAGCGCTACGCACGAAGCAATCGCCCAGCTCCTCCCGCTGGCCGGCGACACCTTCGACAAGAACAAGGTGACCCCGGGCATCCTCGGATTCATCGTGTTCGCGGCCCTCGCCCTCGGGGTGTGGGGCCTGATGAAGTCGATGAGCCGCCACATGGGCCGCGTCGACTTCAAGGAAGCCCCGGAGCCCGTACCGGCTTCGGCTTCGTCTACTACGGAGGGCACGCGCGCCCCGTAGGGGCCGTACCCGTCCGGTGACCGCCGTCCGGCCGCCCTGCGCGGCCGGACGGCGGGTCTCCGCGCGCCCTACACCGAAGGCAGCGGTACCGGGACGCCCATGATCTCCCGCGAGTGCAGGTTCGGTACGAGCGACAGCCGCCACGCCTGCCAGCCCTCCGACGGGTCCACCCCGCGCGCCAGGATCACCGTGTAGGACTCCAGGCAGTCCTCCAGCCGCCCGTCCCGCATCGGATGCGGGGCCGCCGCCAGCCGCGCCAGCTCCGTCCGCGCCTCGTCCGGGGCCGCCGGGATCGCGTACGGCAGGAGCGTGCAGCGCAGGAACCGCGCCCAGTCCTCCCCGCGCCGGTCCCCGTAGGAGATGAACAGCCGCACCGCCTCCTCGCACAGGTCCACCGCCTGCGCGATCCGCCCGTTCCCCGCGTCCACCACCGCCAGCTCCAGACAGGTCCACGCCTCCCCGTGGGCCAGCCCGATGCGGCGGAAGTCCGCCCGGGCGTCCACCAGCAGCTGGCGGGCGAACCCGGAGTTCCGCAGGTTCCCCGTCTGCGCCGCCCGCTGGTCGCGCGTGACCCGGCCCGAGTGGTGGCGGGCGTGCGCCAGCCCGTACACGTCCCGCATCCGGGAGAACATCGTGCGCGCCCGCTCCAGCTCCCGCACCGCCCGGTCCCGCTCCCCGGCCTCCTCCAGCGCCTGCCCGAGGTAGTACAGCGTCCACGCCTCGCCGCGCGCGTCCTCCGACTCCCGGTGCCGGGCCAGCGCGTCCCGCAGCCGGTCCAGCGCCGGCCCCGGATCCCCGTCGACCACCCGGGCCCGGCCCAGCTGGGTCAGCGCCCACGCCTGGCCGCGGTCGTCGCGCGTGCGCCCGTACAGCTCCAGCGCCAGGCGCAGCTCCGCCTCGGCGCGCGGTACTTCGCCCAGCCGCAGGTACACCTGGCCCAGCTGCAGGTGCGCCCAGGCCTCGCCGTGCACGCTCTCGCTCTCCCGGTGCAGGACCAGCGACTCGCGCAGCAGTCGCAGCGCCTCCGCGAGGTGCGCACGGTCGCGCTCCACCGCGCCCAGTGCGTGCAGGCCCCACGCCCGGTCGCCCGCCAGCTCGTCCGGAGCCTGGAGCACCAGGGCCTCGCGGATGCGGGCCGAGGCCTCGGGCAGGTTGCCCTGGTGGTGCAGGGTGATGCCCAGCGAGACCAGGGCCATGCCCGCGCCCGCCTCCTGCCGGGCCTCCTTGTACTGGTCGACCAGCGAGGTCAGCGTGGTGCGCGACTTGTCCAGCTCGCCGAGCTGGCGGGCCGCGATACCCGTACGCCACTGCACCGAGCGCACCAGCAGACCCTGGTCGACGGCCTGCGTCAGCTCGTTGATCTCACCGAGCCGGTACAGGTCACCGCGCAGCAGGCAGAAGTCGCAGAGCGCGCCCAGCAGGTCCAGCACCGCCTGCTGGTCCACGCCCTCCGAGTGCCGCAGCGCCGCCGTGATGAAGCTCGACTCGTCGTCCAGCCAGCGCAGCGCCGCGTCCAGGGAGGCGAAACCGTGCCCGCCGACCGTGCTCGCCTTGGACAGGGCGTTCGCCCGCGTCGACATCTTCCCGTCGACCATCCGGATCACCGAGTCCGCGAGCTGCGCGTACGTACGGATCAGCCGCTCGTGCGCCGCCGCGGCATCGGCCCGGTCCTCGTCCTGGGCCAGGCGCGCGGCCGCGTACGCGCGTACCGCGTCGTGCATCCGGAACCGGTCCCCGCGTACGTGGTCCAGCAACCCCGCCCGCGCCAGCTCGCGCAGCAGCCGCCCGGCCTCCACCTGGTCCGCGTCGATCAGCGCCGCCGCGGCCGCCGCCCCGAGCGAGGCCCGCCCGGCCAGCGTCAGTCGGCGCAGCAGCCGGCGCCGCTCCTCGGGCAGGGCCGCGTAGGCCAGGTCCAGGGCGGCGTCCAGGGAGCCGCCCCGGTGGCTGCCCTGGACGCCGCCCCGGGCCCCGGGGGACTCGCCGACGGCCCCGAGGGGGGCCAGTACGCGCAACGCCAGCGGCAGACCGGCACCGAGCGCGAGCAGCGCCCCTGTGGCGGCCTCCGCCGGCTTCGGGCCCCCGGCTGCCGTCGGGTCGGCTGTCGTCGGGTCCGCCACCGTCGGGTCCGCCACCGCCGCCCGGACCAGCTCCGCGCCCGCCTCCTCCGCCAGCCGGGTCACCGGCAACTGGTACACCCAGGCCGCCAGCTCCGCGGGCAGCTCCAGCGGCTCCCGGGCCGTGACCAGGACCAGGCTCTCGGACCGCTCGGGCACGAGCATCCGTACCTGCGCGGCGTCCACGGCATCGTCCAGCACCACCGCCACCGGCGTGCCCTTCACGTGCTGGTGGTACAAGTCGCCCAACCTGCGCACCTGTTGCTCCGCCGACGAACCCTCACGGAACAGCAGCTGCTCGCGCGGCGCACCGAGCCGGTTCATCAGGTGCAGCAGCGCCTCGCGCGTCGGCAGCGGGCTCTCCGAGGTACCTCCGCCGCGCAGGTTCACCACGCAGGCACCCCGGAACTGGTCCCGCAGCGCCTGCGCGGCGTGCAGCGCGAGCGTGGTCCGGCCCACCCCGGGCTCCCCGTGCAGCACCACGACCACCGGGCGCGTCTCGGTGCTCGCCCGGGCGCTGTGCACCCACTGCGTGATGCGGGCCAGCTCGGCCCGCCGCCCGACGAACGCACCGTCCAGCGCCGGGAGTTGTCCGAAGGACTGCTCCAGCATGGCCCGCCGCCGGGCCTCGGCACTGCGATTGGCCCCGCGCAGCGGAAGGGCGGAGACGTTGTTGCCGTTCACCGCCTTGGGAGGGGTGTGCAGCGCCGCCGCCACCTTGCGCTGCTGCTCCAGGAAGGGGCGTATCCCGCGCACCTCCAGCGCCGACAGCCACTTCAGCTTGAGCTGCTCCGCCCCGCCCGGGCGGCCCGCCTCCCCGGCCCGCCGGTTCGCCGCGGGCAGGTGCAGGGCCGTCACCTTGACCACAGTCGCCGTCGCCCCGGCCACGCCCACGACGGCGCCGGCGGTCAGCGCGGTACCGACCGCCACGCTGAAGGCCAGGTCCGCCACCACCGCGGCAGCGGCCGCGACCCCGGTGACCAGCAACGCCGTCGAGGTGTTCGCCCGCCGGAAGGCCTCGCCGAGCGACTGCTCCCCGGCGGCCGCCTCGTCCAGCGCCCGCACGTACGCCTCGTACTCGGTGGCCGCACTCGCCGCGAGCGAGTCCAGCGCCTGCCTGCCCCGCTCCAGCAGCGCCGCCTTGGCCTCCGGGGTGCCGGCCGCCCCACCAGCTCCCCGCCGGGACTCCTCCTCCACGGCCCGCCCCAGCAACCGCTCGGCCTCACCGCGATGACTGTCCCGCATCGGCAATCCCCCTCAGAGAGCTCCGGCACCGTGCCACAAGTGTCCGTCGGGACGGGCGTGAGCGCGAGAGAATCTGAGCTAGTTCAGAGGGAGTTGGAGCGCAACCGGTCGTTTATGGTGTCCCGATGGGCAGACGCCGGGGACCATCGGGACGGTGCGCGGCACTGGCGGGCCTCCTCCTGGCGGTGAACGGCTGCGCGCTCCTGCCGGAGGAAGAGGTTCCCGAACGCGGCTTCTGGCTCCGCTACGAGAAGCCGGCGGCGGCCGACCGGGACAGCGCCCGCTTCGTGAAGACCTGGCAGCTCCCCGAGCTCACCCTCGCCGCCCTCAACTCGTACGTGGACCTGCCGTACCTGGTCACCCTCGTCGTCACGTCCTGCCACGGCGAAGGGACCGGCTACGACCCGGACACCCGGCGCATCGAGCTCTGCTACGACGACGTGGCCGAGGACCGCGAGCGCCTCGACGACGAGGAACTCTCCGAGGTGGTCCGCGAAACGATCTACCACGAGGCCGGCCACGCCCTGATCGACGCCCTGGACCTCCCGGACGAAGGGGCCCGCGCCGAGGAGGACGCCGCCGACCGCTTCGCCCAGGTGGCGCTCCTGACCGGCGACCCCGAGGGCGACGAGACCCTGCTGGCGGCAGCCCGCGCCCACGACCTGTCGGCCGCCGCCGAGGCCACCCCCGACCCCACCGACGAACACGCCCCGGACGCGGCCCGCGCGGAATCCCACCGCTGCGCGGTCCACGGCGCCTTCCCGACCCGCCACAAGGACCTGGCAACCCCCTCCCGCACCGACTGCACGGCCACCTGGACCCGAACCCGCGACACCTGGACCCACGCCCTGGCCCCGCTCCTGCGGCACGCGTAACCCCTTCCCCGGTTCGTCCGCTATGCGGAACATCGGACGAACTATCGAAAGGGGAAAGGGTCATGGATGACATAGCCCGGGCCACCGAGGGCGGCCTCATCCCGGTCGCCTCGTACGCACGCACCTCCCAGGACCCGCCGCAGGGCGACGCGCGCGGCGTGCGCCACCAGCACCGGATCAACGAACGCACGGTCCGCGAGCACGGCTGCGTCGTCGTCGCCACCTACACGGACAACGCGCGCAACGCGACCAAGGACGACCGGGAGCGCCCCGCATTCGACCACCTCCTCACGGACCTGCACCGCGGCCACGCATTCACGGCGGGTCCCTTGCGCGGAGTCGTCGCTGTCGCGGACCGGGACGGCCTGCGGGATCCGTACAGCAAGGCCGGCCTGCTGCGAGGCGCCGCATCACTCCAAGGGGCGGTCGCGGAGGGCGAGATGCGCAGCCGCCGCGTCCAGGACTGGCACTGGTCGCGCGCCATGGACGGCCTGCCGCACAGCGGGCCGCGGCCCTTCGGGTGGCAGGAGGACCGGCAGAGTTCTCGGCAGGGAGCCTGTCCATGCATCGGGGCCCTCTGAGCCCACGATTGACCAACCGCAAGGCTGGCCCGAAGTATCTCGTCACCGGGTTTCTGCGCTGTGGTGAGTGCGACCAACTCATGGGCGGCAGCAAGAGCGCCCGCAGTCGCAAGAGTCCGTACAACTACATCTGCGTCTCGGGGCGTGGTTGCGGCCGATGCGCCATCAGTGGTCCGCTCGTCGAGGAGGCCGTGGAGAGGCTCCTCTTTTCCGGCGACGGGCAGACCCGGATCCGGCTGCCGGAGCCGATGCGGCAGCGGTGGCAGTCGGGCGACACGGGATTCGAGGAGAAGCGGAAGGTAATTGCCTCGGTTTTCACCCACCTCGTAGTCAAACCAGGAAAGAAGGGCTGCCCCACCTGGGATCATTCCCGCGTGATACCGGTATGGAAGTGGGCTGATCGCATCAGGCCGCCGAACCGGCGGCCTGATGGCCCCGTCGTGAGGGGCTCGCTAGTCGGTGCGGCAGGATGGGAGTATGCCGAATCGCCTTGCGAACGAGACCTCCCCGTACCTGCTCCAGCACGCCGACAATCCCGTCGACTGGTGGCCGTGGTCTCCGGAAGCCTTCGCAGAGGCGCGTGAGCGCGGCGTGCCCGTCTTGCTCAGCGTTGGTTACTCTTCGTGTCATTGGTGCCATGTATTTAGCTTCGAAAGCTTCGAAGATGAACTCGTCGCCGCCTACATGAACGAGCACTTCGTCAACGTCAAGGTCGACCGCGAAGAGCGTCCCGACATCGACGCCGTCTACATGGAGGCCGTGCAGGCCGCCACCGGGCAGGGTGGGTGGCCCATGACCGTGTTCCTGACGGCCGACGCCGAGCCCTTCTACTTCGGGACCTACTTCCCGCCCGAGCCCCGGCACGGGATGCCCTCCTTCATGCAGGTGCTCGAAGGCGTGCGCACCGCGTGGGTCGGGCGGCCCGAGGAGGTGGCGGAGGTCGCGCAGCGGATCGTACGGGACCTCGCGGGGCGGCAGCTCGACTACGGGAAGGCCGGCACCCCCGGGCCCGAGGAGCTCGCGAAGGCGCTGCTCGGGCTGGTGCGGGAGTACGACTCCACGCGCGGCGGGTTCGGCGGTGCGCCGAAGTTCCCGCCGTCCATGGTGCTGGAGTTCCTGCTGCGCCACCACGCCCGGACCGGGGCCGAGGGGGCGCTGGAGATGGCGGCCGATACGTGTGAGGCCATGGCGCGGGGCGGGATCTACGACCAGCTCGGGGGCGGGTTCGCGCGGTACTCCGTGGACCGGGAGTGGGTCGTGCCCCACTTCGAGAAGATGCTGTACGACAATGCGCTGCTCTGTCGGGTCTATGCCCACCTCTGGCGCACCACCGGGGACGATCTCGCGCGGCGGGTCGCCCTGGAGACCGCCGACTTCATGGTCCGTGAACTGCGCACCCGTGAGGGCGGCTTCGCCTCCGCGCTGGATGCCGACAGTGAGGACCCGGAGACCGGCAAGCACGTGGAGGGCGTCTACTACGCCTGGACCCCGGCCCAGTTGCGCGAGGTGCTCGGGGAGGAGGACGGGGATCTGGCCGCCGCCTGTTTCGGGGTGACGGAGGAGGGGACCTTCGAGCACGGGATGTCGGTGCTCCAACTGCCCTCGCAGGGGCCGGACATCGGTGAGGAGCGGCTCGCCGGGTTCAAGGAGCGGCTGCTCGCCGCGCGGCAGGCGCGGCCCGCGCCCGGGCGGGACGACAAGGTCGTCGCCGCCTGGAACGGGCTGGCCATCGCGGCCCTCGCCGAGTGCGGGGCCTTCTTCGACCGGCCCGACCTGGTCGAGCGGGCCACGGAGGCCGCCGATCTGCTGGTCAGGGTGCACATGGACGGGAGGGCCCGGCTCGCGCGGACCAGCAAGGACGGGCGGGTCGGGGCGAACGCCGGGGTGCTGGAGGACTACGGGGACGTCGCCGAGGGGTTCCTGGCGCTGGGGGCCGTCACCGGGGAAGGGGTCTGGCTGGAATTCGCCGGGTTCCTCGTCGATCTGGTCCTGGCCCGGTTCACCGCCGAGGACGGCTCGCTGTACGACACCGCGCACGACGCGGAGCAGCTGATCAGGCGGCCGCAGGACCCGACCGACACCGCCGCTCCCTCCGGCTGGACCGCCGCCGCCGGCGCGTTGCTGTCGTACGCCGCGCACACCGGTTCGCAGGCGCACCGTACGGCGGCCGAGCGGGCGCTCGCGGTGGTGCACGCGCTCGGGCCGCGCGCTCCGCGCTTCATCGGGCACGGGCTGGCGGTGGCGGAGGCGCTGGTCGACGGTCCGCGCGAGGTGGCCGTGGTGGGTCATCCGGAAGATCCGGCGCGGGCGGAGCTGCACCGGGTCGCGTTGCTGGGGACGGCTCCCGGGGCGGTCGTGGCGACGGGTCTGCCGGGGGCCGCGGACGGGAGTGGTGGGGAGTTCCCCCTTCTGGCCGAGCGCACGCTCGTGCACGAGCTCCCGACGGCGTATGTCTGTCGACATTTCGTCTGCGCGCGGCCTACGACCGATCCGGTCGAGCTGGCGGAGCAGTTGGGTACGGTTCGTCCCTGAAAGTACGGGAGTGCCGTCAATTCCGTTTGTTTCAAGCTCAGTTCGGCAACGTGGTTTTTATCTCGACAGCGCCTGCGCGTCATGTTCCCTGCCTAGTCTCATGACTTCGGAGTCACCGATCAGTCACTGTCAGCGCCGTGGGGCGCCGGCGTAGAGCGCACCGGGGGTTGCGCGAGCGGGGGGAAGTCGGGGACGGGGCGAGGGTGGCGGGCTGGGGAGCCCGCCGCCGCGCAGGCCCGTCCCCGGGGGGTTGTGAGATCGCCGCCTGGGGTTGCGGCACGTCTGTGGGGGACGCTTTGTTCATATCCGTGTTCATTTGTGTCGTATCGCTCGCGCTCTTCTGGATGGCGGCGTTCACGCTCTGGTGGCAGATGCACGCGTGGCGGACGCCCGAGACGCTCGCCTCGACCCGCTTCGACAGCCCCGACGGCGGCGGCAGGCTGGCCTTCTCCCTGCTGCTGCCAGCCCGGCACGAGCAGGCGGTGCTGGAGCACACCATCGAACGGCTCCTGGAATCGAGCCACCGCGACTACGAGATCATCGTGATCGTCGGCCACGACGATCCCGGGACCGCGGAGGTGGCCGAGCGGGCCGCGGCCCGCGCGCCCGGTCTCGTCCGGGTCGTCACCGACCACCACGAGGTCAAGAACAAGCCGAAGGCCCTCAACACCGCCCTCCCGCACTGCCGGGGCGACATCGTCGGGGTCTTCGACGCCGAGGACCAGGTCCATCCCGAGCTGCTGTCCCACGTGGACCACGCCTTCCGCGCCACCGGCGCCGACGTGGTCCAGGGTGGGGTCCAGCTCATCAACTTCCACTCCAGCTGGTACAGCCTGCGCAACTGCCTGGAGTACTTCTTCTGGTTCCGCTCCCGGCTCCACCTGCACGCGGAGAAGGGGTTCATCCCGCTCGGCGGCAACACCGTGTTCGTGCGCACCGAGGTCCTGCGCGAGGCCGGCGGCTGGGACCCGAACTGCCTCGCCGAGGACTGCGACCTGGGCGTGCGGCTGTCCTCCGTCGGCAAGAAGGTGGTCGTCGCCTACGACTCCGACATGGTGACCCGCGAGGAGACCCCGGGGTCGCTGGTCAGCCTGCTCAAGCAGCGCACCCGCTGGAACCAGGGATTCCTCCAGGTGTACCGCAAGAAGGACTGGCAGCAGCTGCCCGGCCGCGGTCAGCGCTGGCTGGCCCGCTACACGCTCATGACCCCCTTCATGCAGGCCACTTCGGGGGTGATCATCCCGGTGAACTTCGCCGTCGCCGTCTTCCTCGACGTGCCCGTCGGGGTCGCGATCGTCACCTTCCTGCCGATGATCACCGCGATGGTGACCTTCGTGTTCGAGGTGGTCGGCCTGCACGACTTCGGCCGCCAGTACGGGCTACGGGTGCGGTTCGTCCACTACGTCAAGCTCGTGGTCGGCGGCCCGTTCTACCAGGTGATGCTGGCCGGCGCCGCGATCCGCGCGGTCTGGCGCGAGCAGCGCGGCCGCAACGAGTGGGAGCTCACCAGCCACACCGGAGCCCACCTCGCGTCCCCGTCCGGCGACGCCCCGAGCAGCGCGAACAGCCCGAGCAGCACGAGCACCCCGAACACCCTCACCCGAGAGGACAGCCACCGGTGACCGCCACCCTGCCCACGGCCACTGATCCCGAGCCCGGTTCGACCATCACCGACCCCGTCACCGCGCCCGCCGTCGCCGACGTAGCCGTCGACGCCGCCACCGACGCCGCCCGCATCCCGCGCCAGCGCACCGGCGGACTCGGGGTCCGCCCCGCCGCGCCGGCCCGGCCGCTCGTCCGGTTCCGCTCCTCGCGCCCCGACCTGCTGCTGTGCGGGGCGCTGCTGCTCGCGATCCTGCTCGTACAGGGCTGGAACATCACGAACTTCCCGACCCTCAGCGACGACGAGGGCACCTACCTCGCCCAGGCCTGGGCCGTCCAGCAGGGCAAGGGACTGGCGCACTACACCTATTGGTACGACCACCCCCCGCTCGGCTGGATCCAGATAGCGGGCCTGACGTACCTGCCGTCCCTGTTCGTGCCCGACGCGATGACGGTCGCGCCGATGCGGTTCTCGATGCTCGCCGTCTCCGCCGCCAGCTCGGTCCTGCTGTACGTGCTCGCGCGTCGGCTCTGGCTGCCGCGCTGGGCGGCCGGCCTGGCCATGGGCCTGTTCGGGCTCTCCCCGCTGTCCGTCGTGCTCCAGCGGGAGATCTTCCTCGACAACATCGCCGTGATGTGGATGCTGCTGGCCTTCTGCCTCGCCGCGTCCCCCAGCCGCCACCTGTGGCACCACTTCGCCTCCGGACTGGCGGCCGCCACCGCCGTGCTGACGAAGGAGACGATGCTGGTGGTGCTCCCGGCGCTGCTGGTGACGATGTGGCGCCACAGTCACCGGGACACCCGCAAGTTCGCCGTCACCGGAGCCGTCACCGCCTGCGTGCTGATCGGGATCACGTA
Source organism: Streptomyces sp. NBC_01264 (assembly GCF_026340675.1). Classification (NCBI taxonomy): domain Bacteria; kingdom Bacillati; phylum Actinomycetota; class Actinomycetes; order Kitasatosporales; family Streptomycetaceae; genus Streptomyces; species Streptomyces sp. NBC_01264. The sequence goes on from NZ_JAPEOX010000001.1 coordinate 6,070,241, forward strand.
CCCCCTGTACGCGCTGCTCAACGCCGAGCTGCTGCCCGGCTCCGGCCACGTCTCCCTCATCGGCGGGATCGTCTACCAGATGGGCCGGGCCGGCTCCGGCTTCATCCTGGACCCCGGCTCCGGCTCGCACGGGGTCTTCCAGTCCTGGCTGTACTACGACACCGTGCTGCCGCTCGGCGGACTGGCCGGCGCGGTCCTGCTCCTCGTCACCATCCGGTGGTCGGTCACGGCCCGGGCGCTCGCGGGTCCGGCGCTGGCCGTGGTCATCCTCGCCCTCGTCGCCCTGCGGCCCTCCGGCTACCTCCCGGCGATGTACGTGATCCAGGCGCTGCCCTTCCTGGCGCTGGTCCTGGCCGGGGGCGCGGCCAGTGTCACGCACGCCGTGCTGCGCCGCCGCCGCGCAGCGGGGGAGCGGCGCGCCCTGGCCTACGGGCGCTGGGCGCTGGTCGGAGTCCTGGCCGTCGCGGCCGCCGGGTACCTCGTACCGCGCTGGTACGACGGCAACCGTACGGCGCTCACGGCCGACGCGAACGCCCCGTACCGGCAGGCCGCGGCCTGGCTCGGGCGCGAGGTGCCCGATCCGGCGACGACCCGGGTGCTGGTCGACGACGCGCTGTGGCTGGACGCCGTCCACCACGGGTTCGACCCGGGGCTCGGCGCCATCTGGTTCTACAAGGCCGATCTGGACCCGGCGGTCACCAAGACCCTGCCCGGCGGCTGGCGGGACATCGACTACGTGGTCTCCTCGCCCACCGTCCGGCGCGACGCGGCGCAACTGCCCAACGTGAAGGCGGCGCTGGAGCATTCGACGCCGGTCGCCGTCTTCGGTGCGGGCGAGGACCGCATCGAGATCCGGCGTACCGACCCCACGGCCTCCACCGTCAACGGGAGTTGATCCGGCATGAGCGAAGATCTGTGGGCCCCGCCTGCCCTGCACGCACCGCACGCACCGCAGGCCCCGCACCTGCCGGAGGCCGTCGTCGAGGCGCCCGCCCCGGGCAGTGTCACCCTCATCGTCCCGACCTTCAACGAGGCTGGAAACATAGCCGAGTTGCTGAGCAGGCTGGCCGCGTCGCTGCCGGCGCACCTGCCGGTGTCGGTGCTGTTCGTCGACGACTCCACGGACGACACCCCGGCCGTCATCGAGAAGGCGGCCCTGGAGTGCGCCTTCCCGGTGGCGGTCCTGCACCGGGATAGCCCCGAGGGCGGGCTCGGCGGCGCCGTCGTGGAGGGGATCGGACGGTCGGACACCGACTGGATCGTCGTCATGGACGCCGATCTGCAGCATCCGCCCCACCTGGTGCCCGAGCTCGTCGGGGAGGGCGAGCGCACCGGCGCCGACCTGGTCGTGGCCTCCCGCTACATCGCGGGCGGCAGCCGGGCCGGGCTCGCCGGGGGCTACCGGATCGCCGTCTCGCGCGGGGCGACCTGGCTGGCCAAGGGGCTCTTCCCGCGCGCCCTGCGCGGGATCAGCGATCCGATGAGCGGGTTCTTCGCGATGCGCCGCTCGGCGGTGACGCAGGAGGCGCTGAAGCCGCTGGGCTACAAGATCCTGATGGAGCTGGCCGTGCGCTGCAAGCCGGCGCGGGTGGCCGAGGTGCCGTTCGTCTTCCAGGAGCGCTTCGCGGGGGAGTCGAAGTCCACCGCCCGGGAGGGCCTGCGGTTCCTGACCCACCTCGCCTCGCTGCGCTCGGCGACCCCGTTGGCGCGGATGATCGGCTTCGGGCTGGTCGGGCTCTCCGGCTTCGTCCCGAACCTGGCCGCGCTGTGGATGCTCACGCACACCGGGATGAACTACCTGGTCGCCGAGGTGGTGGCGAACCAGGCAGGGGTGCTGTGGAACTTCCTCCTCATCGAGACCCTGCTGTTCCGCGACCGGCGCCGGCACCGCCACTGGGGCGACCGGCTCGGGCGCTTCACGCTGCTGGCCAACGCCGATCTGCTGCTGCGGATCCCGCTGATCGCGGTGTTCGTCGGCACGTGGGGCTTCGGCGTGCTGTCCGCGACGGCGCTCGCCCTCGTCACCACCTTCGTGCTGCGGTTCGCGGCGACGGAGGCCCTCGTCTACCTCCCGCGCAAGGCGGGCCGTACGCAAACGAGTTGAGCCGCACGAAGGGATGCTCCCCATGGGAAGGAAGATCCGGCGCAGGGCAGGGTGGCGGGCCGCTCTGCTGGCCGTCGGGGCGATGACCGGTGGCCTGCTGCTGACCGCACCGCAGCAGGCCACGGCCGGACCGCCCAACCTGCTCACCAACCCCGGTTTCGAGACGGCCGGTCCGGCCGGTTCCGACATGCCGTCCTGCTGGTCGAAGTCCGGCTGGGGCGACAACGACTTCACCTTCGCCACCGTCGCCGACGCGCACTCCGGCACCAAGGCGATGAAGGTCTCGCTCACCCGCCGGGTGGACGGCGACCGCAAGGCCCTGGTCACCGAGAACGGCACCTGCGCCCCGACGGTGGTGCCGGGCAAGCAGTACGACCTGTCGGCCTGGTACAAGTCGAACACCCCGGACGTGTCGGTGACGGTGTTCCGCCACGACGCGGTGGCCGGCTGGCAGTACTGGACCGATCTGCAGAATCCCCCCGTCAGTGCCGCGTGGGCGCGCACGGAGGTCCGTACGCCCGCGGTCCCGCCGGGCACCGACAAGATCGCGTGGGGACTGTCCGTCTACGGGGTGGGCACGCTCACCACCGACGACTACGCGCTGGAGGAGGTGGGCGCGGTCCCGCCGCAGCCCACCTGCACGGGTACGGCCACCGAGTGCGCCAAGGGCAAGTGGGAGGTGATCGCCGCCAAGAACCCGGTGCGTTCGATGCACGCCGTCGTGCTGAAGAACGGCAAGGTGCTGCTGATCGCGGGTTCGGGCAACGACATCGCCCAGTTCAACGCGGGCACCTTCACCTCCGCCGTCTACGATCCGGCGAACGGCTCGTTCAAGACGATCCCGACGCCGGTGGACATGTTCTGCTCCGGGCACGTCCAGCTGTCCGACGGCCGGGTGCTGGTGATGAGCGGGAACAAGGGCTATCCGTCGGCCGACGGCACGATCGGCTACCAGGGGCTGAAGGACTCGTACACCTTCGACCCGGCGACCGAGAAGTACACGAAGACGAACGACATGAACGGCGGGCACTGGTACCCGTCGGCGACGATCCTCGGCAACGGTGACGTGATCTCCTTCGGCGGGCTGAAGGAGGACTCCACGGGCAACGTGACCGCGGAGAAGTTCTCGGCGGCGCAGAACAAGTGGCTGCCGATGAACGAGGTCAACCAGACCTGGTCGTACTGGGGCCTGTACCCGTCGATGATCCTCATGCAGGACGGCCGGCTCTTCTACTCGGGCAGCCACACCTTCGGCAACGGCACCCCGGGCACCGGCGCCTCGGTGTACGACTACGGCGCCAACACCATCACCGACGTACCCGGCCTGCGCAACAAGGACGAGCGCGACGAGTCGGCGAGCGTGCTGCTGCCCCCGGCCCAGGACCAGCGGGTCCTGACCATCGGCGGCGGCAACAACGAGCGCAACCCGGCGGCGAACCGGCTCACCGACATCATCGACCTGAAGAAGCCGAGCCCCGCCTACACGGCCGGCCCGGACATCCCCCAGGGCCTGGTCGACCAGGGCCAGGGCAAGCGGCCGCAGACCGGCGCCGAGGGCAAGATGTTCGTGTCCGCCGTGCTGCTGCCGGACGGCAAGGTGTTGGAGACCGGCGGCGGTCTGCACGACCGGGCCGACCCGGTGTACGAGGCCTCGTTCTTCGACCCGACCACCAACACCTACCAGCCGGGCCTGGCCACCGACCCGATCCCGCGCACGTACCACTCGGCGTCGTTCCTGATGCCGGACGGCCGCGTCATGTCGGTCGGGGACAACCCGGGCAACGGCACGTACAACCACAACGTGTCGATCTACACCCCGCCGTACCTCTTCAAGGGGGCGCGTCCGCAGATCACCTCGGTGATCGACAACCAGTGGGTGTACGGGGACACGCAGCGCATCACCGTCAACCGGGCGGTCGCCAAGGCGGAGCTGATCCGTCCGGCGGCGGTCACCCACTCCTCGGACCCCAATCAGCGGTTCGTGGACCTGCCGCTGACGGTGGTGAACGGGACCACGATCGACCTGAACGTCACCAGCAACCCTAACCTGGCCCCGCCCGGCTGGTACATGCTCTTCGCGGTCGACGCGAACGGCGTCCCCTCCATCGCGCAGTGGGTGCACCTGGGCGGCCCGTCGGCCCTGGCGGCGTCCGCCGAGCCCCCGACCGCGCACGAGCACACCTTCGCGAACGAGCTGGCGGCGCCGAAGAAGAACCCGGCGAAGCGGGACTCGGCCCCGGTGGCCCCGAACGTGGCCGGCTGCGACCGGCACTACGGCACGGCCAACGTGTGCGTGCCCACGCGGTTCCCGGCGGAGGTGAAGGCGACGACGAAGGCCCGCTGCGACTGGCTGGCCGCCCACAAGTACCCGGCCCGCCTGAAGGTCAACGGCAGCGACCCGCTCCGGCTGGACCCGGACGGCGACGGTTACGCCTGCACGTAGGCGCGCGCCGTCCCTGGGCGCGCGCCGTACCGGGGCGGGGCCCCGTCGCTCACGCGGCGGGGCCCCGGCCCGTCTAGTGCGTGTACGCGGCGATCGAGATGCCCACGTAGTGGGCGACGAAGGCGGCCAGGGTCAGGGAGTGGAAGACCTCGTGGAAGCCGAAGAAGCGGGGGGAGGGGTTCGGCCGCTTCATGCCGTAGATGACGCCGCCGACGCTGTAGAGGAGGCCGCCGACGATGACCAGGACCAGGACGGCGATGCCGCCGGTGCGCAGGAAGTCGGGGAGGAAGAAGACGGCCGCCCAGCCCATGGCGATGTAGCAGGGGGTGTACAGCCAGCGCGGGGCGCCGACCCAGAAGACGCGGAAGGCGATGCCGGCCGCGGCCGCGATCCAGACCGCCCAGAGCAGGGTGCGCCCGGTGGAGTCGGGCAGCAGCAGGACGGTCAGCGGGGTGTACGTGCCCGCGATGATCAGGAAGATGTTGGCGTGGTCGAGCCGCCGCAGGATGGCCTCGCTGCGCGGGCCCCACGTACCGCGGTGGTAGACGGCGCTGACTCCGAAGAGCAGGCAGGCGGTGAGCACGTACACCCCGCACGCCACCCGGGCCCGGGTCGAGTCGGTGAAGGCCATCAGGACGAGGCCGGCGATCACCACGGCGGGGAACATGCCGGTGTGGAGCCAGCCGCGCATGAGCGGCTTGGCCTCCTGATCGGCGGTTTCGACCATCGGAGCGGCCACGGCAGCGGCGTCGGAAGTCATACCGGCCATGCTACCTACGGTTGCGTAGGTTTCCGTTAGTGCGCTTTACGGAAGATTGACCGGAGTGGCGATGCTCACGTGAGAGGCCCCCTGGACATATGCGCACACGCACCGGATGATCAGATGAGTGCGGTCGACACCGGATGAGCGGAGCGCGAAGCGTCCGGGTCGCGGCCCCCACGGGGCAATCACAAATCAAACCCCTCAACAAGGAGCGATCGTGGCGCGCGACATCGCGGCTGGCACCACTTCCGACGTCCCCACCAAGCACCAGGAGCTGGTCTCCTGGGTAGAGGACATCGCTGCCCTCACCCAGCCCGACCGCATCGTTTGGTGTGACGGCTCCGACGCCGAGTACGAGGCCCTCTGCGAGGAGCTCGTCGCCAAGGGCACCTTCAAGAAGCTGGACCCGGCCAAGCGCCCGAACTCGTACTACGCGGCCTCCGACCCCTCCGACGTCGCGCGCGTCGAGGACCGGACCTTCATCTGCTCCGAGAAGGAGGAGGACGCGGGCCCGACCAACCACTGGAAGGCCCCTTCCGAGATGAAGGAGCTGTTCGCGGGCAAGGGCGAGGAAGGCGGCATCTTCCGCGGCTCCATGAAGGGCCGCACGATGTACGTCGTCCCCTTCTGCATGGGCCCCCTCGGCTCGGAGCTCTCCGCCATCGGCGTCGAGATCACCGACTCCGCCTACGTCGCGGTCGCCATGCGCACCATGACCCGGATGGGCCAGGCCGTCCTCGACGAGCTCGGCACCGACGGGTTCTTCGTCAAGGCCGTCCACACCCTCGGCGCCCCGCTCGCCGAGGGCCAGGACGACGTGCCGTGGCCGTGCAACACCACCAAGTACATCTCGCACTTCCCCGAGACCCGCGAGATCTGGTCCTACGGCTCGGGCTACGGCGGCAACGCCCTGCTCGGCAAGAAGTGCTACGCCCTGCGCATCGCGTCCGTCATGGCCCGCGACGAGGGCTGGCTCGCCGAGCACATGCTCATCCTCAAGCTCACCCCGCCGGCCGGCGAGAGCAAGTACATCGCCGCCGCGTTCCCGAGCGCCTGCGGCAAGACCAACCTGGCGATGCTGGAGCCCACCATCCCGGGCTGGACCGTCGAGACCGTCGGTGACGACATCGCCTGGATGCGCTTCGGCGAGGACGGCCGTCTCTACGCGATCAACCCCGAGGCCGGCTTCTTCGGCGTCGCCCCCGGCACCGGCGAGCACACCAACGCCAACGCCATGAAGACCATGTACGCGAACACCGTCTTCACCAACGTCGCGCTCACCCCGGACGGCTCCGACGTCTGGTGGGAGGGCATGACCGAAGAGGCGCCCGCGCACCTGATCGACTGGAAGGGCAACGCCTGGACCCCGGAGTCCGACACCCCGGCGGCCCACCCCAACGCCCGCTTCGCCGTCCCCGCCTCGCAGTGCCCGACGATCGCCGCCGAGTGGGAGGACCCCAAGGGCGTCCCGATCTCCGCGATCCTCTTCGGCGGCCGCCGCGCCTCCGCCGTGCCGCTGGTCACCGAGTCCTTCGACTGGAACCACGGCGTCTTCATCGGCTCGAACATCGCCTCCGAGAAGACCGCCGCCGCCGAGGGCAAGGTCGGCGAGCTGCGCCGCGACCCCTTCGCCATGCTGCCGTTCTGCGGCTACAACATGGGCGACTACATGGGCCACTGGGTCGACGTCGCCAAGGACAAGGACCAGTCCAAGCTCCCGAAGATCTACTACGTGAACTGGTTCCGCAAGAACGACGCGGGCAAGTTCGTGTGGCCCGGCTTCGGCGAGAACAGCCGCGTCCTGAAGTGGATCGTCGAGCGCCTCGACGGGACCGCCGAGGGCGTGGAGACCCCGATCGGCGTCCTGCCGACCGTCGCCTCCCTGGACACCGACGGCCTGGACCTGCCCGCCGCCGACCTGGAGTTCCTCCTCGCGGTCGACAAGGAGGTCTGGCGCGACGAGGCCTCGCTGGTCCCGGCGCACCTGAACACCTACGGTGACCACACGCCGAAGGAGCTGTGGGACCAGTACGAGGCGCTCGTCGAGCGCCTGGGCTGATCCCCTCGCCCCTCCCCGTGCCCCTCCCCGTGCCCCTCCCCGTGCCCCTCCCCGTGCCGGTTCCCGGCACGACCCCTGAACCCCTGTGGCCGGCTGTCCCCGGCCTCGGGCTGACGCGGGATTCCCCGACCTAGGGTTCCCTGCGGCCTTCCAAATAGGTCGTGTGCGTCTGCTGACGGCGGGCTTCCGTTTCACGGAGGTCCGCCGTCATGCGTTCCGCCTCCTCCCGCAGCAGCGTCAGCTGCCGCTCCAGGTGGCGCTCGGGCGATTCACCGCCCGGCGTGAGCCGGGTCCACCAGCGGGTCCGGTTGTAGGTGTCCACGCACTCCGGCACGTCCGTGCGGATGGCCCGGGTCAGCGCGTGCACCGCCTCCGGGTCGGCGGCCAGGACCCCCGCCACCCAGCCCGGCTCCAGCATCGCCGCGTACAGCTCCAGCAGCCCGGTCAGTACCTCGGCGGGCTCCGACGGCAGGTCCACCTCGCCGACGTACTCCTGGAGCCGCGTGAAGTCCTCCCGTACGAAGCCCAGTTGCTCGGCGGGCTCCGGCGGTACCGGTGGCGCCGGCACTTCCGGCGGGGCGACGAGCGCGCCCGCCCCGTACAGCCCGGCGACCACCACCGGCCAGTACGTGCCGGCCACCCCGGTGAGGGTCAGGCCCACGCCGACGACCCCGCAGGCGCTGCCGGCCAGGTTCTTCTTCGACTCCAGGAACCGCAGGACCCTACTGGTAGCCACGGATCTCCTCGAAGGCTCCGTCCAGCGAACCGTTGCCCTCGGTGGCGTCGAAGAGCCGCCCGCCGGTCAGTTCGGTGATGTGGGCGAGTTCCTTGCGGTCCGAGTCGCCGAACAGCACCGCGAAGACCGGGGTGTGCTTCTGCGTCTCGGGCAGTCCCGCGTAGAAGGCGTCGAACTGCTTGGCCCCGGCGCCCGCGGTGTTCTCGCCGTCCGTCATCAGTACGATCGAGGTGAACGCGTCCGCGTTGCCCTTGCCGAGCTGCTGGTACGCCGCCTGCAGACTGCTGTAGATGGCCGTTCCGCCGTCCGGCTGCAGCGACTTCACGTCCGCGCGGATCGCGTCCAGGGCCGGTCCGGGGTTGCCCGGTTCGACCGTGTGCGTCAGGACCTTCTTCACCTTGTCGCCGAAGGGCAGCAGCGTGACCTCCTCGCGGTCCCGGAACCGCTCTCCGGTACCCGAACTCCCCGTCCCCGTCAGGTCGGTGAGCGCCGACTTCAGCCGGCCGATCCGGTCCTCGTCCGCCATCGAGCCCGAGGTGTCCAGTACGTACACCGTGCGCGAGGGGCGGCGCAGCTCGTTCTCGTAGCTGGCGAGCAGTCCGTCCGCCACCGAGCGGGTGCCCGGGAAGGGGAGCTCGCGGCGCTTGTCCGGGCTCAGCCCGGCCGCCGGGGTCACCCCGGCCGCCACGGGCCGCCGGAAGGTCGTCTCGGTGATCGTCTTCTGCGCCTCGGCGCCGCTCAGGTACTCGGTCAGCGCGCGCCCCGACTCGCGGGCCCCGGCCGGGGCCGAGGTCAGCAGGGTCAGCGGGTAGTGGGCCGTGACCACGCCGTCGACCGGCCGGATCACCGTCAGGTTCGTCTTCGCGTCCCGGTTCATGGACAGCAGCACCGACTCGTAGTTCACCAGCGCGTCCACGTCCCCGCGCTGGGTGTAGGCCGCGGCCAGCCAGCCCGAGGAGCCCGAGGTCAGCTTCTGCCCGGTGAAGAACCCCTTCAGCATCGGCTGGGCCTTCGCCACGTCCGCGTCCGTCAGCGCCGCCTGTGCGCCCGAGAGCCCGGAGGCCACCGAGATCAGGGCGGAGAAACCGGAGTTGGAACGCACCGGGTCGGTCATCCCGTACGTCAGCTTCCCGGCGGCCACGGCCTCGTGGACCGCCGACCAGGTCACCGACTCGGGCTTCCAGCCCAGCCGGGCCAGCGCCTCGGGCTTCACACCGAGGGCGACCGGTGAGGACATCACCGGGGTCTCGCTCGACAGCTTGCCCGCGGCCTCGGGCCGCAGCCGCAGGTAGTCGTTGGAGGACAGCCAGATGGCGTCGTACTTGCCGTCCGCCTTGCCGGAGGCGATCTGCTCGACCGCGTCGAGGGTCCCCGACATGGTCAGCTCCACGCCGACCCCGGTGGCGGTCTTCGCCGCCTTCAGCACCGCGTCCATGTCGGACAGCTCGCTGGAGGCCAGGACCCGCAGCTTGCCCTCCTGGTACGCGGTCTGCTTCGGCTTCGGGTGGTCGGAGTCCTCCGTGCACGCGCTCGCCCCGAGCAGGGCGGCGGCGAGCGCCACCGCCGCGGCGAGCCGTCTGCGCAGCACGGCGCCGTGGATGCTCATGCCGTTCATCGGGTGTCGCCGCCTTCCAGGGCGCTGGTGGTGCGGGTGCGCGCCAGGTACGCGGAGGCGTGCTGGAGTTCGCCGGTGAGGGACTCCACGGTGGCGGCCATGTTCTCGGTGGCCTGCACCTTGAAGGTGTCGATGGTGTCGAGCGTCTTGTAGATCTGGGCGAAGGCCGTCCGCAGCGTCTCCGCGCCGACGGCCGGGTCGGCGGCGATCCGCTGGATCTCCCCGCTCTGCGTGGACAGCATCTCCGCGTTGCCGCGGATCAGGCCCTCGGTGGTGTCGCGCAGGGTGTTGATCTGCTTGATCACCTCGCCCTGGGTGTTCAGGGCCTGCGCCAGCATCACGGCGATCCGCAGCGCGGACACCGTGGTGGTCGCGGCCCGGTCGACGCCCTTGATCAGCTCTTCGTTGTTGCGGCGGACCACGTCCATCGCCAGGTAGCCCTGGGCGCAGACGGCCAGCTGGGTCAGCAGGTCCTGGTGCTTCTGCCGTACGGGGAAGAGCACGTCCACGCGCAGCGCATCGGCCTGCTGGGGGTCGCTCTGTCCGGCGATCCGCTGCTCGACGGCCGCGTCCAGGGCCTCGGTGAGCACCGCGTACTCCTGGAGCTTGCCCATGGTCTCCCACAGGCGGGCCCGCTCGGTGTGCAGGGCGGCGTTGTCGCGGCGCAGCTCGTCCTGGCCGCCGCGCAGCGCGCCGACGATCCGGTTGAGGGTGGTCTGCGAGGAAGCGTACTTGGCCAGGTGGTCGCGGAACTTGTTGCCGCCGGGCAGCTTGGAGAGCAGCTTGCGCACGCCCTTGGTGGAGCTGTCGCTCGGGTCCAAGTCCTCCACCGTGCGGCGCAGTTCGACCAGCGACCCCGCGACGCGGGCCTGGGCGTCGCCGCCGCCGTCCGTGCCGAGGGAGCGTACGGCCCGCTCCAGCATGCGGTTGGACTGCTGGGCGGCGCCGCGGATGTCGGCGGAGCCGAGCCCGGTGATCTCCCCGATGCGGGTCGCGAACTCGGGGGAGAGGCTGTCGATGCCGGCCAGCGAGCCGACGTACTCCCCGGCCCGGCGGGCCATCTCCTCGCGCACCCCGTCCTGGAGCGGTACCAGGCCGGAGGCCTGCTCCCGCTTGACGGGTGCGACGGGCTCGGGGGCGGTGAGGACGAGCGGGCTGTCTTCAGGTGGTGTCAATGTCATGGTGTTCAGTTCCCCCCTATCCCTTGGAGCGCGCGGCCAGCGCCATCAGGACCTTGACGGTCGGTGCGCCGACCTGACGGAGGCCGGTGAGCCCCGAGTTGAGGTACGCGGTGTGCGGCGCGGTGGCGGTGTTGAACTCGGCCACCCCCTCCGTCGGCCGGAACCCGTGGCGGACCACGAGCGAGCGCAGCTTCGGGTCGGTGGCCAGCAGGGTGCCGAGCTCCGCGGCCTTCTCGCTGATCGGTACGAAGGTGTGCGGGGAGTTGACGGTGGTGTCGGGGTAGAGCACCACCATGTCGCCCGGATCCTGCTTCTGCTGGAGCAGGCTGGCCACCTGGGACTCGTAGGCGAGGATGAGCGGTTCGCCGCTGCCGCTGATGAAGGCGCGGAAGGGGCCGTCCGTGCTCTGTTCCATGGAGCCCTGGACGGAGATCAGCTTCTTCATCAGCGGCGCGGTCCGGTTGATGCCGACGTCGTCGGAGACGACGGTCAGGCCGTTGGCGACGTTCGAGGTGGTGGCCAGGAAGAGCGCGCCCGAGTTGGAGGTGGTGGGGTCGGTGGTCTTGATGAACACCGTGCCGGCCAGCTCGGGGTACTCGCTGGTCCCGCCCTGGAGCTGCTGCCAGGTCTTGTCCTCGGCGGCGGCCTTCAGGAAGGGGTCGAGGAGGAGGGTGCCGGAGTTCTTGCCGGACATCTTCGCGAGGCCGTGGGCGGACAGCACCTTGGCCGCGTTGCCCCGGGCGATGACGACGAGCGGGGAGAAGAAGGGCTTGGCGTTCTGTGCACCCTTCACCCCGGCCTTCTCCTCGATCTCCGCGGCCGGTTCATTGCTGCTGGGGAAGGCGAAATCGAAGTCCCTCAGGGCGAGTTGGTTCATCGCCCAGGAACCTGAGGTTTCGGTCTTCACGGTGAAGCCCTTGTCAGCAAGGGCCTTGACGACGTCGGGGTCGCGGAAGAACTCGGACTTCTCCGAACCGATGACGCCATGCACGGTCTTCGTTGCCGTGCCCTCCGGCTTCTTTCCTCCGATGGCGATGACGGCTATCACGCCGCCGACCAGGAGGATCGCCAGGGCGATTCCTAGGATGCGTCTCACGGGTGCAGAGTGCTCGCGGAAGCCCACATTCCGCGCGCAGTTGAGTGAACGCCAGGTGACGAGGCGGTCCCACTTCGAAATGCTGTGTGGGCCCGTGAGTGCTGGTGACCGGGGCGGGCGCCCGGGAGGATCGTGCCATGGGCGTGAGCGCGTTGAAGTGGCAGGGCTGGCTGGTCGCCCTGGTGTTCGTGGCGGGACTGCTGGTCTTCGCCCCGTTGGGGCTGTACGTCTGGGCGGGCGGCGCTCCCGCCGCGCGGCCGGCGGGGGCGGCGCGGGCCGACGTACGGATCACCGGTTGCCGGATCGATCCGGCGAGCCGGCGGGTGGTGGCCTCGGTCGAGGCGGTCAACGGCTTCCCGGAGCCGGGGGCTTACGTGGTCACGGTGGAGTTCCGCGAGCCACCTCCGGCAGCCCGTGGCCCCCAGGTCCTGGTCAAGATCCCGGGTGTCGGCCCGGCCGCGACGGAGCGGGCCGAGGTGGTCGGGCCGGTCTGGCCCCCGGCTGCGACCCCTTGGTGCGGCGTCGCGGCTGCGGAGTTCGCCCCGGACCCCACGCCTCAAACGCCGGCGAGGCTGGATGATGCCGCGTAGCCGCATTCTCAGCCCGTCCGGCGTTTGAGGACCGGGGTCCGGGGCGGAGCCCCGGGGAACGGGCGAAGGGCGGGTAGGGGACAAGCCCCGCAGGGCCCGGCCCACGGGGCCGGGGAGGCGCGGCCGCAGGCCCGCCGGGAAGCTCCGGCCGCGGCCGAGGGGGGTGCACGTTCAAGCCCCGCAGGGCATGGCGCCCGGTCCGGAGCCTCCGCGGCCCCGGACCGGGGCCGTCAGTGGGCGCCGACGAGGTCGAGCGCGGCGGCGTGCGCGTCCATCCGCTCGGCGGCGAGGATCGCGACCGTGGTGTCGGCGCGCGAGGCGGCGACGAGCAGGGCGCGGGCGGCGAGGTCGTGGGCACGCTGGTGCAGCGAGGCGGTGGCCCCGGCGTCGGACTCCCGGCCGGGTCGGCGGGCCGCACGGGCGGGCTCGGACCCGCGCAACCGGGTCACCTGGGCGGCGACGACGGCGGCGGCCTCGTCGAGGCTGAGCTCGTCGGTCACGGCGAGCAGCGCGGCGAGATGCCCGGCGAGCTGGATGTCCAGGGCCTCGGCGCGGCTGCTGCGGGGGTAGTCGCCGCGGTGGACGCCTATGCGGGGGTCGACCGCCTTGGTGCGAATCGGCTCGTACATGGGGGCCTCCTGCGTGGTCAGGAGACCATCCTACATTGGATTAGTTCTAAAGTTGAGCTGAATCTTGATTCCGGGCGTCGGCTTGAATGCGACTTGTCGTCCCCGTGAGTAACGTTCAACCTTCTACTTTCGGTGCACGTATGTGCGGAAGTGCGTGCAGGTTGACGGTATGGGTATTCGGGGTGGGCGCGATGGCTGGGGCCGTGGACGTGTCAGGTGTGTCGAGCGTGTCGGACATATCGGGCGTAGAGGCTGTGGTGCGGAGCGATGCGGCGCTCCTGGAGGAGGACCTGGCGGCCTTCCTGGCCTCCCTGGTCACCCCGCCCGCGCCCGAATCGGTCTACGAGGCGGCGCTGGCGCGTTCCCTGTACGGGCCGGTCGCCGACGCCGTCGGCTCGAAGGTGGGCCAGGAGGCCCTGGCGCCGGCCGCGGGAGCGCCCGCGTGCCGGGCCCCGCTGCGGCCCTCGATGGTGTTCTGGGCCTACCGCAACTACCGGGGCTTCCCCGACGAGGCGGGCGAGGCCGCCGAGGACCTGGCCGCCGTCCGCCGCGCGGCGGTGGCCGTGCGCGTGCTGCTGAAGGCCGCGGTCGCCCTCGACGACATCCAGGACGGGAGCGGCGTCCGCTACGGCGAGGCCGCCCTCCACGTCACCCACGGCGTCCCGCTCGCCCTCAACACGGGCTCCCTGCTGATCGCCGCGGCGCTGGAGCACGCGGCCGACCCGGCCGTCGTACGGAGCCTGCTGCAGTCCGTCGGCCGGGGCTTCACGGGCCAGGCCGTCGACGTCTCCACGCGCACCGCGCTCACCCGCGCGCAGCTGCTGGCCGCGCCCCTCGGCGAGCGGGTGGCCTTCTGGGAGTCGATGGCCGCCCTCAAGACGGGCACGCTGTTCCGGATGCCGCTGGACGCGGCCCTGGCGGCCCTGGGCGTCGTGGAGGACGAGCGGCGGGTCCTCGACGAGGCGATGCGCGACCTCGGACTGGCCAGCCAGCTGTTCAACGACCTGACCGACTTCGTGCCCGGGTTCGGCGGCCGGGGCACCCACGAGGACTACGGCCAGTTGAGCAACCGCGTCTTCCTCGAACTGCTCGACTCCGCGCCCGCCGGCCGACGCGCGTCGGGGGAGCTCGTGGGGGCAGGGCTCAAGGAGTTCGTGCTCGGCCATCCGGAGCTGCGGGCGACGCTGCTGCGCCTCGCGGCGCAGGCGGTGGAGCTGAAGCGCTCGGCGATGGAGGCGGTGCGCGGGGTGTGCCGCGGCGAGCGGAGTGCGCGGTACTTCGAGGTGACGATCGAACGCAAGGGCCACCTCGTCGACCGGCTGCACACGACGCTCCAGAAGGGTGAGGACGCATGAGCGCCACGGACCGCTCCACGGTGGTCGAGCGCATCCGGACCGGCATCCGCGGCCGGCACGCGGAGCTGGAGGGGACGCCCTTCTCCACCGCCATGCTCGCCGGGACGCTCCCGCTGGACCGATACGTCGACCAGCTCGCCGCCTACCGCAAGGTCCTGGAGGCACTCGAGGCCGAACTCTCCCGCGCCACGGGCCCGTGCGTCACCTCGGTGTGGTCGGCGGACCTGGTCAAACTGCCCCTCATAGACCGCGACCTGATGCACTTCGCCGAGGACGGGGTGTTCCCGGCGTCCGTCGCGGCCGGCCCGGCGGACGCCTTCGTACGGGAGATCCGCGCCGCCGCGGCCTCGGATCCCCGGGCCCTGCTCGGGTTCCTCTACGTACTGGAGGGCTCCACGATGGGCGGCATGATCCTGCGCCGCTGCGTGGCCGAGGCGTACGGGCTGTGCGATACGGACGGCGTGGCGTACTACGCCAGCGGCGACCGCGAACGCTGGGCCCGCTTCACGGCGCGCCTGAACGCGGCGCTGCCCGGGCCCGGCGAGCAGGACGGCGTGATCGCCGCCGCCGGCCGGGCCTACCACCACATCGCCGCGATCTCCGTGGCCCTGTCGACCGGACTCGGCGCCGCGGTCGCGTAGGAGGGCGCGGCCCTACGGCTGGCTGTACCCGTCGAGGAAGTTGCCGATCCGGGTGACCGCGTCGGCGAGGTCCTTCGCGTTCGGCAGGGTCACGATCCGGAAGTGGTCGGGCTCGGGCCAGTTGAAGCCCGTACCGTGCACGACCATGATCTTTTCCTCGCGGAGCAGGTCGAGGACCATCTGCCGGTCGTCCTTGATCTTGTAGACGGACGGGTCCAGCTTCGGGAACAGGTACAGCGCGCCCTTGGGCTTCACGCAGGTGATACCGGGGATCTGCGTCAGCAGGTCGTACGCCGTGTCGCGCTGCTCCAGGATCCGACCGCCGGGCAGCACCAGGTCGTTGATCGACTGCCGGCCGCCGAGCGCGGTGGCGATGGCGTGCTGGGAGGGCATGTTGGCGCAGAGCCGCATGTTGGCCAGGATCGTCAGGCCCTCGATGTACGACGAGGCGTGCTTCTTGGGCCCGCACACCGCCATCCAGCCGGACCGGTAGCCGGCGACGCGGTAGTTCTTGGAGAGGCCGTTGAAGGTGAGCGTCAGCAGGTCCGGCGCGATGGCGGCGGTGTTCGTGTGCGTGGCGCCGTCGTAGAGGATCCGGTCGTAGATCTCGTCCGAGCACACGATCAGGTTGTGCCGGCGGGCGATGTCGGTGAGCCCGCGCAGCATCTCGTCGTCGTAGACGGCGCCGGTCGGGTTGTTCGGGTTGATGATCACGATCGCGCGGGTGCGGTCGGTGACCTTGCGCTCGATGTCGGCGAGGTCCGGCATCCAGTCGGACTGCTCGTCGCAGCGGTAGTGCACGGCGGTACCGCCGGCCAGGCTGACGGAGGCGGTCCACAACGGGTAGTCCGGCGCCGGGACGAGCACCTCGTCGCCGTCGTCGAGCAGCGCCTGCATGGACATCTGGATCAGCTCGGAGACCCCGTTGCCGATGTAGACGTCCTCGACGTCCAGCTCGATGCCCTTGGTCTGGTAGTGCTGCATGACCGCGCGGCGCGCCGAGAGCAGGCCCTTCGCGTCGCCGTAGCCGTGGGCGTTGCCCAGGTTGCGGAGCATGTCCTCAAGGATCTCCGGCGGGCACTCGAAGCCGAAGGCCGCGGGGTTGCCGGTGTTGAGCTTGAGGATGCGATGACCTGCTGCTTCGAGCCGCATCGCCTCTTCGAGGACGGGTCCGCGGATCTCGTAGCAGACATTGGCGAGTTTCGTTGACTGGATCACCTGCATGACGGGAGCTTACGGGTCCGGGTGCGGGTGCGCTCCGCTATTTGACCGGGAGCGGTGGACCGGGCCGCGGACCGATATGTCCCCTTTCGCGCAATGCCTGGGTGTGGGCGCCGAGAGTCCTTGGAAATCGCGGCCGGCGCACCGCTGCGGCCTGCGGAATGGGTGGGCCGGGCGGAGGGGGCCGGACCGGTGTTGCGCTCGTCACCCCGGCTCGTCCTAGGGTGTGCGCGGCGCGCGACGGTGATCAAGGAGAGCGGGGGCCGCGGGAGATGGTCGATATGGCCGGTACGAGAAGCCACGGCGGTGGCGGGGGTGCGGAGGGCGCCAGGGGCGCCAAGGGTGACGGCGGGCGCGGCGGACATGGCAGCCGGGGCGGCGGCCCGGGGGCGGATCTCGCCTCGGTGCTGCGCTTCGCGACGGAGCTGTGCGCCTGGGTGGCGGCGCCGTGGGCCCTGGCCGGCTGGTCGGTGACGGCCGCGGTGGCGAGCGTGGTGCTGCTGATCGGGCTGCCCACGGTGTTCTCGACCCCGGGGGACAAGGCCCAGGTGATCGTCGCGGTACCGGGCGGGGTGACCGTCGCGCTGGTGCTGCTGCAGCTTGTCGTGGCCGTCGCGGCGTCCTGGTCCGCCTGGCCCGCGTGGGCGGCGGCCTCGGTGACGGCCCTGGCGGTGGCCTGCCTGATCGCGGAACGCCCCCGCTGGCGCGGGCTGCTGGCGGCGGCGCGCGCCAGCGGGGCGGCCCGGCGGGAACGGGAGAACGCGAAAGGGGCGGGGCACCACTGGTCGGTCAGTGGTGCCCCGCCCCTGCTTTCGGGGTGGGACTCAGGCGGTGTCGGCCGCCGGTGTCGCCGGGTCGGTGGGGTCCGCCGGGGTCATGGTGGTCGCCCCGGAGCGGATCCGTCGTACCCGGCCCTGGGCGTCCAGGTGCTGGAGGTCCCGGTGGATGGTCATCCGGCTGACGCCCAGGTTCCGTACGAGATCACCGACCCGTACGCGGCCCTTGGCCCGTACCTCGCCCGCGATCAGCTCGCGCCGCTCCCCGCAAGGCATTCCCCGTCCGGGGGTGCGCTGCGCCGAGGGCACGATTACTTCGCCTCGGCCTTCAGGATCTCGGCGAGCTCCTCGTCGGACTCGCGACCGGGGGTCGGGAGGTTCCACTTGGTGATCGCGAAGCGGAAGATGAAGTAGTAGAGCGCCGCGAAGCAGAGGCCGATGCCGGCCAGGCCCCACGGGTTGGACGCGATGCCGAGGTTGAGGAAGAAGTCGATCGCGCCGGCCGAGAAGCCGAAGCCGTCCTTCATGCCGAGCGACCAGGTCAGCGCCATGGACACACCGGTCAGGACCGCGTGGATCGCGTACAGCACCGGGGCGATGAACATGAAGGTGAACTCGATCGGCTCGGTGATGCCCGTGACGAAGGCGGTGAGCGCGAGGGAGAACATCATGCCGCCGACGACCTTGCGGCGCTCGGGGCGTGCGCAGTGGGTGATGGCGAGGCAGGCGGCCGGGAGGGCGAACATCATGATCGGGAAGAAGCCGGTCATGAACTGCCCGGCGCTCGGGTCACCGGCGAGGAAGCGGGCGATGTCGCCGTGCGCGCCGTTGTACTCCCCGGCCTGGTACCACGGGAAGGAGTTCAGCAGGTGGTGCATGCCGACCGGGATCAGCGCGCGGTTGGCGACACCGAAGATGCCCGCGCCGACGGCGCCGGAGTTGACCAGCCACTCGCCGAAACCGTGGATGCCCTTGCCGAGCACCGGCCAGATGAGGCCGAAGACGATGCCGGTCACCAGGCCCGCGAAGGAGGAAAGGATCGGGACGAGGCGGCGGCCGCCGAAGAAGCCCGCCCAGTCCGGCAGCTTGGTCCGGTAGAACTTCTGGTAGAGCAGCGCGACGATGATGCCCATCACTACACCGCCGAGGACGCCGGCGTTGACGGGCGCGTCGACCAGGACGACCTTGTGGTCGACGATCGACTCGACCTGCGGCACGGCGCCGTCGGTGAAGGTCCCCAGCACCTTGGAGAAGACCAGGTAGCCCGCGACGGCCGCGAGGCCGGTGGAGCCGTCGGCCTTCTTCGCGAAGCCGATCGCGATGCCCACCGCGAAGAGCAGCGCCAGGTTGCCGAAGATGGCGTCGCCGCCGGCGGCCATGTACTTGGCTATCTGGTTGCACCAGCCCGGCAGCGAGTCGCTGCCCAGCATGTCCGGCTGGCCGAAGCGCATCAGCAGTGCGGCGGCCGGCAGCACGGCGATCGGCAGCATGAGGCTGCGGCCGAGGCGCTGCATGACCGCCATCGCGGCCGAGTTCTTCTTGGCAGACGGCGCCGTCTGCTCGGCTGTACTCACGGTTGCTTCCTCCAGCGGAAACGGGGGGTGTTGCCAAGGCGGGCAGCGCTTGTGTGGGCTGGGCAACAGCTAAGGGAAATGCGCTATTTGCAGCGCGATGTTCCAGTTGTAACACGGTTAAAACGGCATAAACCCAAGGTCGGACGGACTGTGGACCTACGACCCGAAGGCTGGGGTCCGAGGTCCTCCGGAGCGGGTGCCCTCCGGCGATGTCTCAGGGTCCGGGTACCTTCCGGGGAGGGGAGGGGGCATGCATCAATTGACGATCATCCGTGGGGACGCGAGCAGTCCGCAGGCCCGCGGACCGAAGATCATCGCGCACATCTGCAACGACCTCGGGGGCTGGGGGAAGGGCTTCGTCCTCGCGCTCTCGAAGCGCTGGAGCGAGCCGGAGGCCGCGTACCGGGCCTGGCACCGGGGCCGCAGCGGGAACGACTTCGCGCTCGGCGCGGTGCAGCTCGTCCAGGCCCGCCCGGACATCTGGGTCGCGAACATGGTCGGCCAGCGCGGCATGCGCACCGGCAGCGGCGGCCCGCCGATCCGCTACGAGGCGGTCGAGCGCTGCCTCGTGCACCTGGCGGCGCACGCCGCCGAACTGGGGGCCTCCGTCCACATGCCGCGCATCGGCTGCGGCCTCGCGGGCGGCAAGTGGTCGCGCATCGAGCCGCTGGTCCGGGACGGGCTGTGCGCGAAGGGGATACCCGTCACGGTGTACGACTTCGACTGAAGGGTCCGGGCTGGATGGCCCGCAGGGCAATTCCAGCCTCGCCGGCGTGTGAGGCGCGGGGTCTGGGGCGGAGCCCCAGGGGGTCCGGGCGCAGCCCGGTAGCCCTGTTTTCAGCCCGTCTGGCGTTTGAGGACCGGGGTCCGGGCAGCGCCCGGGGAACGGTGGAAGGGTGGGTAGGGGACTTCGCCCCGCAGGGTCCACCACCCGTGGCGGGGCCGTCAGCGCAGGGCGGCTGCCGGGACGGCCGTCGCGCCGAAGCCCCTGGCGAGCAGCCAGCCGGCCAGGGCCAGTTCCCAGGCGAAGACCGGGAGGGCGGCGGCCGCCCCCGCCGGGGAGAGCTGCTCGTAGGCGCCGAACGTCACGGCTACGGCCGACGCGCAGATCAGCGGGCCGCCGACCAGGCCGAGCACGGCGATGAAGCGGGGCACGAGCCGGGCGCGGTAAGCCACGTACGCGAGCAGGACGGTGTTCAATCCGAGGGCGATGTTCGGCCCGAGCAGGAACGTCCAGTCGTGCAGCGCCACCAGCGCGGCATCGGCGCCGTCCGGCGCCCCCGCGTCCCGCCGCAGCGTGACGAGCGCCAGGACGGCGGCGATCCCGAGGGCGATGACGGCCGCCTCCAGCAGCCGCCCGAAGGCGTACCCGAGCGCGAGCCCCTCGCCGTGGCGCCGCAGGACGGGGAACAGCGCCGCCCCGGTGCCGGCCACCGCCACCACCAGCACCACCTCGCAGAGCGCCCCGAGCAGGGCCTGCGTGTCGGCGCCCGGCGCGAGCCGGCCCTCCGCCGCGCCCAGCAGGGGCCGGTACAGCGCCGCCCCGGCCATCGCCGCGACCTCGGTCAGCAGGAACAGCAGCCCGGCGGCCACCGCGGTTCTCCGGTCGGGACTCATCTTCTCGGCACCCCTCGCTCGACAGAGGTGTACGCCGTACACCTCGCAGCGACCATAGGTGTACTGCGTACACTCGTCAAGGTCAGGGTGTAGACCGTCGAGGCGGGAAGGGACCGGACCGGATATGACCCGGCAGGAAGCCACGCACACGCAGCGGATCCCCCTGAACAGGGACCGCGTCCTGCGCGCCGCCGTCGCGCTCGCCGACGCCACCGGCATCGACGCGCTCAGCATGCGCCGGCTCGCGCAGGAGCTGGACGTCGTACCGATGGCGCTCTACAAGCACGTGGCCAACAAGGAGGAGCTGCTCGACGGCATGGCCGACGCCGTCGTCGGCGAGATCGACCCGCCGGCCGCGGGCCCCGACTGGCAGCACGTGGTCCGCGGGCGGATCCTCTCGGCCCGCCGGGTCCTGCTCCGCCACCCCTGGGCGGCCCGGGTCATCGAGTCGCGCACCGGCCCCACCCCGGCGGTGCTGGCGTACCTGGACTCCATGGCCGGGCTCTTCCGGGCGGGCGGCCTCTCCGCCGACCTGACGCACCACGTCATGCACGCGATGGGCAGCCGCCTGCTCGGCTTCAGCCAGGAGCTGTTCGACACCTCGGCCGCCTCCGGCCCACCGGACCCCGCACTGGCGGCGCGCTTCCCGCACATCGCGGAACTGGCCGCGACGGCCGCCCACGACGACGGCTCCACGGTCGGTGGCGGCGGCTGCGACGACCAGTTCGAGTTCGAATTCGCCCTGGACCTGCTCCTGGACGGCTTCGAAGCCCTCCGCAGCCGGGGCTGGACCTCCGCGTAGGCGGCCGCGGCGGCCCCCGTCAGTGCTCGATGATCACCAGGGGGATCTCGCGGGGGGCGACCGCCGTCTGGTGGTCGTCGTAGGCGGGCCAGAGGGCGGTCAGGGCCTCCCAGTACGTCTCCCGCTCCGCCGGGGTCGCCGTCCGCGCACGGGCCTGCGCGGTCAGGGCGCCGACCTGGAGGCGGACCTCGGGGTGGGCGGTGAGGTTGCGGTACCAGGAGGGGACGCCGGGCGTGCCGTCGGCCGCGATGGCCAGGACGATGTGGCGGCCGTCGTCCCGCACGTAGATCAGCGGCGTGCGGACGGGCCGGCCGGAGAGCCGGTCGAGGGTGGTCAGGAGGAGCGTCGGGACCCCGTGCCAGAGATGTCCGTCGGCGCCGGAGCTGTCCACGTACGCGCGCACATGCGTGGAGACCTGTCCGGCCGGCGGGTCGGCGGGGTGGTCCCAGTCGACCGGTTCACCGGAGCAGGAGGTCGTGCCGGTCGTCCGCGTCGTGCGCATCGTTGTCGTCCTTAGGAATCGGCCCCCTGGGCGCCTAACGAGCATGCACCGATTCTGGATGCGCACCGGCCCGCACGCACCTCGGGGCGGACCGGAACCCCGGTCCGCCCCGCTCCGCGCCCGCCTAGGGGAGGTAGCGTTCGAGCGCCCTCGCGCCCTCCTTCTCGATCAGCTTGCGTGCCTTCTCGACCCGTTCCGGCGTCGGGTCCTGGCCGCGTGCCATGACGAGGTCCTCAGGGTCGAACGGGTGCTCCGACCCCGTCCAGAGGTGGGCGGGACGCTGGGGCTGCTGGTCCGATTCACTGTCCATGGCTACCTCCTGCTGTGTCCCCCTGGCCCCATCCTCCGGCCCTGCCCCCATGAACGCACCTCGGCGCCTCAGGCGCTGTTGACCGCCAGCACCACCGTCAGCGCGACGACCGCCCCGCAGATGCCCAGGTTCACGATCCGGTGCTCCCAGAACACCGCCACGAACTCCCGGATCGTGGCGCTCGGCCAGAAGTACTTCGCCGTCGGCGAGCCCAGCACCTGGCCGTTCACCCCGGCCTTGCGGGCCATCATCGCGGCGCGGAAGGCGTGGAAGTTGTTGGTGACCACCACGCAGCGGTAGCCGGGGTCGGCCGACTCCATGACCGTCCGGCTGAACAGGAGGTTCTCCTCCGTCGTGCGGGAGCGGTCCTCCAGCCGTACGTGTTCCTCCGGCACGCCCTCGGCGATCAGCCAGTCGGCCATCGCCCGCGCCTCCGCGAGCTTCTCGTCGCCGCCCTTGCCGCCCGAGGTCAGCAGCAGCGGCACCCGCCCGCCCCGGGCGATCTGCGCGTCGTGGATCTCCCGGCCCTTGCGCAGCCGCGAGGCCAGCAGCGGCGGGACCCGGTCGCCGCCGATGAGGCCGGAGCCGAGCATCACCACGTAGTCGACGTCCCCGCGCACCTTGATCCGGCCGTAGAGGAAGGCGTAGGCGAGGAAGCAGAGGAAGAGGAAGGAGACGTATCCGGCGAGGAAGACCACGCCCCCCGTGACCGCGTCCCACATCTGGGAGCGCCGGGTGCCCGCGGTCAGGACGAACGCGATCAGGGCGAAGATCCCCACCCCCGCCGTGAAGGCGAGCAGATTGGCCGGGCGGCGGCCCTCCTTGCGGACCATCGTCACGCCGTTGGCGATGAGGAAGATGCCGAGGGCGACCGTGCCGAGCGAGGGGATCAGGAAGACCAGCGCGACGATGATCCCGGCGAGGCCGAGGGGCAGGTCGGGGACCAGGGTGAGCAGCCCGACCGAGGTGAATATGAAGGTGAGCCCCAGATAGACCGCGTTGCGGAAGCGCCGGCGGTCCTCCCGGACGCTCACGGCGAAGAGGGTGAGGAAGAGGACGGCAGGTACGAAGGCGTACATGCCGATCATCGTAAGTGCGGAGTACCGGAGTACCGGAGTACCGGAGTACCGGAGTACCGGAGTACCGGAGTACCGGAGTACCGGAGTACCGGAGTACCGGAGTACGGCCGACCGGCGGACGGATGCTAGCGGCCGCCGTGCGGTGTGCGACGCACGGCCCGCCCGGCCAGGACGTCCGTCCTGCGCCCGTCCCGTACGACGAAACGCCCGTCGATCAGGACGTACGGGATCCCGGTGGGCAGCGTGCGCGGGTGCTCGTACGTCGATCCGGCCGCGACCGTCAGCGGATCGAAGAGGACGAGGTCGGCCCGGTGCCCGACGCGCACCAGCCCCCGGTCCGGCAGCCGCAGCCGGGCGGCGGGGCGGCCGGAGAGGTGGGCGACGCACTCCTCCAGGGACAGGACGCCCAGCTCGCGCACGTAGTGCCCGAGGTAGTGCGGGAAGGTGCCGTAGGCCCGCGGGTGCGGTTTCGCGCCCTGCAGGATGCCGTCCGAGCCGCCCGTGTGGACGGGGTGGCGCATGATCGCCCGTACGTTCTCCTCGTGCCCGACGTGCTGGAGGATGCTCGGTCCGAGCCGGTCGCCCAGCAGCAGCGCCCGGGCCGTGTCCCAGTCGGGGACGCGGGTGCCGACGTACGCCCCGTAGGCCGGATCCGTGGTGCCGGCGATCTCGATCGTCGACCAGTCGACCGGGACCCCGTGGCAGCCGTCGGCGCCCTCCACCTCCAGCGCGTACCGGATCCGCTCGGCCTCGGCGTCGTCGGCGAGCCGGGCCAGCACCGCCTCGGGTCCGCCCTCGTTCGCCCAACTGGGCAGCAGGGCGACCAGGGTGGTGCAGCCGGGGGTGTACGGGTAGCTGTCGAGGGTGATGTCGGCTCCGCCGGCCAGCGCCCCGTCGAGCAGGGCGAGCAGCTCGCCCGCCCGGCCCTGGTTCTCCCCGAAGTTCATCGTGGCGTGCGCCAGGTGCAGGGCGCAGCCGGCCTCGCGGGTCAGCTCGACCATCTCGGCGTAGGCGGCCAGGGCGCCGCGGCCGTACGAGCGGTGGTGCGGGCAGTAGTAGCCGCCGTACCGGGCCACCACCCGGCACAGCTCGGTCAGTTCGGCGCCGGACGCGTACATGCCCGGGGTGTAGGTGAGCCCGGAGGACATCCCCACGGCGCCCTGTTCGAGCCCCTCGGTGACCAGGGTCCGCATCCGGTCGAGCTCCGCGGGGGCGGCGGGGCGGTCGCCCCAGCCGACGACCTGCGCGCGGACGGTGCCCTGGGGGACCAGGTAGGCGGCGTTGACGGCGATGCCCCGCCCGCCGTGGGCCCGGTCCAGCCGGTCCAAGTATCCGCCGACCGTGCGCCAGTCGAAGTCGAAGTCGATGTCCTCGCCGGTGCCGTTCCAGCCGGCGATGGCGGCCCGCACCTCGGTCAGCGTGCGCTCGTCGGCGGGGGCGTAGGACAGGCCGTCCTGGCCGAGGACTTCGAGGGTCACGCCCTGGGCGGCCTTCGCGCCGTGGTCCGGATCGCGCAGCAGGGCCAGGTCGCTGTGGGCGTGCATGTCGATGAAGCCGGGGGCCAGGGCGAGCCCGCGGGCGTCGAGCGTGTGCCGCCCGCCGCCCGCGATCCGGCCGCCCACCTCGGCTATGCGGCCCTCGCGGATCCCGACGTCGGCGATGCGGGAGGGCCCGCCCGTGCCGTCGACGATCCGGGCCCCGCGGATGACCAGGTCCATGGGCTTAGAAGAAGGTCCGGACGTACTCGGTGACCGTGCCGTCGGCCTCCACCACCGGGATCAGCGGCCACTTCTCGAAGATCGTGCACGGGTGGGACATCCCCAGCGCCACCCAGTCGCCGACCTGCACGTCCTCGGCGGAGTCGGTTTCCAGCCAGGCGTGCTGGTCGGAGAGCTTGAGGACGCGGATCCCGGTGCCCGGACGCTCGGCGCCGGTCAGGGGGTCGCGGACCAGCTCCACCTCGGGCAGCCCCAGGTCGTAGGCGATGTCCCGCTTGCCGGCGTTGACGAACGCCTGGGTGGGGGAGGGCCGGGAGACCACCTGAGTCCAGAGCCGGAAGGCGGGGCGCAGGCCGCCCTCCTCGGGGACCCGGTTGAAGGGGGTGAGGCGGGTGTACCAGCCGTGGTCGTGGGAGACGTACGCCCCCGAGCGCAGCAGCTTCAGGACCGGCCGCGAGAGCTCCGGCAGCTCGGCGAACACGTCGGCGACGGCGTCGAACCAGGCGGAGCCGCCCGCGCTGACCACGATCTCCTCCACCCCCTCGAACCGCCCGGCCTTGTCGAACTCGGCGGCCAGGCCGATGAGTCGGCGCAGGTAGGCGTGGACGGAGTCCGGGTCGGCCCCGGGCACCTCCGCCTCGTACCCGGCGATGCCGACCAGGCGCAGCGTGTCCGTGCCCGCCACCGCGTCGGCGACGGCCCGGCAGTCCTCGTCGGTACGGGCCCCCGTGCGGGCGCCCTCCCCGGCGCCGAGCTCGACGACCACGTCGACCCGCTGCGACTGGCCCCGCAGGGCCAGGTCCATGAGCTGGACCCCGCGCACGGAGTCCACGTAGCAGACGAAGCGGAAACCGGGGTCCGCGGAGAGCTCGGCGGCCACCCAGCGCAGGGCGGCGGCGTCGACGAGCTCGTTGGCGAGGAAGATCCGCTGGATGCCGAACGCCCGGTAGACGCGTGCCTGGTGGGGGACGGCGGCGGTGATGCCCCAGGCGCCGTGCTCCAGCTGGCGCCGGAACAGCTGCGGGGCCATGCAGGTCTTGCCGTGCGGGGCGAAGGCCAGGCCGTGGCGCTCGGCGTAGGCGCCGAGGGCGGCGAGGTTGTGGCTCAGCGCCTCCGCGTCGAGGGTGAGCACGGGCGTGGTGAACCCGCCGGTGTACAGACCCCGCCGCTCGGCCGTCAGTTCGCCGACGGTGAGGCCCGCCTGCCCGGCGTCCGGGGGGAGTCCCTTGAACCGGTGGTCCACCGGTTCCTGGGCGAGGGCCTGGACGGGATCGCTGGGCATGTGTGTGGGCCTCCCGGGCATTGCGGTTCGCCTTGCGGTTGTTGCGTACAGTGCAACAGTCGTTGCGTGTGTCGCTGCATGCTGTCTAACATCCCGGGTGACGACGGGTCAACGGGTCCGGGGCGGTCCCGGGTCTGTACGGAGAGTGCGGAGGCGCGCTGAGTGAGCCAGTCGGTGGAACGGGCGCTCCGGATCCTGCCTGCCCTGGCCAAGGGCCCGGCCGGGCTCGGCGAGGTCGCCGAAGTGCTCGACGTGCACAAGAGCACGGCCCTGCGGCTGCTGAGGACCCTCCAGGAACACGGCTTCGTCTACCGGCAGGGCGACGGGCGCTACCGGCTCGGTGCCTCCCTCTTCGCGCTGGCCTCCGAGTCCATCGAGAACCTCGACGTCCGCGAGATCGCCCATCCGCACCTGCTGGAACTGAACCGGACCACCGGCCACACCGTGCACCTCGCCCTCCACCAGGACGACGAGGTCGTCTACGTGGACAAGGTCGACAGCCGCTATGCGGTGCGGATGTACTCGCGCATCGG